>CAMDDQ010000001.1 GCA_945892765.1 Asaia bogorensis
GCATCTCGGTCAACAACCTCGCCGGCGTCCCGTCCATCGTTTACGGCGTGTTCGGCCTTGGCTTTTTCGCCTATATCCTCGGCGGTACAATCGATCAGGTCTTTTTTCCCGAACGGCTTCCCAATCCAACTTTTGGCACCGGCGGGCTAATGTGGTCGGCCTTGACCTTGGCGTTGCTCACCGTGCCAGTCGTGATCGTCGCCACCGAAGAAGCCTTGGCCGCAGTGCCGCGTTCGATGCGTGAAGGCTCGCTCGCCTGCGGCGCCTCCAAATGGCAGACCATCCACCGCATCGTGTTGCCGCGGGCCATGCCCGGCATCATGACGGGATTGATCCTGGCGATGGCGCGCGGCGCTGGCGAAGTCGCGCCGCTGATGCTGGTCGGGGTCGTCAAATTGGCCCCGGAACTCCCGATCGACGGCATCTTTCCGTACATCCATTTCGAACGCAGCTTCATGCATTTGGGTTTCCACATCTATGACGTGGGTTTCCAGTCGCGGAATTCAGAAGCGGGCAAGCCGATGGTTTTCGTGACGACGTTGCTTCTGATCGCGCTCGTCGCGCTCATGAACGCGACGGCGATCGTCGTCCGTAATCGGCTCAAGCGGAAATTTGCCGGCAGTCAGTTCTAAGGCCCCGAAAGAGGCGGAGACGAAAAATGGCGACCGTTGCACGAAGCATCCAACCGGACGAAGGCAAGACCGTGTACCACGTCCGTGCCGGCGTCGAAGGCGCTGTCATCGACGTCAATGGGTTCAACCTGTTCTACGGCCGGAAGCAGGCGCTGTTCGACATCACGTTTTCGGTGCCGCGCGGCCTGGTCTGCGCTCTGATCGGTCCCTCGGGTTGCGGCAAGTCGACGCTGCTGCGTTGTCTCAACCGCATGAACGACCTCATCGACAACGTGTCGATCAGCGGCGACATGCGGATCGAGGGCCACGATCTCTACGGTTCCGGAGTCGACGTCATCGCGTTGCGCAAACGGATGGGCATGGTCTTCCAAAAACCCAATCCGTTTCCGATGTCGATTTTCGAGAACGTGGTTTATCCGCTGCGGATCGATGGCGTGCGCGATCGCAACGTGCTCGAAGAGACCTGCGAACGCGCCCTGAAGGGTGCCGCCCTCTGGGACGAGGCGAAGGATCGGCTTAAGGAAAGCGCCTTGGGATTGTCGGGCGGTCAGCAGCAACGCCTGTGTATCGCCCGCGCCATCGCCGCCGATCCGGAGGTGCTGCTGATGGACGAGCCCTGTTCGGCGCTCGATCCCATCGCCACCTCGAAAATCGAGGAGCTGATCGACGAACTCAAAGGCCGTTACACCATCATCATAGTTACCCACAACATGCAGCAAGCGGCGCGCGTTTCCGACAACACGGCCTTCATGTATCTCGGCCGCCTGATCGAATTCGGCGAGACCGAGATATTGTTCACCGCACCCAAGGTGACCAAGACGCTCGACTACGTCACCGGACGCTTCGGCTGACGCCGCGAACCGGGAAGAGGACATCCATGAACAGCGACAGCACACATACCGTCAAATCTTACGACGAAGACCTGCGCCGCCTGAACAAGACGATCGCGGAGATGGGCGGTTTGGCCGAAACCCAGCTTGCCGAGGCCGTCGACGCACTCGTCGGCCGCGACAGCGACAGCGCCGCCGCCGTCATCGAAAGCGACCAGCGCATCGACCAGCTCGAACGCGAGGTGGACGCATCGGTGGTTCGCCTGCTCGCCCTGCGCCAACCGATGGCGAGCGACCTGCGCTTGATCGTCGCCGCGCTCAAGATCGCGTCCGATATCGAGCGCATCGGCGACTACGCCGCCAACGTCGCCAAGCGGGCCATCGCATTGAACCAGATGCCGCTGGCCCGCCCGGTGAATTCCCTGCCGCGCATGGGCCGCCAGGTCCAGCAAATGATCAAGGACGTGCTCGACGCCTTCGTCGACAAGGACGCGGCGAAGGCGGAGGCCGTGTGGAACCGCGACGAGGAAGTCGACGATACGTACAACAGCCTGTTTCGCGAACTGCTGACCTATATGATGGAAGATCCCAGGAACATCAGCGCCTGCATCCATCTCTTGTTCATCGCAAAAAACGTTGAGCGTATCGGCGACCACACCACGAACATCGCCGAGACGATCCATTTCATGGTCCATGGCAAACCGATCGTCGCTGCGCGGCCCAAGGGCGATTCGACCGCCTTCGCCGTGATCAAGCCCGGCCTCGGCGAGAAAGGCTCCACTGCCCAATGAAACAGCGCATCCTGGTTGTCGAGGACGAAGACGCCGTCGTTGAATTGCTGCGTTACAATCTGGAAAAGGCCGGCTTCGACGTGGCCGCCGCGGGAGACGGCGAAGAGGCGTTGAGCGCCGTCGCCGACGGTGTGCCCGATCTTCTCATCCTCGACTGGATGCTGCCGCATGTTTCGGGCATAGAAGTCTGCCGGCAGATTCGGCGCAAACCCGAAACCCGAGACATTCCGGTATTGATGTTGACCGCCCGCGGCTCGGAGGCCGATCGCGTTCGCGGTCTTGATTGCGGCGCCGACGACTACGTCGCCAAGCCGTTCTCCACCAACGAGTTGATGGCGCGGGTGCGGGCGTTGCTGCGCCGGGCCAAACCGGCCGAGATCGCGGGCAAATTGACTTTCGGCGGCGTCGAGATAGACCTCGGTTCACATCGGGTCAGCCGGGCCGGCCGTTTGATCCATCTCGGACCGACTGAGTTCCGACTGCTCAAACATCTGATGGAACGGCCCGGCCGCGTCTTCAGCCGCGAGCAACTTCTGGACTCGGTCTGGGGCCGCGACATCTATGTCGAGCCGCGCACCGTCGATGTCCATGTTCGCCGCTTGCGCAAGGCGCTGAACGGTCCCGATGATGTCGACATCATTCGCACTGTCCGCGCCGCCGGCTACAGCCTCGACGAGACCACCGAGGAAGAAAAGTCGGCCTAAGGCCTTAACGCCCGCCGAACAGCTTCGAGCGGAACGGCCGGCGTTTCTTGACCGCCACCATAATCACACGCGACTGCGTGCGGATATCGGCCCACCACAATTCCTCGGTCGGCGCGAACACCATCTTTTGCACCTGCTCGAAGCCGACGTCGCGCAGAAGCGTGACCAGGGATTCTTCGGTCAACCACACGGAAAAATTGTTCTTCAGCGAGGCCGTGGCAGAAAGGTCCTTGTGCAACCGGCTCGTGCCCGGATCGAATTCCCGGTAATCGCGACCGCGATAGGTCTTGCCCTCGAACACGTAGTCCTTGATCGGGGACAATTCCGGTTTCCAGTTTTTGTGTTTCTGGCGGATGATCTTGGGCTGGCCATTCCAAGCGACATGGGTGTCGATCACGATGAAATCGGTGCACAGCACGGCCATGTTCTTCAGGAACCGGAAGGGATCGTTGAGGTGGTAAAGCAGGCCGAGCGAAATGACGACATCGAAGGATCCGTATTTGCCCTTCGTCACTTTCATCGCGTCGTCCTGGACGTAGGATAGGTTTTTCAGGCCGAGCACCGATTTGGTGAATTCGCATTTCTTGACGTTGAGGAGTTTGCCCTCCACGCCCAGGACCTTGGACCCTTGCAGCGCGCATTCGGTCGCGAAATACCCCTCCATGCAGCCGATATCGACGACCTTCTTTTTCTTGAAGGTTCCGCCGAGTTGATGATTAATAATTCGCATGATCTCCTCATGCGCCTTGTAGTAAAAATCAACGTAGGCGGTGTATATGTTGTGGGGCAGCTTGATATTATGATTCCAAGGCCCTAACACTTCCATCACTGCGAGAATGCTCTTCTTGTCCCACTTATTCCTTTGGATGGACAGTGCTAAAATTTTCTTGAAATAGGCTTTTCCTTCTCGTTCTTTGTACATCTGAGCCGACATGTCATTTCTCCAAATGCGCGGGTCATGGGCGAGTGCTGACCAGAAGCCTTGAGCCCACAGCGGCAGGTTCGTGCACGTTGCGGCCATGGAAGCCTAATTTGCCGGTTGGGACAAGCCCCCGTGTCGGTATGGCCACAAGCCCCTTCGCCCCCGCGATGGACCGAGACATCACAACGAGCGGAACGTTCTGCCTCGCGACAACTCGATGACTTCGGGGACGATACTGTCGCTGGAGATCTAATTCTCGCCGCAATTCGAAGAACCCCGAAACGCAAGAAAACGGCAACATTGCTGTCATGTTGGCAACCTACCTGTCCCGTACGCGCATCGCCGCCGACGCCCTGGGTGCCACCAAGATGGACCGCCCGGAATGGGGCGCCGTCGACCCGATCAACGGCACGGTCTACATGACGCTCACCAACAACAACGCGGCGCTGCGGCCGATTGCGGCCCTGGATACGGCCAATCCGCGCCATTTCAACGACGCGCGGACGAATGGCACGGCGCAGTACGGCAATGCCAACGGTCACATCATCCGCTGGCAAGAGGCGGGCGACAATGCGGCCGCGCCTGCGTTCCGCTGGGACATCTTCCTGTTCGGGGCGCGTGCCGCCGCCGATCCCAAGAACGTCAACCTGTCCGGTCTGACTGCCGACAACGACTTTTCCAGCCCTGACGGCCTGTGGTTCTCCCATGCCACCGGCATTTGCTGGATCCAGACCGATGACGGCGCTTACACCGACGTCACCAACTGCATGTTGGCGGCATTGCCCGGCAAAGTCGGCGATGGCGGCGCGGCCGGCAAGAAATCCGTCACCAGCACCGACGCGGCCGGCGCGGTGAAGGAGGTCACCACCCAGGTCGGCGCGCCGCTTGGCGACAAGCTCGCGCGTTTCCTGGTTGGCCCGGCACAATGCGAGATCACCGGCATCACCGAATCCCCGGACGGCCGGGCCTTGTTCGTCAACATCCAGCATCCCGGCGAAGAAACCAAACCGGCCGATGTCGACAATCCTTCGGCATGGGCGAGCTACTGGCCCGATGGCGGCATGTCGCGCCCGCGGTCCGCAACCGTCGTGATCACCAAGAATGACGGCGACGTAATCGGTCTCTAATCCCCGGCGAAGGGGAAGGGCATGCGCGCCTTCCCCTTCGCCGCTTTTCTCTTCGCATTTTCGATCGAAGCCGCCGTCGCCCAGGACGCCCTGCGCGGCAAGCAGCTATTACCACGATGTCGGCCGCCTCAGAGGCGGCGACCTCAGCTGCGTCGATTGCCACGGCGGTTTTCCAGGCGCGCTGCACGGCCTCGGAAAAGCCGCGGGAGATCCCGGCGCAATCGCCTACGCGATCGGTGCGATCAGCCAGATGACGCCGTTGCGCGAACGCCTGACTTCGCAAGACATGGCCGATCTCGCGGCCTATCTGGACTTTCCGGCGGTTCCAAGTCCCGAGCTTCGTCTGTCCACATCCGGTCCCGCCGCCTCGCCTTACGGCGGCGAGCGCCTGGAATTTCCCGAGGCACATTCCGGATCGTCGTCTCCGCCGACGACCATTCGGCTGACCAACACCGGGGCCAAGCCGATGCGACTCATCTCGGCCCCCGCCTTGGCCGGCCCCGACGCCGCACAGTTCGCCCTGAAGGCCACCGATTGCGTCGCTGGGATAACCTTAGCCGCGCAGCAATCCTGCGCCCTGGAGATTGTCTTTAATCCGGAAGGCGGGCCCGGTCTGCACGCAGCCAAAATCAACCTGGCGCACGACTGGATAAGGGGCGAAGTAAATATCGCTTTGATCGGTCGGGTCGTTCGGTAGCGCCGGTTTCTCGCGGGGCCTGCTCGGCGCCGTCCCTGCCCGGCTTGACCGCCCTCGACGCCCCCTGTAGCTCTTGCCGCCGCCATGACCCTGACCGTCGCGACCTGGAACATCAACTCCGTGCGCCTCCGCCTGCCCTTGCTGGCGCGGCTAGCCGAGGAGGCGCGGCCTGACGTCGTCTGCCTGCAGGAAACGAAGGTCACCGACGATCTTTTCCCGAGCGCGGCGATCGCCGATCTCGGTTATCCGCACCAGATTTTCCACGGCATGAAGGGGTATAACGGCGTCGCCATCTTATCCCGGCGCAAACTAGAAGGAACGGGCACACGCGGCTGGTGCGGCAAGGCCGACTGCCGGCATGCCTTCGCCATCCTCCCCGGCGGCATCGAGCTGCACAATTTCTATGTTCCGGCCGGCGGCGACGTCCCCGATCCGCGCGCCAACCCGAAATTCGCCCATAAGCTGCGATTCCTCCGCGAGATCGCGGATTGGTGGGCAACCTCGGCGACGAAAAGCGCGCGCTGCATCCTGGTCGGCGATCTCAACGTGGCGCCCCTGCCCAACGATGTGTGGTCGCACAAACAGCTTCTCGACGTCGTCAGCCACACGCCGGTGGAAGTGAAGCTCCTCGGTCGGCTGCAGGCAGCCCATGGCTGGGTCGACGCGATTCGTCATTTCGTCCCGGCGGAGGAAAAGCTGTATTCGTGGTGGAGCTACCGCGCGCGCGACTGGCGGAAAAGCGACCGCGGGCGCCGGCTGGACCATGTTTGGGTCACGCCGGCTTTGACCAAGGCGCTGGGCGAAATGTGTATCCTGAAGGATGCGCGGAGTTGGCCCACGCCCTCCGATCATGTCCCGGTCTTGATGGCGTTATCGGTCTAACATCAACCCGAGACGCGGGGATCGACGCGATAAAGGAAGTAGCGGTCGGGCGCGACCGCCGGCGGCGGCGGCATCGGCACCAGCGCGGGAGCCCGAAGCCTTTGATCCGCGGCCACGACCGCGCCGGGCCGCGACAAACCCGCGACGGCCGGGGCGAGCAAGGCGGCGGCTTCGGCATTAACCGCCGCATCGCCGGTCCCGATGTCGATATGGATCAGCGCCGCGGTTGAACCGAGACGCGCCAGCGCCAGCGGGAGCGTATCGCGCAACAGGTGCGCCGCGTCCGGCGTGCAATCGGGATGGGCCGCCACCGCACGCTCGAACACGAAGATTTCGCGCCCGGGCAGCAGGAGGCGGAGATGGTCGTAGGTGCGGCCGTTACCGAGCCCGAATTCCAGCACCGGCCCCGGCAAATCGGCGATCAGCCCGACCGCCAATTCCAGGCAAGCCTGTTGGGCCTCGAGCCGGCGAATAAAGCTGTCGAGCCGGCTGCTCCGGCCTTCGGTCACGCGTTCAACCCATTCAACGGTTGCTGATCTGGGTCATGGCCTCGCGGAGCTGCGCCGTCGTCTTTTCGAGGCGGCGGGCAAGTTCGCGCATGATCTCCACCGCCATGGACGGAAATTCATTGATCAACCGGTAGAAGAGATCCTTGGCGATCATGAGCGTCTCGAGTTTGGACTTGGCGCGAACGGTCGCCGTGCGCGGCACGTCGCAGAGAATGGCGATTTCGCCGACGATGGCGTTGCGGCCGACCACGGCCACCGCCATTTCCCCCTTGGGCGTATTGACCAGAACCTGGGCCTCACCGCCGATGATGATATAGGCGGCGTCGGCCATGTCGCCCTGCTTGAACAGCGCCTGTCCCGGCTCAAAGGTCAATCTTTGACTGGTGAAGGCCAGAAACTTGAGTTTCGCCGGCTCCACCTTCGCAAAGAGCGGAATGTTGCGAAGCAGCTCGACTTCTTCCTGCAACGACACCTGTGTCCTCCCAATCTTATTCGGCTGCCAGCATTTCGTGGAGCGGCGCGCCTGGGCCTTCCAATTCGGCGAACTTGCCCTGAGACACGATCTTTCCGTCGCGCATGATGACGATGCGGTCGAAGGAGCGGGCGAACGCCGCCCGATGAAGAACCCACAATACTCCGCGGCCCTGAAGTTCGCGGAGAATGTTGTCCATGACTTTACCTTGCGCCTGGGTATCGAGCAGAGCCGTGGATTCGTTGCAGATCAACAATTGCGGCCGACGCAGCAAGGCGCGGGCAAGCGCCAGCTTTTGACGCTGCGCCGCGCTCATGCGTGAACCGCCCACGCCGACCGAAAAATCGATGCCGACTTCGATGATGGCGTCGCGAAGATCGAGTGTCGCCAAAACCTCGGAGATGACCTTGCCGAGGCGCACGCCCGCCTGGGCCTGGCCATAGGCGACCTTTCCGAACAGAATATTGTCCTGGAGCGTGCCCGCGGCGTTGTAGGAATCGGAGCGAAAGAACTCGACCGATTTCGCCAGGTTCGCCGGGAGGTTCGCCGCGAAGGCCGCCCGCGCCTCGAGCAGGCGGCGCTGCATCGGTTCGTCGATCAGACCCAAGCGATGGCGGGCCGGGATTAGTTTGAAGGGCAGCGACAAAAGCCGGGAACGGTCCTCCGGGCGTATTTCCGTCTGCGCGATCTTGGCGGTACGTCCAAGCAAAGCCTGAAATTCCGGCAGATCCTCGGAACTGATGAAGCTGTATTCGGCGAAAAATTCGTGTGTCGGCGGCAGACCGGCGAACAATTCGACCATGGTCTCGGCGACTTTCCGGCCCATCGCGATCAGATCGGAGGTCAGGCCAACCTTTTCCAGAACACTCAGCACATAGGCGTTTTCGGCCAATTTTTCGACTTCGAAAGCGGGGCCGACCTGAGTGCCGAAAAGCACGTTTTCGGCGACGGTCGCGTTGGTGTTGTACCGAGCCTCGTCGAAGGGCTCCACGAGGGCGGCCATCTCGCCTCCCTTCAGGCGTTCACGCAAGGCGGTCCGCGCTTCGAGAACACGCGCCGCCAGCGCCGGCCGCGCCTTGGGATCGATGGTGCCGCGCAGGCCGAATTGATAAACGTCGTCGTCCAAATCGACGACCGCCAACATGCGGATGCAGCGCGCGGCGAGTTCCGCGGCATCACTGACGCCGGCCGCCGAATAGTCGATCCAGTCGGCCGTGATGTCGAAATCGGTATTGCCGGCACGCGTCGCCTCGACCAACCATTGTTTACGTAGCGCGGCGGTCGCCCCGTCGGGATTGGCCGCGATTCGCGGGCGTTGTTTAAGGACGTAGATCAGGTTCTCCCTGACCGTGCCGGTGAACAAATACGAACTCTGGCCGACATAAGCGATGCGCTGGGCCGAGCGCCATTCCGGCAGCGTCAGCAGATCGTCGCTGCCCAGTTGGATACGGCCCCCGCTCGGCGCCACGAGTCGGGCGATCGCGTTCGCCAGATGCTCCTTGCCCGATCCCGCCGGCCCGACAATCGCGATATGTTCGCTCAGCCCCATGTCGAAGGAGACGCCATCGACGAGTTTGCCACCGCCGTCGTCGCTGACCGCGAGGTTGGCAATGCCGAGACGATCGTCGGCGGACGGCGTGGGCATGGTTTCCGGGGCGGGTTCCTGCAATTCCGCCGGCGCCATGCCCTCGGGCTGGAACTGTTCGATGACCTGTTCGTATTTGATCACCGCGTCGGCTTGGCTCTGATAGAAGGTGAGCAACTCCTTCCATGGTGGCGCCAAATCCTTGTAGGCGGCCAGCACGGCGACCAACGCGCCGATGCTGAGATCCCCGGCGATCACCAAATATCCGCCGAACAGATAAAAGAAAAAGGGCGTTAGCTGGGCAATGTTGCTGTTGAGCTGCTTGACCAAGAACTTGCGCTGGAAGATGTCGAAGCGGATGCGATAGATCGCGCCCATGCGTTCGGCGAAATCGGCGCGTTCGTAAGTCGACGTGCCGTGGACATGGACTTCGGCGATGCCCGAAACGGTGTCGCTGATTCGATCGGCGACCTTGCGAATGACTTTCACCCGCTCCTTGCCGAGCAGGTTCACTTTTCGCTGCATCTTGGGGATGACATAGGCCTGCAGCGGGTAGAGCGCGATGGCGAAGGTGCCCAGCAGCGGATCCTGCACAAACATGAAAAACAGCGCGGTCAGCAACAGCCCGCCCTGGTGCAGAGGCAGCACCAGCGCGTCGCCGATGAAGCCGCCCAACGCCTCCACTTCCGAGGTGATCATCGGAATGATCTCGCCTTGCGAGACCTTCCGGAAATGCGGCAGCGGAAAACGCAGAATCCGGCTGTAGAGTTCGTACCGCAAACGCCGCAGCATACGCTCGCCGAGGCGCCCCTTCATGATGTTGATGTAGAACTTGAACCGGGCGTTGATGAAGACCAAAGCCAAGAACACGAAACAGAGGGTGATCAGATAGGGCATCTGATCCAGCGACCAAAAATAGTAGTCTTGGGGAAAAGTCTTGCCCTGAATGGCACGGTTCACGATCGTCTTGGGCAGATCGAGAATGAAATAATAGAACGGCAGCGACACGCCCGTGACGAGCATTATGACGATCTGCTCTTTCAGGCTGTAGCGCAGGATGAACCGGTGGATGGTCGATTCCATTTCGTTGCTCCCCGCCTCTCCGCCCGTGGCGGAGAGCGGTCCCCTTCTGTCTTTGGCCCCGGCCACCTTAACCCACGACCCCGGATGGGTAAATGGCGCGGCTTCCGGCGTTGCGCGGAACGCGATGAACGAGTACTAGCCGGCGGATGATCGTTCTTGGCATCAATCCCGCCACCCACGACGCCGCAGCCGCGCTTTTCGACGATTATCGCCTGCTGGCCGCGGTCTCGCTCGAACGCCTGACCCGGCGCAAGGGTGACGGGAAAGGCGTACCGCTGGAATGTATCGCCGAGGTTCTCTCCATCGCCGGCATGTCGCCTGCCGATGTTGACATCGTCGTCAGCACACGCGGCACGGTGCCACGGCGTTATCTTCCCCATTTGCGGCGCCAGACCCTTGAGGAGTCGGGCGATGAATCCTCGGCGAGTCTGGCCGAGGAGATGCGCAAGGCGAGAGCTGTGAACGCCGACGGTTTCTTCGACTCAGCGATGTTCCGTGCCGAACACGGATTTCGGGCCGGCGTGCCGGTGCGGTTTGCTAATCACCACCGCGCGCACGCCCTGCCGGCGCTATTCTTCACACAATGGCCGGATGCGTTGCTGTACACGGCCGATGGCGGCGGCGACAACGTCCATTACAGCCATCGGGTGTTCTGCGAGGGCACGATTGACACGCTGTTCGGCGACGACCGTTGGCTTTTGCCGGAACGGCGCGTGGACAGCCTCGGACTCGCTTATGCCTACGCCACCCAGGCATTGGGTTACCGCGCGCTTCGCCACGAGGGCAAACTGACGGGCCTGGCTGCGTTTGGCGAGCCCACCTTGATCGACGTGATGGCCCCCCACTTCCGCGTCGACGACGAAGGCCGGATCGACAGCGATTTCGAGAGTTATGGGGCGATGCGCCGCTTGATTTTTGCGCTGGCCGCGGGACAGAAGCCCCAAGATGTCGCGGCGTCCATCCAGAAACTGCTTGAGGATTTGATCCTCGGCTCGGTCACCCGCCTGCTCGAACGCCAGCCCGTCAGACATCTTGGACTTGCCGGCGGCGTCTTCGCCAATGTCAGGCTCAACCGCCTGCTGGCCCAACGCGCGCAGGTGGATGAGATCTTTGTCTTTCCCGCGATGAGCGACGATGGGCTTGCCGTTGGCGCGGTCCTGGAATTTCTGCTCGAGCGGGACGGCCTGGCGGCCTGGCTCGATCGCCGGCATCACCTCGATCATGTGTTTTTCGGCCGCGACCACGGCGCGGCCATCGACCGCGCGTTGACGGCCGCACCCGGCATCCGGCGCCTATCCGATCGGCCGGTGCCGGCCGCCGCCGAATTGCTGGCCGAAGGCCGCATCGTTGCCATCTTCAACGGCGGCATGGAATTCGGCCCCCGCGCGCTTGGCGCCCGCAGCATCCTTGCCGCCGCCTCCGACCGCAGGGTCAACGACACCTTGAACGCCCGGCTCGAGCGGACCGAGTTCATGCCCTTCGCGCCGGTCGTGCGTGACGTCGACGCGGCGCGGGTCTTCGATCTCGGGGCGGTTAATCGTTACGCCAGCCGGTTCATGACGATTACCTGCTTGGTCCGCCCGGAGTGGCGGGAACGTATCCCCGGGGTCGTCCATGTCGACGGGACGGCCCGCCCGCAGGTCGCCGAAAGAAAGACAAACCCACTTTATTACGACATCCTGACCGAATATGAGGCACGCACCGGCCTGCCCGTCCTGGTCAACACCAGCTTCAACGTCCATGAAGAACCGATCGTGAACACACCAGAGGAATGCTGCCGCGCTTTGGCCGACGGGCGTATCGATTTTGTGGTCACCGCCTTGGGAGTTTATGGACCCGGCGAACGCCGAAAGTGAGATCGCCTCTTACTATCAGCCGACATAGGAAGGAAAACCAATTGCCAGGGTTGCCAGACCCATGGGAACAATACCTCGGACCTTGCCTATTCAAAAATTACCGGCGGGTCGGTCGTGAACGCTCGCTGGACGAGCGACCGACCCGGAGGGTCGCCTTCCGATCGCGCCAATTTGTGCTTTTTTGCCAATCGGAGCCTGTGCCATAGTTGCGTCAACGAAGAACGCGGTTTCCGGGGGGGGGCCTTGAGCGGATACGTCGCCGGGGCGCGCATCTTGGTGTACAGCCACGACACGTTCGGGCTGGGGCACCTTCGTCGATGCCGCGCCATCGCCCATTCCCTGGTCAAACACGATCCCGACCTGTCGGTTCTGATCATTTCGGGCTCGCCCATCATTGGCAGCTTCGATTTCCGGGCGCGCGTGGATTTCGTTCGTATCCCCGGCGTGATCAAGCGCGGCGACGACGAATACGCCTCGCTCAACCTGTCGATCAATATTCAGCAGACACTCGCCATCCGCTCGTCGATCATTCAACACACCGCCGAACTCTTCGAGCCCGACCTGTTCTTGGTCGACAAGGAGCCGTTGGGGCTGCGCGGCGAGGTGCATGACACGTTGACCATGCTCAAGGCCCGGGGCACCCCGCTGGTCCTGGGCCTGCGCGACGTCATGGACGAACCCGCGCTGCTCGGCGAGGAATGGCAACGCAAGAACGCCGTGC
This sequence comes from Asaia bogorensis, assembly GCA_945892765.1. Classification (GTDB taxonomy): domain Bacteria; phylum Pseudomonadota; class Alphaproteobacteria; order CACIAM-22H2; family CACIAM-22H2; genus SHVT01. The sequence continues at coordinate 12,812 of CAMDDQ010000001.1, forward strand.
CCGCCTTGCGCGACCTCTACGACGAGGTTTGGGTTTATGGGTTGCCGCAGATCTGCGATCCGCTGGAGGGCATTGGCCTGCCGCGCTCGGCTCGACAGAAAGTGACCTATACCGGCTACCTGCCGCGCACGGTTTCGCCGGTTACCCCGCGCAGCCATCTGCCCGATTATTTCCAGGAACCCTACATCCTGGTAACCACCGGCGGTGGCGGCGACGGCGAGGTATTGATCGATTGGGTGCTGCGCGCCTATGAGGCCGACGGTGCCATGCGGCATCCGGCGCTGCTCGTGCTCGGGCCCTTCATGCCGCCGGAAATTCAGGCCGGTTTCATCGAACGGTCGCGCCGCCTGACCCGGGTTCAAGCCATCACCTTCGATACCCATATCGAGACGTTGATGGCCAATGCCGTCGGCGTGGTGGCGATGGGCGGCTACAACACGTTCTGCGAAATCCTGTCATTCGATAAGCGTGCGTTGATCGTGCCGCGCACGGTGCCGCGCATGGAACAATACATCCGGGCCACGCGCGCCGCCGATCTCGGCCTCATTCGAGTGCTGATCGACGACGGCGAACGGGACGCCCTGATGATGGCGGCGGCGCTGCGCCGTTTGCCGGAGCAAGCCCCGCCGTCCGCGGTCGTGGTGCCCGGACTGCTCGACGGGCTGAAAAACGTCAACCGCAAGGTCGACCGGTGGCTGTCGCCATCGCGGCCGGCGCTGGTTTCCGCCGCCGCCCGCCTCGCCTAGCGGTGGGCAGGCCCGCATTGGCGCAGCCGCAAACAGCAGGCAGCGGCCATGGAATCCCCGGCGACGCCACGATCGCCATCGTGCTCAAGGGTTACCCACGCCTGTCCGAGACGTTCATCGCGCAGGAAGTGCTGGGGCTGGAACGCCGGGGGTTAGGCCTTCGCCTGGTTTCGCTGCGTCATCCCACCGACAAACATGTTCACCCCATCCATGGGTCGATCGTGGCCCGGGTCGATTACCTGCCCGAATATCTGTATCGGGAGCCGCTTCGCGTCCTGGCCGGATGGCGTGCTGCGCGCCGGCTGCCCGGTTATCAATCCGCCCGCGTGGCTTGGTTGGCCGATCTCCGCCGCGATCCGACCCCCAACCGCATCCGGCGGTTCGGCCAAGCCTTGGTACTGGCCGCGGAGTTGCCGCCCGCGATCGGCCACCTTCACGCGCATTTTCTGCACACGCCGGCCTCGGTGGCGCGCTACGCCGCCCTTCTGCGCGGGCTTGGATTTAGCGTTTCGGCGCATGCCAAGGACATCTGGACGATTCCGGAATGGGAAAAGCGCGAAAAGCTGAACGCCGCGGCATGGGCGGTCGTCTGCACGCGCGCCGGCCGCGATCACCTGGCCACGCTTGCCGCGATGCCCGGCAAGATCGAGCTGGTTTATCACGGCCTCGATTCCGCGCGTTTTCCCGCGCCACCCGCGCGACCGGCCCGCGACGGCGGCAACAACGATGATCCGGTGACGATCCTGTCGGTCGGCCGCGCCGTGGCAAAGAAGGGTTACGACGACCTTCTGGACGCCTTAGCTCTCTTGCCGCCGGCACTGTCTTGGCGCTTGGTGCATATCGGCGGGGGGGCGTTGATTCGCCGCCTCCGACGCCGCGCCGAACGCCTGGGGCTTTCCGACCGCATCGAATGGCGCGGGGCACTTGCCCACGATGCCGTGCTCGCGGCGTATCGATCCGCCGATCTCTTCGTGTTGGCCAGCCGCGTCGCCAAAGATGGAGATCGCGACGGCCTGCCCAATGTGCTGCTGGAAGCAGCGAGCCAGGGGTTGGGCTGCGTGGCGACCGAAATTTCCGGCATCCCGGAATTCATCAGCGACGGCCAAACCGGCGTCCTGGTGAAACCCAGGGAACCCGAGAAGCTCGCCGCGGCGCTGGCCGCCTTGATCGGCGATCCCTCCCGCCGCGAAACCCTGGGCAAAGCCGCGGCCCAGCGCGTCCGCGCCGATTTTGCGCTGGACCGCGGGATCGATCGGATCGCCGCCCGGCTGGTGGAAAGCGGCGGCCCGCAACGCGCCACCCTTCCCGGCGCGGGCCGCGCGGCGGCCTGAACACCGTCGACGACGCCAACGCCCGAAATTCCCTCAGTCCGCCGTGCGTATCGCCTTTTATGCTCCGCTGAAACCGCCGACGCATCCAGTGCCGTCGGGTGACCGGCGCATGGCGCATTTGCTGATGGAGGCGATACGGCAGTCCGGCCATGTCGTTGAATTGGCGTGCCGATTCCGCAGTTACGACGGCGACGGAAACGCGGCGCGCCAGGCGCGGCTGCGACGCATCGGCCAGAGCATGGCGGCCCGTCTCGTGAAACGTTATGAGGCGGGCGAGCCGGAGCGACGGCCGGAGCTGTGGTTCACCTATCATCTGTATCACAAGGCGCCGGATTGGCTGGGGCCGGCGATCAGCCGCGGCCTCGATATTCCCTATATCGCCGCGGAGGCCTCGTTCGCAGGCAAACAAGAGGGCGGGCGCTGGGCGGCCGGACATCGGGCCGCGGCCGCGGCGATAGAGGCCGCCGACATGATCGTCAATTTCAACCCGATCGACGCCGCCGGCGTGCGGCGTCTGCATGGCGACGACCGTCGGATGATCTCATTGCCGCCCTTCATCGAAGCCGCGCCGTTTCAAGCGGCGGCGTCGCGGCACCGCGACCGTCGCGAAGCCATCGGCAGACGTTTCGCCCTTGCCGCCGACCCGCCGCGTTTCCTGACCGTGGCCATGATGCGGCCGGGTGACAAACTTCAATCCTTTCGCCTGTTGGGGCTGGCGCTGCGCCAAATTCTCGACCTGCCCTGGCAGCTTCTGGTGATCGGCGAGGGACCGGCGCGCGCCATCGTCGAAAAATATCTGTCCGGGCTCGGACCGGATCGAGTTTGTTTTGGCGGAGAACAGCCGCAAGAGGCCATGCCAGACATCTATGCCGGCTGCGACCTTTACGTTTGGCCGGCGATCGGCGAAGCCTATGGCATGTCTTTTCTCGAAGCGCAGGCCGCCGGACTGCCGGCGATCGCCGGCGACAATGCCGGTGTCAGCGAGGTCGTTGACGGCAAGGCCGGGGCGTTGGTGCCGGCGGGCGATGTCGATGCCTTCGCCGCCGCCGTGCGACGGCTGGCAACGGCGCCGCGGGAATGGCCGGAAAGGCGCGTGGCGGCGCAGGCCTTCGTCGCCCACCGCCGCAGCCTGTCGGCGGCGCGGGTCGTGCTCGACGCCGCCATGGCGAGCGCGGTCGCGCGGCGGCGCCGATGACCGCGCTCGCCCTGATCCGCCACGCGCCGACGACCTGGAACGAAACCGGGCGCATTCAAGGCCGGGAGGACACACCCTTAAGTGTGGCCGGCCGGCAGGAAGCCGCGGCCCGCCGGCTGCCCGCCGATTTCACCGGCTTCGACATCTTCGCCAGCCCGCTGAACCGGGCCATGGATACGGCTCGGCTGATGGGCCTCGACCCGCGGCTGGAGCCCAGGTTGATGGAAATGGATTGGGGGCGGTGGTCGGGCCGCACGCTCGCCGAACTGCGCGCTGAAGGCGGCGCAGCAACCGAGGACAACGAGGGGCGCGGCTTGGATTTCACGCCGCCCGGAGGCGAAAGCCCGCGCGATGTGCAGCGCCGCCTGGTGACCTGGTTCGCCGAAATCGCGCGGACCGGGCGGCCCGCCGTCGCCATCACCCATAAGGGTGTCATCCGGGCAGCGCTGGCTCTGGCGACCGGCTGGGACATGACGGGAAAGGCGCCGGCCAAGCTTGACTGGTCGGCGGCGCAACTTTTCGACCTCGACGACAACGGTAGGCCGAGAGTCGCACGCCTCAACCTGCCGCTCCGGCGCCAAACCGGCCGCGGTCGCGTGATGTTCTATGTCCAACATCTGTTGGGCACCGGGCACCTGCGCCGCGCCGCGGTGATTTCCGGCGCCTTGGTCAAGGCGGGCTTCGACGTCGATTTGGTCTCCGGCGGTCTGCCCATTCCCGATGTCGACATCGGCGGCGCCAAATTGTGGCAATTGCCGCCGCTACGCAGCTATGACGACACCTTCAAGATCCTGATCGACGACAAGGGGGCGGTCGCCGACGATGCCTACAAGCAGCTTCGCCGCACCCAGCTGCTCGATATCTTCCACACGCGCCATCCCGATGTGTTGATGTTCGAGCTGTTCCCCTTCGGCCGCCGCACGCTGCAGTTCGAATTGTTGCCGCTGCTGGAGGACGCTCATACGCGCCGCCCGCGACCCTTGATCGTGTCATCGGTGCGCGATGTGTTGACCCGCGAAAAGAAGCCGGACCGCGTCACGGCCATGGCCGATGTCGCCCGCGCCCGTTTCGATCACGTGCTCGTGCATGGGGACCCTCGTTTGATCGGGTTCGAAGCGAGTTTCGCCGAAGCCCACCGCGTCGCCGACAAGCTGACCTATACCGGCTATGTCGTGGCGCCGCCGATGCCGGGGCCGCCAACAGGCGAGGTCGTGGTTTCCCATGGCGGCGGCGCCATGAGCGCACATTTGCTGGAAGCGGCGGCGGCGGCGCGGGGCCGCTCGCGCCTCCGCGGCACCTGGCGGCTGTTGCTCGGTCCCAATCTCGACCGGGAGAGCGTCGAGGGTCTGAATCGCATGGCCAGCGACGGCGTCGTCGTGGAGCAGTCGCGCGCCGATTTCCGGCGGCTGCTCGCCGGGTGCGATGTCTCGATTTCCCAGGGCGGCTATAATACGACCATGGATATGCTGGTGGCGAACACACGTTCGGTCATCGTGCCTTTCGAGGGCCGCGACGAAACCGAGCAACTCGTGCGCACGGAAAAGCTCGCCGCCATGGGCCTCACGCTTCTGCTCCGCGAACGCGACTTAACGCCAGAGTCTTTGGCCCGCGCCGCTGACGCCGCGGACGCCATGAAACGTCCGGACGCCACGCTCGACCTGGAAGGCGCGCCCGCGACCGCTCGTCGCCTCGGCGAATGGCTCGAACGGCGTTAGCTCCTCGATGAGTGACTGGGCCGCCCTGACCGACGAACTCGGCTTGTGGACCCGAAGCGGGCAGGTCCCGACTTTCTGGTGGCGCGATGACGATGCCGCGGCGCACACGCCGGCACTGGATCGGCTGTTGGACCTGCGCGCGCGCTTGAATCTGCCTCTGTCGCTGGCGACCGTCCCCGGCAAGACGGAGCCCGGCTTGGTCAAACGCCTGAGCCGCGAAGCCGGAGTCGCCGTCCTTCAACATGGCTGGATGCACACAAACCACGCCCCGGCCGGCGAGAACAAGGCCGAACTCGGCGCGCACCGCACGCTGGCGGCCGTCCTTGCCGATGTTGCCCAAGGCCGGCGGCAGATGGATCGGCTGTTCGGCGAGGCCTGGCGCCCGATCCTGGTGCCACCCTATAACCGTATCGCGCCGGCCGTGGTGCGAGCTTTGCCCGGGCTGGGTTTCCTCGGGCTGTCGACCGACCAGCCGCGCCCGGCGCGCGCGGTAATGCCGGGCATGGTCCAGGTCAACACCCATGTCGACATCGTCGATTGGCGTGGCACGCGCGGCTTTGTCGGCGAGGCCGGCGCGATCGAACGCGCCGTCAGCCACCTTCGTGGCCGCCGCGCGGCCGGCGCCGACGCCGCCGAACCGACCGGCCTTTTGACCCACCATCTTGTCCATGACGAGGGCTGCTGGCGTTTCATCGCGGATTTCGCCGGCCGGACCACCGCCCATCCCGGTGCCCGCTGGCTGTCGGCGGAGGAAGCCTTCGCGCCCGCGCCCGTGGCAACCGGATGACCTCCGACGAGCCGCCGATGCCGCCGCCCCTTCGCGCCCGCGCCCGTGGCAACCGGACGCCCGCCGCAGTGACCCTCGGCAGCGGCCTCAGCGTCCACCGTTATCCGCGCCGAGCTTTGACCGGCGACTATGTTCGCGCCGGGGTTGGTGTCGTCCTGACCGGCGGGCCCCTGCTGTTCGCGCCGACCGCGCCGGTCGCATCGGCGGTGCTGGGCGTTCTCGTCCTGGTCTTCACCGGATTTGGCGCCATCACGGCTTTGCGGCAAGTCAGCAGCGTGCGCCTTTCCGATGAAGAAATCTCGCATTGGGGTTTGAATCGCGTTAGGCTTGGCTGGCGAAATATAGAAAGCGTTAGGCTTCGATATTTCTCGACCAGGCACGACCACTCGGGGGGGTGGATGCAGTTGCGCTTGTCAGCCTGGGGTCGAAGTTTGACGCTCGAATCGAGCATCGACGGGTTCCTCGAAATCGCCACGCGAGCCGCGGCCGCGGCGGAAACCAACCGATTGCGGTTGAGCCGCGCGACGATTGGCAATTTCGCGGCGCTCGGCATCGTTTGCCGCGCCGGCGACACGCACGGGTATTGAAAGAACACCCCGCATGGATCTCCTGACCGTTAACGATCTCAAGATTGACTTTCAGGTCCATGACAGCGTCATTCGGGCCGTTGACGGCGTTTCCTTTCGCGTACGTCCGGGAACTACCGTGGCCCTGGTCGGCGAATCCGGTTCTGGAAAATCGGTCGTCTCGCAAGCCATCATGGGCATCCTGCCAGCCAATGGCCGCATAACGGGCGGCGAAATTCTGTTCCGGGATCCCGATCGCGACCTGGGCGGTCGCCGCCGGCAGGAGATCTGCGACATCGCCACGCTCAGTCCCGATGGCCGCACTTTCCGCAATATCCGCGGCGGCCGTATTTCGATCATTTTCCAGGAACCGATGACCTCGCTGTCGCCGCTGCACACCATCGGCGACCAAATCGGCGAAGCGCTTCACCTGCATCGCACCGTCGGCGCCGCCGAAGGCCGCGAAAAAGTCATGGAGATGCTGGGGTTGGTCGGCTTCGAGAATCCGACCAAGGCGCTGCGCACCTATCCATTCGAGCTGTCGGGCGGGCTGCGCCAACGTGCCATGATCGCGATGGCCTTGGTTTGCCGGCCGGCGTTGTTGATCGCCGACGAACCGACGACCGCCTTGGACGTCACCATTCAGGCGCAGATCCTGAAGCTGTTGAACGACCTGCAGGCGGAATTGCATATGGCCGTCTTGATTATCACCCACGATCTGGGGGTGGTGGCCAATGTCGCCGAGGAAGTCGTGGTGCTACATCGCGGCAAGGTCATGGAGCGCGGCACCGTCGAGGACATCTTCCGCGCTGCCGCCCATCCCTATCTGAAGGCGCTGTTGCGCGCGGTGCCTCGGTTCAACATGAAGGCGGGCGAACGTCTGGTGCCGCTGCGGAAGATCACCCACGAGGCAAGCCCGCTCTTGAAGGCAAAGGAACCATGGCCGAAGGGCGCCGATGACGCCGGCCCTCTGCTCGAGGTGCGGGGGCTGACCAAACGCTTCCGCCTACGCAAATCCGCGTTCAAGTTGGCGCCCAGTGTCGATGTGGCGGCGGTTGGCGATGTGAGCTTCGACATCGCCCGTGGCGAATGTTTCGGGCTGGTCGGCGAAAGCGGCTGCGGCAAGACGACGTTGTCGAAGATGATCATGCGGGCGTTGACGCCGGATGCCGGGACCATTCGCTTTAACGATCGCGGCCGCATGGTCGATGTGCTGGCCTTGGCGGGAAAGGACCTTTTAGGGTTTCGGCCCCGCGTTCAATTCATCTTCCAGGATCCGTTCGGATCGCTCAACCCGCGGATGACGGTTTTCGACATCATCACCGAACCGCTGGCGATTCACGGCATCGGGGATGCGACTTCGCGGGCCGAGATGGCGCGCGAATTGATGCGCCTCGTCGGCCTCGATGCGCGCCACCTCAACCGTTATCCGCACAGCTTTTCCGGCGGCCAGCGCCAGCGTATTGGCATCGCGCGCGCGCTCGCGCTCAAACCCGACCTTTTGATTTGCGACGAGCCGGTCTCCGCCCTCGACGTGTCGATCCAGGCCCAAATCCTCAACCTGCTGAAAGACCTACAGAGCGAGCTGGGACTGACCTATCTGTTCGTTTCGCACAATCTTGCGGTGGTCGATTACATCGCGCACCGGATCGCGGTGATGTGCAGCGGCCGAATCGTGGAGATCGCGCCGCGCGATGCCCTGTTTCGCAGTCCGGTTCACCCCTATACGAAGGCGTTGTTGTCGGCGGTCCCCAAGCCCGACCTAGATGACCGTTTGGACTTGGGAGCCCTGATGGAAGGCCGCGCGTCGAAACCCGAGGCGTGGCCGTGGCCGTTCACCGCGAATGGCAAAATCGAACCGGGTTTGATCGAGGTCGACACCGGCCATTACGTACGCGCGGACACAGATTGGGACCGAAAGGAACTCGTCGCATGACCAGCCCGCATGCATCGCGCAGCCTCGCTGCGATTCTTTTCTTCGCCGGCGCCCTCACCCTGGGCGCGCCCGCGCGAGCCGTCGAGCTGATCGAGACACCCGGCCTGTATGACATGGTCGCTGCCGGCAAGTTGCCGGGGGTGGCCAAACGTGCGCCGGCGGCGCCGGGGATCGTCGATGTCGTGGGGACGCCTCGTTCCGGCGGAGAATTACGCGTGCTGATGGGCCGGGCCCAGGATGTGCGCATGATGGTCGTGTATGGCTACTCGCGTTTGGTTGGCTACACGCCCGATTTCAAGATTTTGCCCGACATCGCCGAACGTCTGGACATCGAAGACACCCGCGTCTTTACGTTCAAACTGCGCGCCGGCCATCGCTGGTCGGACGGCCGTCCCTTCACGGGAGAGGATTTTCGCTATTTCTGGGAAGACGTCGCGCTCAACAAAAACCTCTCGCCCGCCGGACCGCCGAGCCAAATGATGGTCCGCGGCAAGGCGCCGAAATTCGCCTTGATCGACGAAACGACGGTGCGTTTTTCTTGGGATGAACCTAACCCGGAATTCGTCGCGGCGCTGGCCGGCGCCGCCCCGCTTTATATTTATCGCCCGGCCCACTACCTGAAGCAGTTTCACGAGAAATACGCGGACAAGGACAAGCTGGCCGAGGTCGTGAAAGCGCGCGGCGTACGCAATTGGGCCGCCCTTCACAACCGTGTCGACAACCAATACCGCAACGACAACCCAGACCTGCCAACGCTCGATCCGTGGGTGCTGTCGACCCGGCCGCCGGCCGACCGTTTCGTCTTCGAGCGCAATCCCTATTATCACCGCGTCGACAGCGCGGGCCGGCAGCTACCTTATCTCGACCGCGTGGTCATGAACATCGCCGACCCGAAGCTGGTCCCGGCCAAGACCGGGGCCGGCGAAGCCGATTTGCAGGCCCGTTATGTCAGCTTCAACAACTACACCTTCCTTAAACAGGCGGCGAACCGCAACAATTACCAAGTCCATTTGTGGCGAACGGCGCGGGGTGCCCATCTAGCACTTTACCCCAATCTCAATGTCAACGACCCGGTATGGCGCAAGCTGATTCGCGATGAACGCTTCCGCCGCGCCCTGTCGCTGTCCATCGACCGCCACGAAATCAACCAAGTCATCTATTTCGGGCTTGCCCTCGAAGGCGGCAATACCGTGCTGCCGGACAGCCCGCTCTCCAAGCCGAATTACCGCACGTCTTGGGCGACGCTGGACATCAAGCGGGCCAACGCGCTGCTCGATGAAATTGGCCTGACCAAGCGCAACGACAAGGGTGTCCGGCTGCTTCCCGACGGGCGACCGCTCGAAATCATCGTGGAGACATCGGGCGAGGAGGTCGAGCAGACCGACGTGCTCGAACTCATCCACGATTCCTGGATGAAGGCGGGCGTGAAGTTGTACGCTAAGCCGTCGCAGCGCGAGGTTCTCCGCAACCGTGTTTTCGCGGGCAAGACCGTGATGTCGATCTGGTACGGTTTCGAAAACGGCGTGCCCACCGCCGATATGAGCCCGATGGCGCTGGCGCCGACAGCCCAGGACAGCCTGCAATGGCCGAAATGGGGGCAGCATTACGATTCCGCCGGCAAGGGCGGCGAACCCGTCGATATGCCCTTGGCCAAGGAGCTGCTCACGCTCGTCGACGAGTGGCGCAAGGCGACGAGCGCCGAGGGCCGGGAAAGAATCTGGCATCGGATGTTGTCCATCCACGCCGACCAAGTGTACTCGATCGGGCTGGTGGGCGGCGTGCTGCAGCCGGTGATCGTCAACAACCGCCTGCGCGGCGTTCCGGAAAAGGGCATCTTCAACTTCGAGCCCGGCGCCTTCTTCGGCATCTACCACCCCGACACCTTCTGGTGGGCGGCTCCGAACGAGACCGCAGAGGCCGTGAAGAAGTGACCGGCGCAATCTCGTCCGTGCGATGCACCCCGGGAGTCCGATGACGTCCGCCCCGGCATTTCGCCTTTCCTGAAACCAAACAGAGCGTCGCGTCCAGTGCTGGTCTATTCCATCCACCGCCTGCTGATCATGATTCCGACGTTGCTCGCGATCAGCATCATCGTCTTCATCATCATCCAACTGCCGCCGGGTGATTACCTCACCACTTATATCGCCGAGTTGCAGTCACAGGGCGAGGCGGTCAACGCCGATAAAATCGCCTTCCTGCGCGAGCAATACGGACTCGACCGGCCGCTGATCGAACAATACTTCCGCTGGGTATTCGGCCTCCTGCAGGGAGATCTCGGTTTTTCCTTCGAGTTCAACCTGCCAGTGAACCAGGTGATTGGCGACCGTATGCTGCTTACCTTCCTGGTGTCCTTCGCGACGGTGCTGTTCACCTATGTCGTCGCCTTTCCCATCGGCGCCTATTCGGCGACGCATCAATATAGCTGGGGCGATTACGGCCTGACCCTCCTGGGCTTCCTTGGGCTGGCCACCCCAAGCTTCCTGCTGGCGCTGGTCCTTCTGTATTTCGCCAACGTCATGTTCGGCACCTCGATTGGCGGATTGATGGACCCCGAATTTATCGGTCAGCCCTGGGGGTGGGAGAAACTTCTGTCGGTGCTGGAGCATCTCTGGGTGCCGGTCATCGTCATCGGCACCTCGGGGACGGCGGGCATGGTCCGCAGGCTACGCGCCAATCTCCTGGACGAACTTCAGAAGCAATATGTGTTGACCGGACGGGCCAAGGGCCTACCGCCGGGGCGCCTTTTGCTCAAATATCCGCTGCGCATGGCACTCAATCCCTTTATCGCCGATATCGGGACGTTGCTCCCGGCGATGTTGTCGGGCGCCGCGATCGTGTCGGTTGTTCTGTCGCTGCCGACCAACGGCCCCATGCTGTTGTCGGCTTTGCGCAGCCAGGACATGTATCTGGCCGGTTCCTTTCTGATGATCGAGGCGTGCCTGATCGTTGTCGGCGTGTTCGTGTCGGACATGGCGCTGGCCGTGCTCGATCCGCGCATCCGCTTCCGCGGCGGACAGGCCCGATGAACCGGCCGAAGCCAACCGCGCCGGGGCTTGCCCATTTCGTTTCGCCCGCGCCTTTCGATGCCGGCGCGAGCGAGGCGATGTCGGCCGAACTCGAACATTATTACCTGGCGTCGCAGTGGCGCATGATGTGGTGGAAGTTCCGCCGGCATCGGCTGGCGGTGATCTCGGGCGCCATCCTTGCCCTGCTTTATGCCTCGATCCTCATCAGCGAATTCCTTGCGCCCTACGAGTTGCACACGCGCAATACCGATTTCATCTATGCGCCGCCACAATCGATCCATTTTTTTCACGAGGGGCGATTCGTCGGGCCCTTCGTCTATGGGTATAACTACAACCTCAACCTTGAAAACCTCCGCCGCGAATACACCGAGGATACAACGCGGGTTCAGCCGATCCGCTTTTTCTGCACCGGCGATGCCTACGAATTCTGGGGTCTGATCCCGGGTAACATTCACCTGATGTGCCCGGCGCCGGGCGGGACGCTCTTCCTTCTCGGGACCGATCGCCTGGGGCGCGATCTCATGTCGCGCATGTCCTATGGCGCGCGCATTTCGCTGACCATCGGAATCGTGGGCATCACGATCAGCTTTTTCTTGGGCATCGTCCTGGGCGGGCTCGCCGGTTACTACGGCGGCTGGGTGGATCATGTTGTGCAGCGGACGATCGAAATCATCCGATCATTCCCGGAATTGCCGCTGTGGATGGCGCTGTCAGCCGCGCTTCCCGTGAGCTGGAGCCCGATTCTGATCTATTTCGGCATCACGCTGATCCTGGGGCTGATCGACTGGACCGGGCTGGCGCGGGCCGTGCGCTCGAAATTGCTGGCCCTGCGCGAGGAAGATTTCGCCACGGCCGCGGTTCTGATGGGGGCGTCGCCGCGGCGTGTCATCGGCCGGCATCTCTTGCCCAGCTTCATGAGCCATCTGATCGCTTCAGCCACGCTGTCTATTCCCGCGATGATCCTGGGCGAAACGGCGCTGTCCTTTCTCGGCCTCGGCCTGCGGCCGCCGGTGACGAGTTGGGGTGTCCTGCTGACCGAGGCGCAAAACATCAACGTCGTAGCGCTTTATCCTTGGTTGCTTTTGCCTTGCGCGCCGGTGATTGTCGCCGTTCTTGCGTTCAACTTTTTTGGAGATGGCTTGCGCGACGCCGCCGATCCGTACAAATAGAACCCATGCGAGCGCCGTCGCTTACGGGAAGCGACAGATTTTTCGGGGGGCAAACCGGACATGATCCGACTCGGCGGCAAGGGTGCAGGTTTAGCGCTTTTGGTGCTGGCCGCGCTCCTGGCCGTGCAGCCCGCGGCTTGGGCTCAACGAAAGCGGCCGATCCTAGCAGCGCTGCCCTTCATGCTGGAGGTTCTGGACCCGACGCGCGGCACCGCCGGCTGGCAATTGGTGACCCATGGCATCGCCGAAACGCTGTTCGTCATCGACGAGGCCGGCAAGATTACCCCAGGGCTTGCGGAATCGGCGCGGCCCGATGGCGCCTCCTGGATCGTCCGCCTGGCCGCGGGCCGCAAATTCTCGGACGGGTCTGCGGTTGAAGCCAATGCCGTCGGCGAGGCCTTGTCGCGCAGCGCACGCGCCAACCCGCTCGCGGTTTTCGCGACCGGGCCGTTGCAGATGGAGACCCTCGATCCACTGACTCTGCGTGTGACACCGACTCGACCGGTCAACCGGATCGAGACGGTGCTCGCGGCGTTTCCGGCGGTCATCTACAAAAACGACGCACGCGGCCGACCGATTTTTACCGGCCCCTATCTTGTCGGCGATTTCCGCGCCAATCTGGTGTTGCGGCTCGATCCCAACCCCCACTACCCGTCGAGCCAGCCGCGGGCGCCGATCCTGATCCGGCGCATGCCAGATGCGAACGCCCGGGCGATGGCCCTGGAAAGCGGGGAGGTCGATCTGGCCGGCGGCCTGTCCAACGAGAGTTTGGCGCGGCTGTCGAAGCTCCCCGACATCGAAATCCGCTCGGCGGCCACCGGCTATCAATACATGATCGTCGCCAACCTTTTGCGCCTGCCCCTGGCAATTCCCAATGTTCGCAAAGCGATCGATTTGGCGATCGATCGGGCCGCCCTGGTCAAGGCGCTTGGCCATGGTGAGCCCGCGACCGGCTTGTTTCCGACGAATTTCCACATCGGCGATGGCAAAGTCCGGCCCTTCGATGCCAGCCGCGCCAACCGGCTACTCGATCAGGCCGGTTTGCGGCGCGACGAAGGCGGCTTCCGCCTCTACAACAACAAACGTGTCGCAATCGAACTTCTGGCCTATCCGCAGCGACCAGATTTCCTGGTCATCGCCCCGCTGATCAAAGGTCAGTTGGCGGCGATCGGCTTCGACATCAAAATCCGGATCGCGGAGAATGTCTCGCAGCTGTTGCAGACCGGCGATTTCGAGCTGGCATTGTGGGCAATGCATCCGGCCCCGGCCGGTGACGCCGGCTATGTCTTCAGCCAACATCTGCGCGACGGCGGACCACGCAATTACGGCCGCTACGAATCGCGGCGGCTCGAGACGATCCTGGAGGATTTGGCGAAGACGCCGGAGCCGGATGCGCGCGCGGCGCTCGTGGCCCGTGCACAGGCCGTGATCCTCGAGGATGCCCCGATGATTTTCTTGATGACGCCGCAGATTCGCGTGGGTATCTCGAGGCGCGCGGCGGTGGACGGTGTCCTGACATCGGATGCCTTTGTGTTGCGCGCGGACATCGGCGTGGGACCTTAGAAGGATATCGAAGTGTTCGGTCATTGGTTAAAGCAGACAATCCACGGTGGCCTGGCCGCGTTGGCCATCCTCGCCTGGGCACCCGCGCTTTCGGCACAGACCGCCAACACGGGCCCGATTGTCGTTTCCGACCCATGGGCGCGGGCGTCGGCCGGAGCGACCGCTGTCGCCTACATTACGATCGCCAATGGCGGCCTGGCGGCCGATCGCCTGATCGGGGCCGCTTCGCCGGCCTCCCGTGCGGTGGAGATTCACAATTCCACCGTCGAGGGCGGAGTCATGAGGATGAACCGCGTCGAAGCCATCGAAATCAAGCCGGGCGAAAAGGCCGTGCTCCAGCCCAGTGGCCTGCACCTGATGCTCACCGGCCTGGCCGCGCCCCTGAAGGAAGGCGACAGCCTCCCGCTGACGTTGACCTTCGAAAAGGCCGGGGAAATCGAATTGCGCGTTGCCATCGGCAAGGCCGGCGCCATGGGACCGGCGCCCACGCCGGCCAAATAGCCGGGTTTAGGTCGGCGAGACGACCTTCCGCAGCCATAGGCTGGTCTCCGATGCGCCCGCCCGGATGGGCAGGGCGCCGACCGTCGAGGCCGCGATTTCCGCACCCAGAAACGCCACCATGTAGCGGCTGGCGGCCACCACCTCGTAAGCCGGCGATAGCACCAGCGTGGCCACCACGTTCTGTTCGTTGTAGCCGCGCCACTGCCAGTCGTCGGGATAGGCGTCGGGCAGAAAAATGTCGTGAAAATGCACGAGAACGCCGGCGGGAAGCATCGGCAGCACGATGTTGAGAAGGAAATCGACATCGGTGCCGGGCATCAACACATGACTCGAATCGATGAAGACGAAATCGCCGGCCGCAAGGGCGGCGAAAGGCTCGACCCCAAGCGTTTGCACTGGCGCTTGCAGGCGTTCGATCTTGAGCCCATCCAGGCGGGCGCGCGGGGCGGGATCGATTGCGGTCAGCCGGGTCGAAAGACCCTGGTCGCGGATGGCCCGCGCCATGAAGCGGGTGGAATGACCGGAGCCGATTTCGACGATCCGGCGCGGCATGAATTCGCGCACGAAGCTATAAGCGAGCGCGGCGTCGAGGCGCGGGAACCAGTCCTGATCGAAACGAGCCGGCCTGTCTCCAGAACTAGGCGATGCTTCAGCGATCGCCACCAGCGCGGCGGTGTGGCGGTCGACGCCGGCGAGCGCGTCGCGGAAGGAAGCTTCGCGAAGGCGCAACGCCGCCTCGATATTGGGGTAGCCAAGGGGCAACACGTCGCCCGCACCGCGCAGGGGTATGTAGAAGCCGCGCGCCGCAAACCCCAGCACTGTCGAAAGGCCGCCGACACACCGGCGTAGCCGCGTGCCCAGCGGAAGATGCTGCGTCCGCGGCCCTTTCGCGGCCACCGATCGGCGCCTAAATCCGGAGGATCAGGCCCTCGCGCGCGACGAGCGTGCCCGGACGGGTCAGCGAGGCCTGCGCCGAAATCCGATCCATGAATTTGTCGTCATGCGCGGGGTCGTGATGGAAGATGATCAGGGTTCCGACTCCGGCCAGGTCGGCCAAACGCGCGCCTTCCTGCCAAGTGGAGTGTCCCCATCCCACATGTTTGGGAAATTCCTCGTCGGTGTAGGTGCAGTCATAAACGAAGAGATCTGCGCCCTTAATCAAGTTCAGGACATTTTCATCGGTCTTTCCGACGGAATGTTCGGTGTCGGTCACGTAACAAATCGCCCGCCCCTCATAGTCCACGCGATACCCAGTCGCGCGGTTAGGGTGATTGAGCGGAGCGGTACGTACCGTTACGCCCGGGCGGGGCTCAAGTGTTATGCCCCCAACGAAATCGTTGAATTCTATGGTGGCGCGCATGATGTCGAGCGAGACCGGGAAAAGCGGCGCGGCCATGCTGGCCGCCAACACGTCCTTCAACCGATGTTCGGGCAACAGATGCCCGGCATACATGCGAAATCGGTTTTGTGGGTCGTAGACCAAGCTGAAGAACGGCAGGCCGCAGACATGGTCGAAATGGGTGTGGGTGAAAAACACATCGGCATCCACCGGGCCGCGATTTAGCAGAGACTTGCCCAACGGCCGCAAGCCGGTGCCGCCGTCGAAAATGAGCAATTGCGAATCGCAACGGATTTCAAGGCAGGACGTGTTACCGCCATACCTTACCGTGTCGATCCCGGGGCAGGCGATGCTTCCGCGCACGCCCCAGAAACGCAACATAAAATCGCCTGGCGCCGCCAAGGATGTCGCCCCCACCGCAGCAACTAGCCTCGTTTCAATGTATCCCGCAAGTGACGACGATCACAGCGATTTTCGTTTCTCCGCCGGTGGCGCGCGAAAATGAACAAACACACTAAGGAACCAATCGGTAACCACCGGCATCGGTTACCAGGATATCGGCCTTCGCCGGATCCCGTTCTATCTTTTGCCGCAGCCGGTAAACATGGGTCTCGAGGGTATGTGTGTTGACCCCGGCGTTGTAGCCCCAGACCTCGTTCAGTAGGACATCGCGGCCGACAACCCGGCCCTCGGCGCGAAACAGGTAGCGCAGGATCGCCGCTTCCTTTTCGGTCAGCCGGACCTTGCGGCCGTTGGTCTTGTGCAAGAGGAGCTTGGCCGCCGGGCGGAAACTATAAGGACCGATCATGAAGACCGCGTCTTCGCTGTGTTCATGTTGGCGCAGTTGCGAACGCAGCCGGGCGAGCAATACACCCAAGCGGAAGGGTTTGGCGATGTAGTCATTCGCGCCGGACTCAAGTCCGAGGATGGTGTCGGCATCGCTGCTGGCAGCGGTGAGCATGATAATCGGCGCCTTGACACCGGCGCGGCGCATCGAGCGGCAAACCTCCCGGCCATCGATGTCGGGAAGCCCGATGTCGAGGAGGATGGCGTCGAAATGATCCTGCTTTGCCAGTTCCAGACCCTTGGCGCCGCAATCGGCCTGGACGGTCGCGAATTCCTCGTGAAGGTGGAGTTGCTCAGCGAGCGATTCGCGTAGCATCGAATCGTCGTCCACCAGCAATATCTTTCGGCTCATGTGCCCCGCCGGATTTGGAATCGGCATCCCATATATCGGGCCGGATAGTACGACCGGCGCGGGCGAGTAACAATGTCCCTGGCAGGGGCACCAAGCCGACGCAACCGAAACTCCCGTCGCGGCCATGGCGATTGTTTGGCGTATTTGGTACAGGCTAGACCCATGCCCTCCTGGCGCCTCCTGCTGATCGCCCTGGTTGCGGCGCCTGCCTTGGCCGGGGTCGCTCCTCTGGCCCGAGCGGCCGAGGACGCGGACTATCGGGTTTGCATGGAACTGGCGCGGCGCGATGGGCGGGCCGGGCTCGAGGCGGCTTTGTCCATGGGCGGCAGCGTCCCCGCCCTCCATTGCCGCGCCGTCGCCTTGCTAGAAATGGGTCGCGCGGAGGAAGCCGCGTCCCTGCTCGAGCGCCTTGCTCACACGCGGCCGCTCCCGCCTACCCTTCAGGCCGAACTTCTCGCCCAAGCCGGTCTTGCATGGTTGAGCGCGGGCGCGGGCGCGGGCGCGTCGGCGCGTGCCGCGCTGTCCGCGGCCATCGGGATAACCCCGAACGACCCGGAGTTGTTCATCGACCGCGGTCAGGCGTTCATCGAGATGGGTGACGATTGGGCAGCCGTCGACGATTTCGACCGTGCGCTCGAACTCGATCCACGCCGGCTTGATGCGCTCCTGTTGCGCGCGGGCGCTTATTATCGACTCGACGCCCTCGACCTGGCGATGGAGGACGCCAATCGCGCCGTGGCGCTCGCGCCCCTAAACACAGACGCCCGCATCGAACGCAGCGCCATTCGGGAAAAAAAAGCCGATCGGGCCGGGGCGCGGGAGGATTTGCTGACGGTGCTCAGACTGGCGCCGGACTCGCCCGCCGCAATCATCGCGCGGTCGGCACTGGAAAGGCTGGATGTCCGGCAGCCCTCACCGGTCCCGCTGCGATGAAAAAGCATGGGCGCCCGAGGGCGCCCATGCTTTCGACAACCGAGCTGACCTCCGTCGCGAGCGGGAGAGATCACGCGAAGGAGGCGGCCTCTGTGGACGAGTGCCTGGTCGCCAGCGAGGCCGGACCACCGGCGATGACGAACTGGCTGTATTGGCCCTGGAGGCCGCGTTCGTTCATGTAGTCGTGGTGAAGCTGCACGAACCGCGGATCGATGCAGGTCAACAACAGTGCCTCGTAATTCCCGGTCGCCGCGAACCCGGTGAAGGGCATCATGCCCATGACGCCGGCAATGCCGGCGGCCGCGCCCAGCGCAAACAGCCGGCGGCGCGAGACGGCTTCATTCGCCGCCGCGCTGACGATTTGGGTGCAGCCGCAATTTTCGTGATGGACGTGGTGTTGGGCGTGGTCTTGGTTTCACGGCAATTCTTCACGCTGGGAACGCGGCCGTCAGTCATACGGAAGGTGGAGGCGGCGGCCGTGGCTACGCCTATTTCAGGGGCAGGTAAATGTCGGTGATCGCCTCATGTTCGGCGACGTCGGGGCAAAAAGTCACGCGCCGGCAATATGGCGGGAAGTCGCGCGGCTCCTCCCCGCTTTGCGGCAGCCAGGTCGCATAGAGATACCTCATCGCATCGCCAAGGCAGTCATCGGAGCCGACCAAACGAAGCGCCGCACAACGTCCGCCCGGGATCGTCTTGACGACGCAGCCATCGTCATCGGGTCCAATCTCCCGGTCGGTCGCGGCGCCGAGGTCGAAGCGGTATTCGTCCGGCGGCGTCGTGGCGGGGTCGTCATAGTGCAGGTTGAAGGTGGCGCTGAGCTTCGGCGACAGGCCGGTCTTCTTTCGCCAGGCGATAAACCGCGGAACCGTGTCGTTGAGCAAGGCGGGAGGACCACGATGCTCCATCGCGGCGATGCAAATCGGCTTGGTACCGACAATCGCGACCTGATCGAGATTGAACTCCTTTTTCATGTGCGCCGTCCTCGTCTCTGCAATGGTGCGATAGGTTTCGTGCCAGGACGGCCATTGCGGCCCGCTGCGAAATTCGCTCGGCGTCTGCCCAAAGCGCAGCTTGAAGGCGCGGCAAAACGCCTCCGGACCTTCATAGCCGCTGTCGAGCGCGATTTGGATCAGTGGGTCGTCGCGGAAAGCCAGCCGATAGGAAGCGCGCTTCAGGCGCAAAAGCTGGATATACCGATGGACGCCGATTTCGAACAGCGCCGCGAATTGGCGGTGGAAATGGAATTTGGAAAAGGCGGCGACGCCGCTTAGCACATCCACGCTCAGTTCGCCGTCGAGATGGGACTCGATATGGCGAAGCACCCGTTGCAGCCTCGCACGATAATGTTTGACGATCGGTGCCGACACATTTCCCCCCGTCCTGGCGTAAGGAGGTTTACGGACTTTCGGCGGGCGCGGCCTGACCGATATTGCTGAATTGAACGGCGGGAAGGGGGAGCCGGCGCTCACCTTTTAGCGCTTGGTTTCGCCTTCGACCGGGGTGCTCGGGTTGTTGCCATAACCCATCCAGGACGAATAATAGACTTTCACATTCGTGAAACCGAGATCGCGCAGCACGATGGCGGTTTCGGAGGCGCGCACGCTGCTCTGGCAATAAACGATGGTCTCCTTGTTGCGGTCGAGCTTGGCATAAAGCAATTCGAGCGCGGCCCGCGGCTTGAGCGCACCGTCGGCGCGGTCGCCGACCAGATTCATTTCATAGGGGATGTTGATCGCCCCAGGGACATGGCCACCACGGCTGGCGCGGATTTCCTTGCCCGAATATTCCTCGATCGTGCGCGCATCGAGGATTTGCACGCCGGGTTTGCCGATATTGTCCACGATGTCCTTGGTCATGATGACGATTCCGGGCGTCAACGCGGATTTCAGCACCACGGGCGGCAATTTCGTGGGTTCGGTCGCGACCGGCTTGCCGGCGGCGGTCCAATCCTGCCAGCCGCCGTGGTAGACGCGGACATTCTTCGCGCCGAGCACCTCGAGGTTGACCTTTGCAAAATAACCGCCGGTCCCGGCGCGCGGGCCATAGAGCACGATTTCCTTGCTGGGATCGATGCCGGCATCACCCAGAATCTTCACCAGCCGATCGAGCGCGATGTTTTCGTTGTCCGAGCCGCGCAGGGCGAGTACCTGGCCGACGCTGACGGCGCCAGGGATGTGGCCGGCGCGGTATTCGGGCTCGCCGCGTGTGTCCCAGACGATGGCGCCGCGCTTGATCGCGGCTTCGACAAAGGCGGTATCGACGATGCCGCCATCGGCGCCGAAATTCTCCGCCCCCGCGGCGAGGACCAGGCCGGTGGCGGCGAGCCCCGCCGACAAGATCGCGGCGAACATGCGTGAGGTTTTCATGGACGCCTTCCTTTCGCTGTTGCGGCGCGAATTTTAGATCAGAAATCCAGATCGGCGTAATGCTTCGGCGGCGGAATGCCCGGAATGTGATCGGCCAGCAGCGGACGGAAGCTGGGGCGCGATTTCAGCCGCGCATACCATTCCTTCGCCCCCGGATGGCGGTCCCAGGGTACGTCGCCGAGATAATCCAGTGACGAAAGATGCGCGGCGGCGGCGATATCGGCCAGCGATAATTCGTCCCCGGCGAGATATTTGCGCCGCTCCGCCAGCCACGCGATGTAATCCAGATGGGTGTGGAGATTGGCGCTGCCGGCGCGGACCGCGGCGGAGTTCGGCTCACCCAGCCGGAGAAACCGTTTCATGATCTTTTCGTCGAGCAGGTTCTGCGTGACCTCGCGGGAGAATTTCACGTCGAACCAGGCGACCAGGCGGCGGGTTTCGGCGCGTTCCTGCGGCGTGATCCCCAGCAGCGAGCGTTCGGGGTAGGCCTCCTCGAGAAATTCCGAGATCGCCGAGCCGTCGGCCACCACATCGCCGCCGGGTTCGACCAGGACCGGCACCTCGCAAGCCGGGTTGAGCGCGAGGAAGGCCGGGCGGCGCTCCCAGACCGGCTCGATCTTCAATTCGAAATCGAGGTTTTTTTCCTTGAGCAGGATGCGCACCTTGCGCGAGGGCGGCGACAGCGCGAGGTGATAAAGCAACCGGGCGCGGGAACGGGCTTCGGCACCCGCCTCGGCAATGTCGGCGCCAGGCTGTTCGGTTGGGGTCAAATGCCTGCGCGGGCGAGTCGCGCGGCGCGGACGCTCATGATGCCGCCGAACAGGCGCGCCAGCCACACGCCCAGCAGCCCATGTGGCGCTAGCCCAACCGCCTTCAGCAACATGGCCACCGCGCGTTCGATATGGCGCGGCCGCTACAGGGCATAGGCGCGGCGGGCATAGGCTCGTGTGAACAGCCGCCGCCGATAGGGACCATCGCCGGCATTGGCGGCGTAATAGGCGTAGGCCAATTCGTCATCCTCGGATTCCAAAAGGCGGCCGAACCCGATGCGCAAACGGCTCCACAGCCCCAGCCTTTCCACCGCGAGATAACGTTTCATGTGGGTGTAAAACAGCTTGTAATGCCGGTGTTCGTCGGCGGCGATCTTGCGGCAGATGACCTTGAGGACGGGTTCGTCGGTGGCGTCGCCGAGGGCGGTGTAATAGGAGCTGGTC
Organism: Asaia bogorensis; assembly: GCA_945892765.1. Taxonomy (GTDB): domain Bacteria; phylum Pseudomonadota; class Alphaproteobacteria; order CACIAM-22H2; family CACIAM-22H2; genus SHVT01. The sequence continues at coordinate 34,400 of CAMDDQ010000001.1, forward strand.
CCGGTTTCGACGACGCAGCGCGCGATTAGTTCGCCGGCGCGGGAGCCGCGGATCGATTGGGTCGCGTCGATGGCGGGGCGGAACCCGGCGACGAAACGTTGGAAGGCTTTCTCCGGGTCGAACCCGGCATCGGCCAACTGCGCCCAGCGCGCGAGCGCCAGCCCATGCTGCACCTCCTCGCCCGCCCATTCCCGCGCCGCCGCCTGAAATTCGGGATCGTCATGGAAGACGTTGCACAGATAGGTTTCGTAATCGGCGCCATTACGCTCGACCACACTCGCCGCCTTGACGATGGCCAGGATATCGGGTTGCACCTTGGCCGCATCGAAATGCCGCCAAGGAATGTCGTCAAGCGTCCAATGACCCATCGCCTATTTCGTCCGTGCCGAGTCTCGACGCGACAGAGTCCGCCTGGGATAATATCGCGTTAGCCGGGCAAAGGCGCAAGGTTTCCAAACCGGAACAGCAGTGCGGGCCGCCCGTCGGGCGAAGCCCGACGGATTCCGGAGTCGGCCGGCTTCGCCGGCGGGGCCCCCACATTCTTTCTTCGCCTTAGGCCCCGCTCAACGCCTGCAACTTCGCGTCGGCGATGCGTTGGCGGGGGTCGACGGCGGCGCGGGCGGCGTCGTCCTTGGCCGCGGCCATGTCGTCTTTGATGTCGCGCAATTCGGTTTCGAGCGCGGCGCGGTCGAGTTTATCGACCGGGGTCGCTTCTTCGGCCAGCACGGCACAGCGATCGGGCGTGACTTCGGCGAAGCCACCGGCGACGAACAGCCGCTCGGTGATCTTGCCGTCATCGTGGATGGCGATGACGCCGGGGCGGATGGTGGAGATCAGCGGCGCGTGACCGGGAAGCACGCCGAAATCGCCCTCCCCGCCGGGGATGACCACCATTTCCACCGCGCGGCTGACCAAAAGACGCTCCGGCGAGACCAGCTCGAACTGCACCTTGTCGGCCATGATTTTCCCCCGCGCTTTCCGCCCTTAGCCGACCTCGGCCGCCATCTTGCGGCCCTTGGCCACGGCTTCGTCGATCTTACCAACCATGTAAAAGGCGGCTTCGGGCAAATCGTCGTACTCACCGGCGACGATGGCCTTGAACGCCTTGATCGTGTCTTCGAGCTGCACGAACACGCCAGGCGACCCGGTGAAGATTTCGGCCACGTGGAAGGGTTGCGACAGGAAGCGTTGGATCTTGCGCGCGCGGGAGACGACCAATTTGTCTTCTTCTGACAATTCGTCCATGCCCAGAATGGCGATGATGTCCTGCAGCGATTTATAGGTCTGGAGCACACGCTGGACGCTGCGCGCGACGGAGTAATGTTCGTCGCCCACGACGCGCGGGTCGAGCATCCGCGAGGTCGAATCGAGCGGATCGACCGCGGGATAGATGCCCAATTCCGCGATCTGGCGCGACAGCACCGTGGTCGCATCCAGATGCGCGAACGAGGTCGCCGGCGCCGGGTCGGTGAGATCGTCGGCGGGCACGTAGATCGCCTGCACCGAGGTGATCGAGCCCTTTTTCGTCGACGTGATGCGTTCCTGCAGCGCGCCCATATCCGTGGACAAGGTGGGCTGATAACCCACCGCCGACGGGATACGGCCGAGTAGCGCCGAGACTTCCGAGCCGGCCTGGGTGAAACGGAAGATGTTGTCGATGAACAGCAACACGTCCTGGCCTTCGGCGTCGCGGAAATATTCGGCGAGCGTCAGCCCGGTGAGGCCGACGCGGGCACGAGCGCCCGGCGGCTCGTTCATCTGGCCGTAGACGAGTGCAGCCTTCGAGCCCGGACCGTCGAGCTTGATGACGCCCGATTCCACCATCTCGTGATAGAGGTCGTTGCCTTCGCGGGTGCGCTCGCCGACGCCGGCGAACACCGAATAGCCGCCATGCGCCTTGGCGATGTTGTTGATCAATTCCATGATGATGACGGTCTTGCCGACGCCGGCGCCGCCGAACAACCCGATCTTGCCGCCCTTGGCATAGGGCGCCAGCAGATCGACGACCTTGATCCCGGTGACCAGGATTTCCGATTCCGTCGATTGATCGACGAAGGGCGGGGCCTGGCGGTGGATGGGCAGGCGCGTCTTGGTGACGATCGGGCCGCGTTCGTCGATCGGCTCACCGATGACGTTGATCAGGCGGCCGAGCGTCTCTGGCCCGACCGGGACCATGATCGCGTCGCCGGTGTCCTGCACCTCAAGCCCGCGCACGAGGCCGTCGGTGGTGTCCATGGCCACGGTGCGAACCGTCTGCTCGCCCAGATGCTGGGCGACTTCGAGCACCAGCGTCTTGCCCTGATGTTGCAGATGCAGGGCGTTGAGAATCGCCGGCAGCTCGCCGTCGAAATGAACGTCGACCACGGCGCCCAGGACCTGGGTGATGCGCCCGACGATGTTCTTGGCCATGGTGGTAACTCCCTCGCGCTGTCGCGTCGGCCGCCTAAACGGCCTCGGCGCCTGAGATGATTTCGATCAATTCCTTGGTAATCGCGGCCTGGCGCGATCGGTTGTAGAACAACGTCAGGCGGCGGATCATGTCGCCGGCGTTGCGGGTCGCGCTGTCCATCGCGGCCATGCGCGAGCCCTGCTCGCTGGCGGCGTTTTCGAGCAACGCCCGGAAAATCTGCACGGCAAGATTGCGCGGCAACAGCTCGGCCAGGATTTCGGCCTCGTCCGGTTCGTATTCATACACCGCGCCCGAACCCGCATCCGCCGCGGTCGCGGTTTGGGGCGGCGGGAACGGGATCAGTTGCTGGCGCGTCGGAATTTGCGTCATCGCCGATTTGAAGCGGCTGTAGAAGACGGCGCAGACGTCGAATTCGTTCGCCTCGAACGAAGCGGCGACGCGCTCGGCGATCCCGGAAGCCTCGGCGAAGGCGACCTGCTTCTTGCCGATATTGTCGATGGCCTCGACGATCAGGCCGCCCATGTCGCGGCGAAGCTGGTCGCGCCCCTTGCGCCCCACGCACAGAATCTTGACGGTCTTGCCTTCGGTTTGCAGACGGCGGATGTGCTGGCGCGCGGCGCGCACGATTGACGAATTGAAGGCGCCGCACAACCCGCGATCCGACGTTGCCACGACGATCAGATGTGTCTGGTCCTTGCCCGTGCCCGACAGCAGCCGCGGCGCCTCGGCGCCCGGCGCCAGCGAACCGGCGAGCGCGCCCAACATCCGTTCCATGCGTTCGGCATAGGGCCGCGCCGCGATGGCGCGGTCCTGGGCCCGGCGCAGCTTCGCCGCAGCCACCATCTTCATCGCTGAGGTGATCTTCTGGGTCGCCTTGACGCTGTTGATGCGAACCCGGAGCGCCTTCAGGCTAGGCATGGAGGTTCACCCAGTCACAGGGACGTCCACTCTCACCCGGCGGCTGCGCCGCCGGCCCCTCCCCGAGGGAGAGGTGGAAGACGCCCTCTCCCTCGGGGAGAGGGCGGGGCCCATGCCCAGCATGGGAGGGTGAGGGGAAGCTTGTTCTGAAATCGACCACTGAGGAACCCAACCCCTTAAGCGAAGGCCTTCACGAAGCTCTCCATGAAGGATTTGAGCTTTTCTTCGGTGGCCGGCTTGATTTCGTTTTCGGTGCGGATCGCGGTCAGGATGTCGGAATGTTTGGCGCGGATTTCCGAGAGCAGCCTGGTTTCGAACCGCGTGATGTCGCCGACCGCGACGGTATCGAGATAACCGCGCACGCCGGCGAAGATGGAGACGACCTGTTCTTCCACCGGCATCGGCGAATATTGCGCCTGTTTCAGAATCTCGGTGAGCCGCACGCCGCGGGCGAGCAGGCGTTGCGTCGTCGGGTCGAGATCGGAGGCGAACTGCGCGAAGGCCGCCATTTCGCGGTATTGCGCCAGCTCCAGTTTGATCTTGCCGGCGACCTGTTTCATCGCCTTGACCTGGGCGGCGGAGCCGACGCGGCTTACCGAGAGGCCGACATTGATGGCCGGGCGAATGCCGCGATAAAACAGCTCGGTCTCCAGGAAGATTTGGCCGTCGGTGATCGAAATGACGTTGGTCGGGATATAGGCCGAAACGTCGCCGGCCTGGGTCTCGATCACCGGCAGCGCGGTCAGCGAACCGGCGCCCAGTTTGTCCGACATCTTCGCGGCGCGTTCGAGCAAGCGCGAATGGAGATAAAACACGTCGCCGGGGAAGGCTTCGCGGCCGGGCGGGCGGCGCAGCAACAGCGACATCTGACGATAGGCGACCGCGTGTTTGGACAGATCGTCATACGTCAGCAGCACGTGCATGCCGTTGTCGCGGAAATATTCACCCATGGCGCAGCCGGTGTAGGGTGCCAGGAATTGCAGCGGCGCCGGTTCCGACGCGGTGGCGGCGACCACGATGGAATATTCCATGGCGCCGTTTTCCTCGAGCGTCTTGACGATGCGCGCGACCGAGGACCGCTTCTGCCCGATGGCGACATAGATGCAATACAGCTTCTTCTTTTGGTCGCCGGTTGCGTTGATCGTCTTCTGGTTGATCATGGCGTCGATGGCGACCGCGGTCTTGCCGGTCTGGCGGTCGCCGATGATCAGCTCGCGCTGGCCGCGTCCGATCGGCACCAGGCTGTCGATGGCCTTCAGGCCGGTTTGCATCGGCTCGTGCACGGATTTGCGCGCGACGATGCCGGGCGCCTTGACCTCAACGCGGGTGCGCTTGACGTCCTTCAGCGGCCCCTTGCCGTCGATCGGATTGCCAAGCGCATCAACGACGCGGCCGAGCAAACCCTTGCCGATCGGCACTTCGACGATGGCGCCGGTGCGCTTGACCGTGTCGCCTTCTTTAATGTCGCGGTCGTCGCCGAAGATGACGACGCCGACATTGTCGGCTTCCAGGTTCAGCGCCATGCCGCGGATGCCGCCGGGGAATTCGACCATCTCGCCGGCCTGGACCTGATCGAGGCCGTAGACGCGGGCGACGCCGTCGCCCACCGAAATCACCTGGCCGATTTCGGCGACATCGGCCTGGGCGTCGAATTTGGCGATCTGGTCCTTGAGGATGGCGGAGATTTCCGCGGCCCGAATATCCATTAGTCCACACCTTTCATGGCGAGCTGCAGTCTTTTGAGTTTTGTATCGAGCGAGGAATCGATCATGCGCGAGCCGATCTTGACCCGCAGCCCGGCGATCAACGCGGCATCGACCTTCGTCTCCATCGAAACCTTCTTGCCGAGCGCCGCGCGCAAGACATCGCCAAGCGCCGCCGATTGTTTATCAGTCAGCGCCTTGGCCGAAACGATCTCGGCGCGGATTTCGCCGCGCCGCGCCGCGAGCAGCCGCGCATAAGCCTCGGCGATTGCGGAAAGCAGGAACAGCCGGCGATTGCGGGCGAGCACCGCGACAAAGCGGCGCGTGAGATCGGAAACCGTCACGCGGCCAAGCAGCGCCGCCATCGCCTTGCCCTGCTCGACGCGCGAAATCAGCGGCGAGGCGACGAACCGGCGCAGATCGGGGCTTTCCTCGACCAGCGCCTTCAGCCGCGCCAGATCGGCGGCGACGCCGTCGAGCAGCTTGGCATCCTCGGCCAGATCGTACAGCGCGCCGACATAACGCCCGCTTAATGAGGATGCGCCACCCGCGCCCGATGCCACAGCAAACTCTCCACAGTCTCGGGACACAAGGCCCCGATCAAGCCTTTGAGAATACAGGAAAATCGGAGCCGCCGCGAGGACCGCCCGGGAAGCCCTCGCGTGAGGCGCGCGATTGCTAGCATAACCCTGTTGGTGGCGCAACACGGCAAGGCGCCGGGTAGTGGCCGGTTTTTCAAGGAAAAACCTAACTACGCAGACCGCCCTCCCCAACCAGGGAGCCAATCCCCTCCCCACCCGCGAGGGCGCCCATCCCCACTTCCCGCCGGGGAGAGGGGTTCGGGCCCGGATCGTCCGCCACCGAGGTGAACCCCCCCCGTTTTTGACAGGGCGGGGATCGGGAACATTCGGCAATGCCCCATGATCGAACCCGTGGCGGTGGCGGCGCGTTTGTCACCTGTATCACATTCCCCCCTTACACCTCCTTCTTTGGGGGTGACAGATGGGACACGCGACGCGTCACCTTTCCGGAGGTTCCGCCGGCACGGCTTCTGTGGCATATTGCAATGCACTTTGCCAAGCTGCATGGGGATTTTCCGCAAAATGCGATGCGCGATGAAGATGGTGCTCTGCGGAAAATTTTATCTTATTGAAAAACAACAGTAATTTTTTACCCACACTTTCGTCTAGTTTGGCATGGCGCATGCCTACCTACTTTAGTAGAGCACAACAGGCACATCTACTGAGTAGCATGCGATAAGGAGTACTTCTAATGAAGCTTCTGCTCATCCACCCGGCGACCGCGACCCGCTCGGTTCTGTCCCACGCCCTCGGCAAGTTGTGGCGCGAGGCGGTGGTGGCCGAACGCGACACCGCCGGGCCGGCGCCGGGCGCCGAGGAGCCGGGCATGATCGTGGTCGATGCCCCGTTATGCGGGAAGATGAAGGCCGCCGATCTTCGCCTGTTGTGCCGCGCCGGCACCGCCGCCCCCGTGGTCTTGCTCTCCACTGTCGTGGATTTGAGCTTTGTCATCGCCGCGTTCGACCGCGGCATGGCCGGTGTCGCGCCCAAATCCATCCCGGTGGCGGCCATGGTTCAGGCGTTTCGCCTCATCGCCTCGGGTGAACGATTCGTCCCGGCATCCGTGCTCGCCGCCGTGCTCCCGCTGGGCGGCGACCGCGGCGCGGAGACACCCACGCTCGACCGCCTCACCCCGCGCGAACGCGAAGTGCTCGGCCTGCTGCTCGAAGGCGGCTCGAACAAGGCGATCGCCCGCACGCTCAGTCTGACCGAAGCCACGGTCAAAGCCTACATGATGACGCTGTGCCGCAAACTGGGCGCGCGCAACCGCGCCCATGCCGTGCGCATCGCCGTCCAAAACGGCTTCGCCGCCGCCGCAGCGGCCTGAAGTCCGCCGGGGCCGCGTCGCCCCAACCCGCACCAATTTCCCGTTAGGGCGAGGAGGCACCTCATACCCATCAAGCGATCGAGGGTGTGAGGGCCTCCCCCCTCACCTTCACCTACATGAAGCTGTAAGGGTCCACGTCCACTTCGATCTTCACGCCGGGCTTGATCTTGGTCGAATCCAGCCATTGGCGCAGGATCGCCTGGAGGTTCGCGGCCTTGCCGGTCTTGAGCAGGAGCCGGAAGCGGTGACGCCCGCGCAGCAGCGATAGCGGGGCAGCGGCAGGGCCCAACACCCTGACGCCTTTGATCCGCGGCGCGTTTTTGGCGAGCGCGCGGGCGGCGGCTTCGGAATCCGCCGCCGCCGGCGCCGACACCACGATAGCGGCCAGCCGGCCGAAGGGCGGCAGCAGGCGGTCGCGCCGGTCCTCCGCCTCGCTCGCCATGAAGCGGTCGCGGGCGCCCGCGGCCAGCGCCTGCGTCACCGGGTGTTGCGGCAGATAGGTCTGGAGATAGACGCGGCCCGGGTGTTCGGCGCGGCCAGCCCGTCCCGCCACCTGGTGCAGAAGCTGGAAGGTCCGTTCCGCCGCGCGCAGATCGCCGCCGGCCAGCCCCAAATCCGCATCGACCACGCCGACCGTGGTGAGCAGCGGGAAATGATGGCCCTTCGCCATCACCTGCGTGCCGACCAGGATGTCGATCTCGCGTGCCTGCATCCGATCGACCAAGGCCTCGGCCTCGCGCGGGCTGGTCACGGTGTCGCTGGTCATGATCGCGATGCGGGCCTGGGGCCAGGCCGCGGCGGCTTCCTCGGCAACCCGCTCCACGCCGGGGCCGCAGGCGATCAGGCTGTCCTCGGCCCGGCAATGCGGGCAGAGGCGTGGCAGCGGCTGGCTTTCCCCGCAATGATGACAGGCCAGCCGCCCGGCCGCGCGATGTTCCACCAGCCAGGCCGCGCAATTGGCGCAGCGCATCCGATGGCCGCAGCCCCGGCACAAGGTCAGCGGCGCGTAGCCGCGGCGGTTGAGGAACAACATCGCCTGCTCGCCCTGTTCCAGCGCCTCTTGTACCGCCGTCCGCAGGACCGGGGACAGCCAATGCCGGCGCGGCGGCGGATGGCGGCGCAGATCGACGATCGCCACCTGCGGCATCTGCGCCCCGCCATGGCGGTCGGCGAGCACCAGCCGCGTGTACCGCCCTTCCTCGACATTGGTCAGCGTCTCCAGCGACGGCGTCGCCGAGGCCAGCACCGCCGGGACCGCGGCGAGCCGCGCCCGCACCACCGCCATGTCGCGGGCGTGGTAGATGACGCCCTCCTCCTGCTTGAAGGCGGCTTCGTGTTCCTCGTCCACGACGATGACCCCCAGCGCCGCCAGCGGCAGGAACAAGGCCGAACGCGCGCCCACCGCCACGCGGGCGTGGCCGGCGGCGATGGCATGCCAGGTCGCCCGCCGCACCGCCGGCGTCAGGTCCGAATGCCACACCGCCGGATCGGCCCCGAAGCGGCGGCGAAACCGCTCCAGCCATTGCGCCGACAACGCGATTTCCGGCAGCAGCACCAAGGCCTGCCGCCCCCGCCTTAGGGCCTCGGCAATCGCCTCGAAATACACCTCGGTCTTGCCCGAGCCGGTCACGCCATCGAGCAGCGTCACCGAAAACCCGCCATCACCCACCCGCCTCCGCAGCGCCGCCGCCGCCTCTTCCTGCGCGGGCGACAGGGATGGCGCCGGCGGCAAGCCATTGACGCCCGTTGGCCCCCACACCGCCACCGCCGGTTCCAGCGGCGTGGCCTCGATCAGACCGGCATCGACCATGCCGTGGACGACCGCGCCGCTCACCCCGGCCGCCTTGGCCAAGGCCGCGGACGACCACGGGCCGGGTTGGTTTAGCCTCGCCAACACGCGGTGCCGCGCCGGCGTAAACCGCGCGCCGGCGGGCGGAGGCTCAACCAGCCCGTAGACGATGCGCGGGGCCGGCGGGTGCAGGATCGTGGGTGTGTTGATCGCCATGCGCAGCACCTTGCCGCGCGGCGTCAGCGTGTAGGCGGCCACCCAATCAATCAGCCGGCACAGATCGGCGGGCAGCGGCGGCAAGTCGAGCTTTTCCAGAACCGGCTTGAGGCGCGCGCCGTCCACGGGCTCGGAATCCGGCGTCGCTTGCGCCCACACCACGCCGATTCCGCGGGTTTTTCCCAAAGGCACGGCGACGATGTCGCCCGGCTTCAGCGCCATCCCTTTGGCTGATGGATCGTCGGTCCCGGGAAGCGGAAGATAGTCGAAAGTCCGGTCCACTGGCACCGGCAGCAACACCGCCACGCGATGGGTCGATACGCGCGATCCGTCGGGGGGCGAAGTGGCGCGGGCGGCGGGCATGGGTTAGACTCTGCGGAAGCGGAGGCGGTTTTCCCCGTCCTCTTATAGCGCCGGATCGGCGCGTACGGCACGACGATCGAGCAAGGACGATGGCCAGCGATCCCGAAAAGATAACCAAGGCCCCGACCGCTGCGGACATGGCCGCCGCCGATGTCGCGGTCTATCTGCGCCGGCACCCGGATTTCCTGGACAAAAACCCCGAGATTCTGGCCGCGATGCTGCCGCCCGCGCGGCGCGAGGGCGACGGCGTGGTCGATTTACAGCGCGTGATGGTCGAAAAGCTCCGCGCCGAGATCGATCGGCTCCGTTCGGCCGAACACGAGCTGGTCTCGCTCGGCCGCAACAACATGCACCATCAGGGCCGCGTCCATGCCGCCGCACTCGCGCTGCTGGGCGCCACCACGCTCGAACACCTGATCGAACTTGTCGGCACCGATCTCGCCGTCGATCTGGACGTGGACGCCGCCACCTTGTGTTTCGAGGCGCCGCCGCCCGCGGGCGAAGCCCGCTCGACTCCGGATTCCGGGCGGGCGCCGCCCCCCGACGGCGTTGCCTGCCGGGGTCTGCGCCTCGTGCCGCGCGGCGCCGTCAAACGCCTGCTCGATGGCAAATCCATCGTCCTGCTCGCCGACGAACCTGGCGACAAGGACCTGTTCGGCGAGGCCGCCAGCCTGGTCCGGTCCCAGGCCCTGATCAGCATCGAACCGCGGCGCGGCGCCCCCTTCGGCATCCTGGCGCTGGGCAGCCGCCATGCCGAGAAATTCCACCCCGGCCAGGGCACCGAGCTGCTAGCCTTCCTCGGCCGCGTCGCCGAGCACTGCATCCGGTCATGGCTGGACCGCACGACCTGAGCGAATTCCTTCCGAACCCCGAAACCGCGGACGCGGTCGCCGGCTGGCTCGAATGGCTGGCGACGGAACGCCGCGCCTCCCGCCACACTCTTTCCGCCTATCGCCACGACCTGCTCGCCTTCCTCGGCTTCATGGGTGGACATCTGGGCAGCGCCCAGTCCCCGGCCGATCTGGCGCTTCTCCGCACCGGCGATTTCCGAGCGTTCCTCGCCCGCCGCGCCGGCAAAGGCCTGACCGCCGCGACCAATGCCCGCGCGCTGTCGGTCCTGCGTTCGTTTTTTCGCTGGCTCGACCGCAACGGCCACGGCAAATGCGCCGGCCTCGGTGGACTGCGCTCACCCAAGTTGCCGCGATCGGTGCCGCGCCCGTTGACCGTGGACGACGCGCGCAACGCGGTCGATCAGGTCGGCGATCTCAGCGACGAACCCTGGGTGGGTTTACGCGATACCGCGCTGCTTTGCCTGCTCTATGGATGCGGCCTGCGTATCGACGAGGCGTTGTCATTGAACCGCAGCGACATCGCGCCCCTGCTCCAGGGCGCGGACAGCCTGATCGTGCTCGGCAAAGGCCGTAAGCAGCGCATGGTCCCGGTTCTGCCCGCCGTGCGCGAGGCGCTGGCCGCCTATCTCGCTGTCTGCCCCCATGCCGCCGGCGTCACCGCGCCGGTGTTCTTCGGCATGCGCGGGAAACGCCTGCACGCCGGCATCGTGCAGAAACGGGTGCGAGAACTGCGCGGCCTCATCGGCCTGCCCGACCGGGCCACGCCACACGCGCTGCGCCACAGCTTCGCCACACATCTGCTGGCCGCTGGCGGCGATCTGCGCGCCATCCAGGAACTGCTCGGCCACGCCTCGCTGTCGACAACACAGCGCTACACCGAAATCGACGAAACCCAATTGCTCGCCGTCTACGACAAGGCGCATCCGCGAGCCCGTCGGGCGTAGCCCGGCTGGGTTGGAATCAGCAAGGGGCAGTAGGGAAAGAAATGTGGGGGCCGCTTGGTCCCCACACCCCCAATAGTCCCGGGCAGGCCAGCTCCTCCGGCGCCTGCCTCGGACAATTCACGGCTTAGCGGGCTGAAGCCGGCAGTCCCGACCACAGCTCCACATCGTCGCGCTATACCCACCCGGAACACGCCGAATTTGAAGCTGTCGGCCGTGCGATAGGCGATGATCACGTTGAAGGGGAATTCCTGGCCGGTAAGGTCTTCCTTCAACACCTTGAAGACGAGCCGGTTGCCCACAGGCTGGATGCGATTGTCGATCAGATGGTCGGTGTCGCCGTCCCAACGCACCCAATAGCCGAGATTGCTGCGCTGCAGCAGCAAATTGCCCCAGGGTTTGGCGATGACAAAGGTGGCGAGCGGCTGATCGCCGTGCAGATCGATTTCGCGAACGATCTCGGCGGCCTCCGGCCGAATGGCGAGCGGCGCCAGGATCGCGCCTTCAACGCTCAACGTCTCGCTCCAGCCTGTGGCCGGAACGAGGAACGCTAACAACATGAAAAAACAGGCAAATCCAAATTTGCACGTACACGGCCTTCGGTCGTGTTCCGCTTGGATCGTGCGCCAACAGCGCCCCCCGGTTATCCCCCACTTTTTTTCCCGGCAAACAAAGCCGCGCCACTCTAATGCGGCGCCGCCGTTTGGCCAACCCGCGCCGCGCCGATGGTTCGCGGACGCATCGGTCCCATGGCCGGGGTGTGGAAGACGTGGCAGGCCACGCAGGTCGAAGGCACCAGCGCGGTCACGTCTTCACCGCCATGGCACCCACGGCAATTGGCGATGCCCGGTAGCAGGACGTCGGAACTGGCAACCGATTTGGGGGCGGCGTGGCAATCGACGCAGCCGGTGTTCTTGTGTTTGCTGTGATCGAATTTGCCCTTGGGCATCCAGGTCGTCGCCACCAGCACCGGCTTGACCCGGAAATTGGGTCTCTCGTCGAGCCTGGTCGTCCGTTCGACGAAGTGGCAGCTCCCGCATATGCTCTTGCCGTAAACGATCTCGATGGTCGCATCGGCACGGCTGCGCGCCCAGGCCAGCGCTTCGGCGCGCGCCGCTTCCTCTAGCGGCGAGCCGGGACGGCGGCGCACGACGGCCGGCGCTTCGGGATCCTCGAAGCCGCCTTCGAGGGCGACGCGGCCGTAGAAATCGTTGAGAACATTGGCGACTTCGTCCGGTTTGCCATGCGGCACTTCGCGGTCGAGCGCGCGGGCCTCGAACTTCAATTTGTGGCAATCGCGGCAATCGGTCTCCATGTCCACCGCGCGCATGCCCACGCCGCCGGTCTCCGGCCGGTGGCAATCATTGCAGACCATTTTCTGCAACCCGGTGGGGCCCCGCACGCCGGCGTCCACCAAATGTTTGTCGTGCGGGAAGATCAGGTTGGAATTCTCCTTCAGCGCGGGATCGCCGACCGGCAGCCGCACCAATGTCCGGGTCGCCGGGTCGGTCACCACCGACGGCCGAAATTCGGGGTGATCGCGGCCGAAATCGCTGACATTGATCAGCTTGGTCGTAGGCACCATCGTGGTCAGCCGCACATGGCAGTCGTCGCACAAGGCCTGCGCCGTCTGGATCGCCGGCTGCCGGCCTTGATGTTCCTTGTGGCAAGACGCGCACCGGGTTTCTTCCAGGGCCGGCAGACGCACCGTCTTCACGTCGGCGTGGTGGGCGATGTCGTTGTGACAGGTTAGGCAGGCCTGGTCCTGGACCATGATGAACGGCCGCTCGTGGCAGGTTGTGCAATCAGTCGCGAAATATTTGTGCACACCGGAGATTTCGCCGGATTCCCATGACTTGTCCGCCGCGATCGGCATCGCGGTCATGCTCTTGTGAAGGTCGGGGATGAAGAAGGCGGCGACCGGAAGGATAAGAAAGAGCAACAGCACGGTGGCAAAGGCGGCCCAAGACAACACACGTTTGCTGATCGCGGCATCACCCAAGCGGGCGTGGCTGCGTTGTGTCAGTTCAACGAGATCGTCGCCGAGCGGCTGCACCAGTTCGACGGTAACAGCGACGCCATAGCCGGGCGGCGCTTCCACGATTTCGATCTTGTAAGGACCGACGGCAATCGAGTCGCCTGGCTGGACGCGGCCGGAGTTGGCGGCGGCTCCGTTGATGGAGAGATCGTTGGTGCCCACCGCGGAGACGTAGGACTGGCCGTCGCGCACATGCAGTTCGGCGTGGTCGAGCCCGATCCGCGGGTCGGGTAGATAGACTTCGTTCTTGGTGCCGCGGCCGATGCGAATGAATTCCACTGTGGCGTCTTGGTCGCGCCGGGAAACGCCACGATTGCCGCGCCGAGTCAGATAGCCGACCTGGACAAGCACGGTACTACTCCCGCTCCGAAATCGTTACCAGTAGAAGAAAACAGAGAAGACGTGGGTGGTCAGGGCCGCCAGAAGGCCGACCGACAACGGCACGTGGAAAATCAGCCAAATTTCCAGGAATGCACGGTATTGCACGTCGCGCCGCGCGCGACCGACGAGGTCGTCCTTACGGCTCAACAACGTCAGCAACTTACGAACGGCGACGGCGTCTTCAACCGAAACCTTGGTCGCCAGTTGCTTGATCCTGGCCAACGCGCGGGCCGTCGGGCAATTGGGATCGCGCCCGGAAAGCTGACGCCACACCGACCCGCCGATCTGCGTATTGCGGCCGGAATCGAGCACCGCCCGCGTGATCTCGTCGGGCAATCCCATGGAGGCATCGCGGCTTTCCGAATCGAGCGCGGCGATGCGGGTGAAAATCTCGGTCAGCGTCAGGCCGCCGCGGTTCTGCGTCATCAACGCGGGATACCTTTGGTAGAAAAACACGCCGAACACCCCGGACAGGATGACCAGCATCATCAAGGTGTAGGCAAGCGTATGCACATTCCAGCCGAACTGGAACCCGGTGTGCAGCGTGGCCACGACGATCAGGGCGAGGCCGAGATAGACATGCGCCGAGAGCCAGCCCTGGAGCTTCGTTGGACCCAAATTGTACCGCCGCTTGCGCACGCCGAACCACATAAGCCAAAGGACCAAGACCGCGCCGATCGTGCCCAGCACGTAGCCGAGCCAGGTGCCGCCATTGGGCGGGTCCATCGGGCTGTCGGCGGCATAGACGATCGCGGCCGCCAGGGCGCCCAGGACGGCCACCTTCAGATACCGGAAGTTGCGATAGACGAGATAGGATTGATGCATCGTCTTTTGGCTGTTGGCCGACCTTAGAGACCCCGGTTAGAAAGCGAGAAGAACTCGTCCGGGCTAACACGAATGGCGGCGCCGGTCGGACAGGCCCGCACGCAGGACGGTCCGCCTTCGATGCCTTTGCACATGTCGCATTTCACCGCCATCTTGCGTTTGTTGGGGTCCTTTTTCTTGCCGTGGGTGGCTTCCCAGTCCTCGCCGGGTCCATGGCCCAGCCCAAACAACATCCAAGCCAGCAAACCCGGCTTGGCCGGCGGCTCCGCCGACATGTGGATGACGTGATAGGGACAGTTGCGCTCGCAATTGCCGCAGCCAATGCATTTTTCGTCGATGAACACCTCGCCATTCGGCGAACGATGGATGGCGTCGGCCGGGCAGTCGGACATGCAGTGCGGATGTTCACAATGCCGGCACGACGTTGGCACATGGATCGAGGCATAGGTCGGCCCAGCCTCGCGATCGAGCCGCGACACGCCGTGATGGGTCTCGGCGCAGGCCTTTTCGCAATTGTCGCACCGCACGCACAGCGATTCGTCGATCAGCAGAACGTCAGTTGCCTCGCCCAACCCTTGATCGAGCAGGAACTGCATCAGGTTCGAGTGGTCGGGGCGGCCTTCCATGCGGACGTTTTCGACGAGCCGCGCTTGGAACCGAGCCTCGACCTCTACGCGCAACTCCGGCGAGCACTCGAGCAGGCCGCGAAAGGCGCCGCCGTCGATCTTTATGGCCTCCGTCGCCACCGCCGCCCGCACCGTGGCGGTGCGCCGGCTCTTGGTCAGCAGCGCCATTTCGCCGACATAGTGGCCAGCCGGAACATACGACAAAACCACGTCGCGGCCGCCCAGGCTGCGCGACACGGTCACCGACCCGCTGCGGATCAGATAGACGTTGTCGCCGACATCACCCTCCTTGATCAGCACGTCGCCCGCACTGAAGGACTGGATGGTGGCCGTCCGCACGACATCGACGAGGTCGCGCTTGGAAACCTGCGGCGCCAGATGGGTCTGAACCTGGCGGATCATGGCGGTCTCGTCGAGAACACGTTTGGCCGCGGCGATCGAGCGAGTCAGCTTGATGACCTGCCTGCGCGGCGTCTCGATCAACACGCAATCGGCGCCCGCCACGACCGTCGCCGTGCGGCGGCGGCCGGAAATCAAACCCATCTCGCCGAAGAATTCGCCGGTCTTCAGCGTCACCTTGATCGCCGGGTTTTCGGCGCTGACCTGGACATCGACCGACCCCGACAGGATCGAATAGAAGCTGTTGGAGTAATCGTTGCGCTTGAAAACGGTCTCGCCCTGCTTGGGCACATGGACGTCGCTGTCGAGCAGGAATTCTCGAAGCTGCAGCTTGGTCAGCGAGGAGAACATCGGCACGCGCTGTTGCACGCCTTCCAGGAACTGCGAGACCGTCACCCCTTGTAGGCCGGTGAGTTTTGCCTCAAGCAACGGCTCGTCGGCCGGCTTCACCTCATTCCCCAGGATGTACTCGATTACCTCATAGCCCTGGTTCATGCAGTGTTTGATTAGGGGATAACCGGCCAGCGCGCCGATGATGTAAAGCCCCTTCACGTTCGATTCGTAGCTGTCGCTGACCCCCGGAACCGAGGCCGGATCGGCGTTGGGGAACACGATGCCGCAGGCTTCGACGAATTTGCGCGGCGGCAGGGCGCCAATACGAGCGATGACCCGGTGGCACTTGACCACCGCCTCACCCTCCGGGGTTTTCAGAAAAATGGCGCTGGGATCGGTCTCGACCTTAATGACCTTGGTGTTGAAATAACACTGGATGCGGCCGTCCTTGATGGCCGATTCGATCAGTGCGACGTTGCCCGCCTTGGCGCGGGCGAAATCGCCCATGACGTTGACGACGATGACCTCGTTCTGGGCGGCCAGCGCGATGGCGTTTTCGAGCCCGGCATCACCGGCGCCGATCACAACGATGGTTTCGTCTTTGTATTCTTCTGGATCGTCGAGCTGGTACTGGACGTTGGGGCCGGTTTCGCCGGGTACGCCTAGGGTGCGGATATTGCCCTGCAATCCAATGGCGAGCACAACGGCATCGGCGGTGAGCGTTTGTTTGTTGGCGAGCGTGATCGTGAAGATCGCGCCGTCCTTCTTGATGCCCGCGACATCGGCGTTTTGGCGCAGGTTGAATTTCAACTCGCCGGTGCTTTTGTCCCAGGAACCGAGGATGGTTTCGCGGGCGCCTTCCTTGAATTGAAGATCGCTGCGCAGGGGCAGGACCTCCGGCGTCGCCATGACGTGTTTTTTCTTCTGATACTTGTAGATCGTATCGGAAAGATGGGTGGTGCGTTCGAGCAGGACATAAGACGCGCCGCGCTTGGCGGCACGCCCCGCCGCGCTTAATCCCGCCGGGCCCGATCCGACAATCGCGATCGCATAGTGTTCGGCCATGCCGGCCCCCCCTCGGACACGTCAACGTTTATCTTGAGCCCCCGAACCCGAATCGACACTTCGCGAAAGGTCCGAGCCGCCAGGATTTCATAGACACGTTAGGGTTATAGCCCGACGGTTGTCAATTTCGGAGTGTCCTTCTACAGTGCATTTCTGTCACGTCGAACGCGCCCGCAACAGGGGGGAACCAACGGGTGACAAAGCGGCGACGTTCCAGTACCCGCTATGGAGCCTGATCGGCGATTTCCCCATGGCCGCGCTGATGGCGATGGGCAGGATGCAGCGAGAAGTGGACAAAGTTGTGGGGGCCCGTCGGGCGAAGCCCGACTGACTCCGGAGTCGGCCGTTTCGCCGGCAGGGGCCTCCACGCCCCCAATAATCCAGGTCGGTGTTTAGGTCTTCCGGCGCAGCGGGCGGATGCGGGTGAGGTCGGCGGCTTCGGGTTCTCCCCAACGTTTGACCAAACCGAGATCGAGGTCGAACTGATCGAGGATGCGGCCGACCGTTTGGTTGACGATGTCGTTCACGGTGGCGGGTTTGGCATAAAAGGCCGGCACCGGCGGCATCACCACCGCGCCCATTTCCGTCACCGCCGCCATGCTGCGCAGATGTCCCAGATGCAGCGGCGTTTCGCGCACCGCCAACACCAGCCGCCGCCTTTCCTTCAGGGTGACGTCGGCGGCCCGGCTCAACAGGCTCGAGGTCACGCCGGAAGCGATCTCCGACAAAGTGCGGATCGAACAGGGCACGATCGCCATGCCGAGTGTCTTGAAGGAACCGCTGGCCAGCGACGCACCGATATCCGTGACCGCATGGAAGACCGCAGCGAGATCGCGCACTTGGGCGACCTTTAGCGTCGTTTCATGGGCCAGCGTGATTTCGGCGGAGCGCGACATCACCAGATGTGTTTCGACATCGGTCCCGCGCAGCGCTTCCAGCAGCCGAATGCCGTAGACGACGCCGGACGCGCCGCTGATGCCGACGACTAATCTTTTGGGAGAAGCCATGACAACCATCCTACCGGCGGCCCGGCAAAGCGGCAATGCGAAGCGCGGCCTTGCCTCGCCGGTATGAAAGACGCACCCTATCCTCCGTGAGCGCCGATTCGCCAGAAGCCGAAAACGCCAACGCCACCCATCGCGAAAAGATGGCGCGGATCAAGGCGGCACGCGACCGCATGATGGCGACCAAGACCGAACAACGCGGCCTGCTCATTGTCCATACCGGCAAGGGCAAGGGCAAATCGACCGCCGCCTTCGGCATGGCCTTGCGCGCCATCGGCCATGGGATGCGAATCGGCATCGTGCAATTCATCAAGGGCGCGTGGAATTGCGGCGAGCGCGGCGCGCTGGAACATTTCGCCGAGTTGGTGACCATCCGCGCGATGGGGGAGGGCTTCACCTGGGAAACCCAGGATCGCGAGCGCGACATCGCCGCGGCGAGCCGGGCCTGGGACATGGCAAAATCGATGATCGCCGATGCCGGTTACGACATGGTGATTCTCGACGAGTTGAACGTCGCGCTGCGTTATGGCTATCTGCCCCTCACCGAGGTCCTGGATGTGTTCCGGTCGCGGCCGCCGGGGCTGCACGTCGTTGTCACCGGCCGCAACGCCGCGCCCGAATTGATCGACCTCGCCGATCTCGTCACCGAAATGACCATGGTCAAACATCCGTTTCGCGATGGAATCAAGGCGCAGAAGGGGGTCGAGTTTTGAGGCCACCCGCCGCCATTCACGCCCCTACCCAAAGATTGGAGGCATCCATGCTCCGCACTGCTATCCCGCACATCAACCAATCCCGCCGGTCCTTTTTGACCACCGGGCTGGCTGCCGGAATCGGCGCCGCAACCTTGGCCGCGCCCGCCCGCGCCGATCAGCCCCTGGTCGATCGCGCCCGCCTTACCTTGCAGGCGCTGCTCGTCGACCGTGACTACGCCACCTTTCAACGCCTTCTGCCATTGGCCAAGGCCACCTTGATCGTGCCCAATCTGTTCAAGGCCGGATTGTTCCTGGGCGCCGAGGGCGGCGATGGCGTTCTTCTCGTCCGCGATCCGGGGCGCGGCTGGAGCCCGCCTGCCTTCTATGCCCTGGCCAGCGGCAGCATTGGCCTGCAAATCGGCGTGCAGGACGCCCAAGTCGTGTTGTTGATCATGAACGAGAAGGGGCTGAACGCGCTGACCCGCGATCAGGTCAAGCTGGGCGCCGACATCAGCATCGCCGCCGGCCCGGTCGGCGCCGGGCTGGACGCGGCAACCACGACCAATCTGGGCGAGGACATTTATTCTTTCTCCAAGACCCGCGGGCTGTTCGGCGGCTTGTCGCTCGAAGGCACGGTCATCTATCGCCGCGACGATTTTAATGCCGCCTATTACGGCGCCGGCGCCACGACCCAGACCATTGTCTTCGACCGGCGTTTCACCAATCCCGGTGCCGCCGCCTTGATCGCCGCCCTGCCGCGAACCTGACCGCCGTGAGCCGCGCGGGGGTGACGGATACCGGCATCCGCCGCGACCGCAAGCGAACCGCCGCCCTGATGATCCAGGGCACCGGCTCGGACGTTGGCAAATCCATGATCGTCGCCGGGCTGGCTCGCGCCTTCACCCGACGCGGGCTGCGCGTGCGCCCCTTCAAGCCGCAAAACATGTCGAACAACGCCGCGGTCACCGAAGATGGCGGCGAAATCGGGCGCGCCCAGGCGCTTCAGGCCCGCGCCTGCGGAATCGCGCCGCATTCGGACATGAACCCAGTGCTGCTCAAGCCGCAATCGGACACCGGCGCGCAAATCGTCGTGCAAGGCCGCGTGTATGGCTGGGCGAACGCCGCGGAGTATCGCGGCCTAAAAGGAACTTTGCTTCCCGCCGTGCTCGAAAGCTTCGGCCGGCTCGCCGTCGATGCCGATCTGGTCCTGGTCGAAGGCGCCGGCAGCCCAGCCGAAATCAACCTCCGCGACGGCGACATCGCCAATATGGGTTTTGCGCTCGCCGCCGAGGTTCCGGTCGTTCTTGTCGGCGACATCGAACGCGGCGGCGTCATCGCCAGCTTGGTCGGCACATATTTGCTGCTGGAACCCGCCGAACGCGCGGCCCTGAAAGGTTTCATCGTCAACAAATTCCGCGGCGATGCCCGATTGTTCGACGACGGCATCCGCGCAATCGTGGAGCGCACGGGCATGGAATGTCTCGGCGTGGCGCCCTATTTCGATGCCGCGTCGACGTTGCCGGCGGAGGATTCCGCCAGCCTCGATTCGACCAAGCTCCGGCGCCGGACTGACGGCCATATCCGAGTCGCCATCCCGCGTTTGCCGCGCATCGCCAATTTCGACGATCTCGACCCACTCGCGGCCGAAGCCGACGTGTCGGTTGAAATGGTGCTGGCGGGCCGGCCCTTGCCCGAAGATGCCGAGCTGATCGTGCTGCCGGGTTCCAAATCCACGCTGTCCGATCTGGCTTTCCTGCGGCGGCAGGGCTGGGACATCGACATCCTCGCCCATGTCCGTCGCGGCGGCACGGTGATCGGCATTTGCGCCGGTTATCAGATGCTGGGCACACACATCGCCGATCCCGACGGTGTGGACGGAAACGCGGGTGAAACACCCGGTCTGGGCTTGCTCGCCGTGGCAACGATCATGGGCAGGGATAAGACGCTGATCGCGGTGAAGGGTGGCGATGCCCTAAGCGGTGCGGCCATCCGCGGTTATGAAATGCATGTCGGCGCCACGACCGGCCCCGATCTTAAGCGCCCGATGCTGGTCATCGATGGCAAGCCGCATGGCGCCTCCAGCCGCGATGGCCGGGTCCGCGGCTGTTATATCCATGGGTTGCTCGCGTCGGACGATTATCGCGGCAAACTCTTGCGGGGCTTGCGGCCGAGCCGCGACGGCGGCGTTGCCTACGACACGCTGGTCGAATCTACCCTCGACCGACTCGCCGATCATTTGGCCGAAGCACTCGATCTCGACCGGCTGCTGACGATAGCCCGAGCGCGGTGATCAGCTTCCGAGGCTGACCCAAGCCAGTCCGGCGACAAGCATGGCGTTGAGCAGACACGCGGCGACAAACATGAACAGCGCCCGGCGGATATCGCCGGCAGTGGCGCGCGCGCGGCCTTCGCCGATCCAGCGGTCGTTGACGAATTCGCCGGGGTAACGCCGCGGCCCGGCCAAAGCGAGGTCGAGCGCGCCCGCCATCGCCGCCTCCGGCCAGCCGGAATTGATCGAGCGATGATGGCCCGAATCGCGCAACGTCGTTTTCAACGCCCGCCAGGGATTGGCCGTGGGCACGAAAAACGCGGCGAGGATCATCAGCAAGGCGCTCAACCGGGCGGGAACGAGGTTCAGCGCGTCGTCGAGCCGCGCCGCGGTCATGCCGAACGCCCGATACCGGGCGCTGCGATGGCCGATCATGCTGTCGAGCGTGCTAGCGGTCTTGTAGACGAACAGGCCGGGCAGCCCGGCCAGGGCGTACCAGAACACCGGCGCCACCACGGCGTCCGAGAAATTCTCCGCGCAGGATTCGATGGCGGCGCGGGCCACGCCGTGTTCGTCCAGGCTTTCCGGATCGCGGCCGACGATATGGCGCACGGCGTCCCGCCCGGCGTATAGTCCGCCCTTATCCAGGGCCACGGCCACCGCTCGCACGTGATCGAACAGGCTGCGCTGCGCGACGAGGACGGCGACCAGGAAAAGTTCGAGCGCCCCACTCCAGACCCAGCCTTGGCCGATCCATTGGATGAACCAAGCGACTCCGCCAGCGGACCCGCACAACACCAGGACGACGAAGGCGCCGCGCAGCGTTCGGTCGGCCTTGCTGCGGCTGTCCCGGTTGAGGCGGAGTTCCAGGAATTCGATGGCCCGGCCGACCAGTGCGACCGGGTGCGGCACGAAACGGAACAGTTGCGGCAGATCGCCGAGAACGGCGTCTATCGCCAGCGCCAGCAATAGAATAATGAATGGATCGACGGCGACGGTCTCGGCTTCCCCCATGGCCAAAGCATGGGACGCGGAGTCGGGCGCGTCAATGAGAGCGAAACCAAGGTCGAGGCCGCAACGATGGACGATGTCGCGATTCTAATCTGCGCCCATGGCAGCCGCGACGGCGACGCCATAACCGAGCTGGAGGCGTTGGCCGCCGGCATGAGGCGGCGTCTGCCCCACCGCGAAATCGGCGCGGCCTATTTGGAATTCGCCCGCCCCACCATCCGCGAAGGGCTGGAGGCGCTGGTCGCGCGCGGCGCCCGCCGCATCCATGCCCTTCCCGCCATGCTGTTCGCCGCCGGCCATGTGAAGAACGACCTGCCTTGGGAGTTGAACAGCTTCGCCGCCGACCATAAGGGCGTGGAATTGGCTTATGGCCGTGATCTCGGCATAGACGCCCGTTTGTTGGCGGCGGCGCGCGCCCGCATCGAGGCAGCCGAAAAAGTGTCGCCGCGCGCGATCGCGCGCAAGGAAACGCTGCTGCTGGTCATCGGCCGCGGCACCAACGATCCCGACGCCAATGGCAACATCGCCAAGATTGCGAGCATGTTGTGGGAAGGCATGGGCTTCGGCTGGGCGATGGTCGGCTATAGCGGCGTTGCCCAGCCCCTGACGCCCGATGCGCTCGCATATGCCCAGCGGCTCGGCTTTAAGCGGATCGTGGTCTTTCCCTATTTCCTGTTCACCGGGGTGCTGGTGAAACGGATTTACGCCGCCACCGCCGAAGCCGCCGCCGCCCATCCCGAAACTGAAATTCTCAAGGCGAGCTACCTCAACGATCACCCCGAGGTTCTCGACACCTTCATCGACCATCTGGCCGAAATCGGCCGGGGCGAGAATCTGATGAATTGCCGGCTGTGCAAATACCGCGAAAGGCTGGTCGGGTACGAAAGCGCCGTCGGTGCGCCGCAGGTCGGGCATCATATCCATGTCCGCGGCATCGGCACCGATGCCGATCATCATCACGATCACGAGCACGATCATGACCACGATCATGACCGCGATCATGGCCATCACGACCACGGCCATCGGCGCGATTCAAAATAGCCGCATGAGGCAGTTCGACGCCTATGTGATGGTCGATTGGAGCGCCGCCTCGAAGCCCGTCACCGGAAAAAACAGCATCTGGTATGCGGTCGGGCGGCGCGGCAAGGCCGGGCCGGATATCGAAACCGGAAACGTCGCGACACGTTCCGCCGCGATCGCGGAAATCAGGCGCCGGCTGATGGATTTCCAGGCGCGGAAACAATCGGTGTTGGTCGGCTGGGACTTTCCCCACGGTTATCCGCGCGGATTCGCGCGCCGGCTTGGGCTGGGCGGTACGCCCTGGGACGCGACCTGGCGTTTCCTCGCCGAACGCAGCGACCTCGTTGACGCGGAGGACAATTCCAACAACCGGTTCGAGATCGCCGCCGCCCTCAACCGCAACCATTTCAAAGCCGGCTTTCCGTTTTGGGGCCATCCGGCGGGCCGCAGAATCGCCGGGTTAAAGCCGACCAAGACCCCGGGCTTCGGGCAGGGTGAAATCGCGGAAAGACGCCTGATCGAAACGGCGCCCTATGTCGCCAAGGCGAAATCGGTCTGGCAACTCGCTTATAACGGCTCGGTCGGCAGTCAGGCGCTTCTGGGCATCCCCTGTGTGCATCGGCTGCGGCACGATCGCGACCTGGCCCCGCATTCCACCATATGGCCGTTCGAGACCGGGCTGCGCGCCCTGACCCGTCCGGCCACGGCCGAGCCCTGGATCGTCCATGCCGAAATCTATCCGTCCCTGTGGTCTTCGCGGATCAAGCCGGAGCCCGGCCAGACTTTGGACGAGGCGCAGGTTCGTGCCGTCGTCTCCCTTCTCGCCGAGCGCGACGACGCCGGGGCGCTGCCGCGCCTGTTCGCCGGCCCCTCCGATTTGAGCGCGGCCGAACGGCGGAGTGTTGAGCAGGAGGAAGGCTGGATATTCGGCGTGACAGGAAAGCTGGACTATGAACGCGATCCCCAAGCCATCTACCGGCGTTCCTTCGCCACCATCACCGAGGAAGCCAATCTCGCGCGCCTGCCGCGGGACATGGTGGCGATCGCCACCCGCCTTATTCATGCCTGCGGCATGACCGATGTCGTCGACGATCTCGCCTGGTCGGCCGACGCCGCGGCCGCGGGTCGCCAAGCGCTCGCGGGCGGCGCCCCGATCCTAGTCGATTCGCGCATGGTCGAAGCCGGCATCATCACCGCACGCCTAACGGCCGGCAACAGCATCGTCTGCACACTGCGCGACAAAGGCGTCGACGGGCTCGCGCGCAAACTCGGAACGACACGTTCCGCCGCGGCCGTGGAAAAATGGCGCACCCGGCTTGCCGGCGCCGTCGTCGCCATCGGCAACGCACCCACAGCGCTGTTCCGCCTGCTCGAATTGCTCGACGAAGGGGCCGAGCGCCCGGCCGTGATTCTCGGCTTTCCCGTCGGTTTCGTCGGGGCCGCCGAAGCCAAAGCGGCGCTGGAGGCCGATTCGCGCGGCGTGCCCTTCATTACTTTACGTGGCCGTCGCGGCGGCAGCGCCATGGCCGCGGCCGCCGTCAACGCCCTGGCGCGGCCTGAAAACGAGGACAGCGCATGACACCCTGGCTTTTTGTCGTTGGCGTCGGCGAGGACGGGCTGGATGGCCTGCCATCGTCCCATCGCGCGCTGATCGATTCCGCGGAGGTACTGGTCGGCGGCGAACGCCTGCTCGCAATGGTTCCCGCCGGCAAGGCCGAACGCATCACCTGGTCCAGGCCGTTTGCCGATTCATTTCCCGCCATCGCCGCCCAGCGCGGGCGCATGGTCGTCGCACTCGCCTCTGGCGATCCGCTGTGGTTCGGCGCCGGCGCCTCCCTGCTCGACCGGTTCACGATCGAGGACATGACGATCCTGCCCACGCCCGGCGCCTTCAGCCTGGCGGCGGCGCGCCTGGGCTGGCCGCTCGCGGGCGTGGAGACGATCAGCCTCGCGGCGCGGCCGCTCGCGCAGCTCAACCTTTTTCTCGCGCCCGGAATCCGTATCCTGGCGCTTTCACAGGACGGGACAACACCCGCGCAAGCCGCCGTGCTGCTGCGCGAGGCGGGCTGGGGGCCCAGCCGATTCGTCCTGCTTGAAAGGCTCGGCGGCGAGCGGGAACGGATTGTCGAGGGCACGGCGGAAAATTGGCTGGCCGAACGCTGCAACGTGCTCAACACCATCGCCATCGAGTGCCGCCCCGGCCCAGGGGCCAAGCCGCGCTCGCGCACCGCCGGTTTGCCCGACGAGGCCTTCAGCCATGACGGCCAGATCACCAAACAAGAGGTGCGCGCCGCGACTCTCGCCGCGCTGGCGCCGCTGCCGGGCGCGCTGCTTTGGGACATCGGCGCCGGCTGCGGCTCGATCGGCATCGAATGGTCGCGCGCCGCGCGCGACGCCCAGGCCATCGCCATCGAACGCGATGAATCGCGGCGCGCGCTGATCGCCGCCAATGCCACCGGGCTCGGTGTACCCGGCCTGCGGATCGTGGCCGGCGCCGCGCCCGGCGCGCTCGCAAAATTACCGGCGCCGGACGCCGTTTTCATCGGCGGCGGCATCGGCGATCCCGGCCTTGTCGAGGCGGCGTGGGCGGCGCTGAAGCCGCGCGGGCGGCTCGTCGCCAATGCGGTGACGGTCGCGGGCGAAGCCGAGGTGGCGGCTGCGCGCGCGGCTTATGGCGGCGAGCTGGTGCGACTTCAGGTATCGCGCGCAGAGAAACTCGGCGATCATCTGGCATGGCGGCCATTGTTGCCGGTCACGCAATGGGCGGCCACGAAGGATTAAGTGATGGGCATCGGCACCCTTTACGGTCTCGGTGTCGGGCCGGGCGATCCGGAGCTCCTCACGCTCAAGGCCCTGCGCGTGCTGCGCGCCTGCCCCGTAATCGCCTATCCCGCGCCGGAGGAAGGCAACAGCTTCGCGCGCTCCATCGTTGCGCCCCACCTGATCGGAAACCAGCGAGAGATCGAAATCCGCATGCCGTTGAGCGCCGAGCGATTCCCCGCGGCGGAGGCTTATGACCGCGGTGCCGCGGCCATCGCGGCCGAGCTGCGCGGGGGAAACGACGTGGCGGTGTTGTGTCAGGGCGACCCGTTTCTCTATGGCTCCTTCCAATATCTGTTCGCGCGCATGGCCGACGACTTCAGGGTCGTGGTTGTTCCGGGCGTTTCGTCGATTACCGCGTCGGCGGCGGCGCTGTGCATGTCATTGGCCGCCCGCGACGATGTCGTCGCGATTGTCCCCGCGACGCTGCCGGAAGAGCGGCTGGAAGCGACCCTCGCCGCGGCCGATGCGGCGGCCATCCTCAAACTCGGGCGGCATTTCGCCAAGGTACGCACCGTGTTGGACCGGCTTGGCCTCGCCGATCGCGCCCGTTATATCGAACGCGCCACGTTGGACGGCCAGACCATGACACCGCTCGCCAGCGTCGATCCGGCGCGGGTTCCCTATTTCTCGATAATCCTCGTGCATAAACGCGGCGCGGCTTTCCGATGAACCGGACACGTCTGCCCGCGGGCGCCGCGCTGGTCGCGCTGACCGCCGACGGCGCGCGGCTCGCCGCCCGAATAAAGCCCGCGCTGCCGGCCGCCCGCATCCATGGGCTCGGTGCGCGCATTGCCGTCGCCGACGAGATTTTCTCCGACACGGCCGAACACCTGCGCTTCCTCTTCGCCGCCGGCCGGCCGATCATCGGTATCTGCGCGGCCGGCATCCTGATCCGCGCGTTGGCGCCGCTGCTCGCCAACAAACGCGCGGAGCCGCCGGTAATCGCGGTCGCGGCCGATGGCGGCGCGGTTGTGCCGCTTCTCGGCGGGCATCGCGGCGCCAACCGGCTCGCCAAGGCCATCGCTGCCGCGCTCGGCGGCGTCGCTTCGATCACAACCGCCGGCGACACGGCCCTCGGCTTTGCCCTGGACGACCCGCCCGCGGGCTGGCGCGTCGCCAATGTAGAGGCCGCCAAGGCAATGACGGCCGCGCTTCTTGCGGGCGGTTCCGTGGCGCTGGCGGTGGAGGCCGGCGACGCCACCTGGCTGCGCGACTCGGGGATCGGCTTCGTGGAAACGGCGCCGCTCCGCGTGCTGGTAACCGACCGCGCCGTCATTGGCGATGCCTCGACGCTGGTCCTGCATCCGCCGGTTCTGGCGGTGGGTGTGGGCTGCGAGCGGGATGCCGACCCGGAGGAACTTGCCCGGTTGGTCGATGGCACCTTGGCCGCGCATGGGCTGTCGCCGCTTTCGGTCGCCTGTGTCGCCAGCATCGATTTGAAGGCCGACGAGCCGGCCGTGCAGTCCATGGCACGAAGACTGGGCGTGCCGGCCAGGTTCTACCCAGCCGCGCGGCTAGAGGACGAAAAGCCGCGCCTGCGCAACCCGTCCGACGTCGTGTTCCGCGAAACCGGCTGTCATGGCGTCGCCGAGGGTGCGGCGCTGGCCGCCGCTGGGAAGGAATCTGTCCTGATCGTGCCCAAGGTCAAATCGGCGCGCGCCACCGGCGCCGTCGCGCGCAGTCCCGCCGACATCGATGCGACCGCGGTTGGCCGCGGGCGCGGCCGTCTGGCAATAATCGGCATCGGTCCCGGCGCGGCCTCGTTGCGCACACCGGAGGCCTCCGCCGCCTTGGCCGAAGCGACCGATATCGTCGGCTATTCCCTCTATGTGGAACTGCTGGGGTCCGCCGCCATCGGCAAACGCATTCACGAACGGCCCTTGGGCGCCGAGACCGAACGGACGCAACTCGCGCTCGACCTCGCTGCCGCGGGAGCCAACGTCGCCTTGATTTCATCCGGCGACGCCGGAATCTATGGCTTGGCGAGCCTCGCCTTTGAAATGCTCGACCGCGAGAACCGGGCCGATTGGAATCGCGCCGCCATCGCGGTTATTCCCGGGGTTTCCGCGCTACAGGCCGCGGCGGCAGCCGCCGGGGCCATCCTCGGCCATGATTTCGCGGCGATTTCGCTGTCCGACCTGCTGACGCCATGGCCCGATATCGAGCGACGGCTGCGGGCCGCGGCCGAGGGCGATTTCGTCGTTGCCCTCTACAATCCCGCCTCGGCGAAGCGGCAACGCGGGATCGGCGTGGCCCGCGACATCCTGCTGGCCCATCGCGCGCCCGACACGCCGGTCGTGTTGGCGCGCAATCTGGGCCGCGACGGCCAACGTGTCGACACCATCACCTTGGCGGAGCTCGGCCCCGACAAAGTCGACATGCTGACTATCGTATTGATCGGCTCGACCCAATCGCGAAGATTGCGCCGCGGCCGGGAGGATTGGGTCTACACGCCGCGCGGTTACGAACGGAAATCGACGTAGAAGGCCTCGATCTGGCCCTGGCGACCGCGCACCTCCACCAGGCCGATGGATGTGACGGGAAGATCGAGCTTTGACGCCTGCCGCGTGACCCCGCTCATCACGACCACGACATTGCCGGGCTTATCGATGGACTTGCCAAGCTGCTCCAGCCGGTTCGCGGTGTTCACCGTGTCGCCGACGATGGTGTAGTTGATGCGGCCGGGTGCGCCGATATTGCCGACGACCACGTCACCCGAATGCAGTCAGATGCGAATGCCCAAGGTCCCGCCCTCGCGCCCCATGGCCTCGGCGATGGCCAGTGCCGCGCGGCAGCCACGGGCGGCATGGTCTTTCTGTTTCTCGGGCGCGCCCCAAAAGGCCATGACATCGTCGCCGATGAATTTGTCCACGGTGCCACTCTCGGCCTCGATGCAGGCGGTGATCAGCCCGAAATGTCGGTTGAGCAGCGGCGCGACCTCCGGCGCCGGGAGTTTTTCCGCCATCGTGGTGAACCCGGCGATGTCGGTGAACATCACTGTGACGGTGCGTTCCTTCGACGGCATCGCACCCTTGGCCGCGTCCCATTCGCCATGGCCGACCAGTCGCTGCACCAGCTTCCTGGGGACATAGGTCTCGAACCAACGCAGCCCGACGACCATGGCGTTGAAGGCCTGGCCGGCGGCGTTCAGTTCCACGAACAGGGTACGGGGTAACCTTTCGACCGTATCGAGCGACAAATCGCTTACCCGCCTTGCGGCGATCGAAAGCCGGATCAGCGGCACGGTCAAATATCGGGAATAACCGTAAGCGACCAGCAACGAGACGAGCAGAACCGCGATCCCGGCGATCGCCGCCCAGCGCAGGCGTGTCAGTTCGTCGGTGATGTCGGTGGCCGCGAAATAGACTCCGACTTCCCAGGGCTTGTCGCTGTAACGGTCCAAGACGCGCGACAGCATGGCATATTGAATGCCCCCGGATTCGGCGAGCCGAATGCCGGTCTTTTCGATGAAGTCCCGGTCGAGCACGCCCAATTTCTGCGGGCGGTCAAAAGCCAGGAGAACCGGATCCCCGACCTCCGCGATCGTGGGCAGCAAATTCTCGCCGCGCGGCGGCCGGCGCGTCTGAAGAAGAGGATGGGCGAGGACCATGTGATGGTCGTAAAGAATGAAGGCCGTGCCTTTGAGGGTGCGCGCGGTGTCGTCGAGAATTTGCGAAAACTGGTCCACCTGGACGGTGCCACCAATAGCCCGACATAATTGCCGCCGATGCGAACCGGATAGCGAACATTGACCAGCACCTGATCGGCGGTTTCCGGCAGCACGATTTCGGCCCAATACAGCCCCGTCCTGTCGCGCGCCGCGTCCATGGCGTTGCTGATGACCGGCATCTCCCGCACATCGATGACATCGAGAGCGACTCCATTCGGATGGCGAAGGGCCCGCAGCATCGAATTGTCGGTGCCGATGAGTACGAGCGAACGCACTTCGGGAGTCGCCGACAAGGCGCCGGCCTCGATCTGGCGGGCAAGGTGAATAAGCTGACTCTCCACTGGCCGCAGATATTGGTCGATCACGCTGACGATCTGCAGGCTCGCGGCTTCGGATTTGTCGCGCAGCAAGTCGATGGTATTGGTGCGGGCGCTCCAGAGGCCGAGCGCGAGGGCCGAAGCCACGGCAAGGAAGACGAGGCCGCCGAAGCCAAGCACCAATCCGGTGGCGATCTTGATCTCGGCCGACGGGTGCGGCGCCTCGCCTTGTGCGGCCGGCGCGGCAATGGCGGGGGAGTGGCTTTTCATGACGGCACCAAGCTAAGAATACCGGATGATCGTGCATTTCATCGGCGCGGGGCCGGGTGCCGCAGACCTTATCACGGTGCGCGGCCTCAACCTCATCCGGCGCTGCCCCGTCATTCTTTATGCCGGATCGCTGGTCCCGGAGGCGGTGGTCGCGGAGGCCCCCCAAGGCGCCCGAATCGTCGATACCGCGCCGCTCCACCTGGATCAAATCGCGGAAGAGATGCGCGCCGCCCATGCCCGGAACGAGGACGTGGCGCGAATCCATTCCGGCGATCCCTCACTGTACGGCGCGATCGGGGAGCAGATGCGGCGGCTCGACGCTTTGGGTATCCCGTATGACGTGACGCCGGGCGTGCCGGCCTATGCGGCGGCGGCGGCGGCGCTGCGCGCCGAGTTGACCCTGCCTGGACTTAGCCAGACCGTGATCCTAACCCGCACCGCCGTGCGAGCCTCACCCATGCCCGAAGGGGAGTCGCTGTCCAGGCTTGGGGCCAGCGGGGCGACGCTCGCCATTCATCTGTCGATCAACAACCTCGCCGTCGTTCTTCGCGAATTGACACCTTTGTATGGCGGCGATTGCCCGGTCGCCGTCGTCCACCGTGCCTCGTGGCCGGACGAGGCGATCCTGCGCGGCACACTCGCCGACATCCGCGCCAAGGTGAAGGCGGCGGGGTTCACGCGCACGGCCATGATCCTGGTCGGCCGCGCCTTGGCGCCGGCCGGCTTCGACGACAGCCGGCTTTATGCCGCCGACCATCGCCATGTCTGCCGCAAAGCCGGAAACGATCAGGACTGAAGCCGCGCCATTATCCAGGCGAACGCCGCCGCGGGTGTGGCCACGGTTTCGGCGTGGTCCTTGGCCGGCCGCCGCAGAAGGATCACCGGGATGTGCGCCTCGCGCGCGGCGATCAGCTTCGCCGCGGTCGCGCCGCCCCCGCTGGCTTTGGTGATGACCACGTCGATGTGGTGGCGGGCGAGCAGGACCCGTTCGGATTCGAGCGTGAACGGCCCGCGGCCGAGAACAATTTCATAAGCGTTCAGTTGCAGACGCGCCTTGGGCGGATCGATCAGGCGCACCAGGAACCAGGTATCCGCGATCCCGGAAAACGCCGGCAGGACGCGGCTCCCGACGGTGAGGAACACCCGCCGGCCGAGCCCAGCCAACAACGAAGCCGCCGCGGCGGCATCCTCGACCTCGACCCAACGATCGCCGTCCTGACGCTCCCAAGCGGGGCGGGCGAGTCGCAACAGGGGCACGCCGGCGGCGGCGCAGGCGGCATCGGCATTGGCCGCGATCTCGGTGGCGAAGGGGTGGGTGGCGTCCACGACAAGCGCGACGTTCCGTTCGGCAAGAAAGGCGGCGAGGCCGTTCTTTCCCCCGAAACCGCCCCTGCGGACTTCCCCCGGCGGCAGATTTGGATGTTCGGTGCGGCCGGCGAGCGAGGTCACGACTTCGACTCCCGGCGGGAGCACCAGGCTCAGCATCTCCGCCACGGCCACGGCCTCCGCCGTGCCGCCCAGGATGAGCAGCCGGCGGCTAGGGCCCGGCATGGCCGAGCAAGACGCCGCCCCGATCGAAGACCGCCACGTCAACCGCGACGCCGCCGGCCAGCGTGGCCAGCGCGGTTTCGCGCGCACGGCGCGCGACCTGTTCGGCAAGACGTGGCCCCCAGGCCCCGGCGGCGGCCATGATCTGCCCCGCCGTCGTGGCGCCGGCCACCGCTTGCAGAGCCTCGTCCGGTGCTCCGATCTCGCGCAACAGGCTCATCAACGCGACGCTGTCCACGGATGAACGGCCGGAATGAAGGTCGAGGTGCCCGGCCGCGAGTTTCGACAATTTTCCGAAGCCGCCGGCGATTGTTAGCCGCGGCACCGGATGCAACCTCAGATATTTGAGAAGGCCCCCGGCGAAATCGCCCATATCGATCAGGGCAACCTCCGGCAATTCGTAGAGGCGTTGCACGGCCGCTTCCGAAGTCGATCCGGTGCAGGCCGCGATATGCGCCCGTCCGGCGGCGCGGGCGACATCGACGCCGCGCTGAACCGCATGAATCCAGGACGAACAGGAATAGGGAATGACAACGCCAGTCGTGCCGAGGATCGAAAGGCCGCCGACGATGCCCAGCCGCGCATTCATGGTTTTTTTCGCGAGTTCGGCCCCGCCGGGTATGGAGATGGTGACCATGACATCGCCGCTGCCGCCAAAGGCGCCCGCGATTTCTTCGATTGTCTGTCTAATCATCACACGCGGCGTGGGATTGATTGCGGGTTCGCCCGGCGCCAGCGACAACCCGGGCAGGGTTACCGTGCCGACACCCTCCCCGGCCTTGAAAACGACGCCGCCGCCTTCCGCGCCTTGCGCGACCTCGACGACAATCAACGCGCCATGGGTGATGTCGGGATCGTCGCCGGCATCCTTGATAATGGCGGCGCGCGCCCAATCGGCACCGAGTTCGCCGCGGGCGAGGGCGAAACTCGGTTTTTTGCCACGCGGCAGGGCAATCACGACCGGGTTTGGAAAGATTCCCGTTAGCAGCGCCTGATAAGCGGCCCGTGCGGCGGCCGTGGCGCAAGCGCCGGTGGTCCAGCCGCGGCGCAAATCGCGCCGGTCGGCCGGCCTGGTCGCCGATTCTTCGGGATCGACATCGGCCACGAAAAAATCCTCAAGGTTTTCCCGTTCATCAAAGCGGCTATCGATGGCTTATGGCAAGTCCCGTGCGCGGCGGCTCGCTATGTCATCGCGCCGATGCCATACAGCCAAGCCACGGCCACAGCCATGGACAGCAACGCGATCGGGATGCCCGCCCGGGCATGGTCGGCGAAACTCAGGCGAACACCCACCGTTGCCGCTCGCTCCACCACGATCAGATTGGCGATGCTGCCGACCAGCAGAAAATTGCCGGCGAGCGTCGATAAAAGGGCCAGTCCGTGAGGCGCGCCTTTCGGCAATTCCGGCCACATCTCCAGCAGCATCACAACCGCGGGCACATTGCCGATCGTGTTGCTGAGGACCAGCGCCAACGGCGCCATCAAATGCAGGCGGTCTGGCAGCCAACCCTGCTCCGCCAGCATTCCCAGAAACGCGTTGGGCGGGCCTGTGGCGGCAAAGGCGTCATTGACGACGAACAAGGCGGCAAAAAGAACAAGAAGTGGCCAGTCGACGGTCACGAGCAGGTCGCGGCTGGCGAAGCGGCGGCTGAACAACATCGCTGAGGCAACCAAAAGCGCCGCACTTTCGCGCGGCAGCTCCGTCGCGAACAAGACGAGGAGGACACCAACCCCCAGGCCGGCGCCCGGGATCGACGAAGCCCCGGCGAGAGTCTCAGGCGCCGCGCACCGCCATGGGCTGCGGGGCGGCGGTCGCGGTCGCCGACACCTGGGACCCGGGCTGCACGCGTGGCGCCGCCGCCGGCTTGCGGGCCTGGGTAACACGCTCCTGCGCCGCCTCCAGGATCAGGCGCAGCAGGTCGGCGTAACGCAGCCCGGCATAACTCGCCATGATGTTGAGCTTGCCGTCCCAGCACCAGCCGGGATTGGGGTTGACCTCGAGCAGCTTGATCGCGCCTTCGGCATCGGCGCGGAAGTCGAATCGCGCATAGTCGCGACAACCCAGGCGCTCGAACAGCACGGTCGAGTAGTCGACCAGGCGGCGCCGCACATCCTCGTCGATCGCCGCCGGCTTGTACTTGATCTGCGTCCAATAGGGCGATTCCGGCACCCATTTCGATTCATAAGAAAGAATCTTGGGCAAATCGGCGTTGAGCCCGCTGAAATCGACCTCGAGCGTGGGCAGCACCTGATAGCTCAATCCGGGATTGCCGATGATGCCGATGCTGTATTCCGCGCCGGTGAGATATTCTTGCACCAGCACCGGGCGACCGGGCAATTCCTCGCGCAGCTTTTCCAGATAGGTGATCGCTTCTTCCGGCGTCCACACCACGGCGTCCTTGGTGATGCCTATGCTGCTGTCGCCGAAACAGGGCTTGATCAGCGCCGGAAAGATAGATGGCAGGTTCGCCGATTGGTCGTCCGGGTTGACATAGGTTTCGGCCGGGACCGGGAGATCGAGCGATTCGGCGATCGAACGGACCAACGCCTTGTTGTAACAAAGGCCGAGGCAGCTCGCGCCGGCGCCGGTATAGGGCACGCCCAGCATTTCAAGCAGCGCCGGCACATGCGGCTCGAGGAAGGCGTCGTTGTTGAAGCCTTCGTCGCAGAGATTGAGCGCGAACTTGGGCGGGTTGGCGCGAAGCTGGCTGACCATCGCGGTGTGATTGTCGATGAAGTCGAATTTGTAACCGGGCAATTCGCCCAGGGCCTCGCGCAGGCGCTTGATAGTTTCGAAGTCTTCCTTATTGAACTGGCCGCCGCGCTTGACCATGTCGGGCAGGCGCGGATCACCCATGACAACGCTGACCTCCGGGTAAGCGATGCCGCGCACCGCCGTGACCGCGACCTTGCGCGGCGCCTGCGCCGTCAGGAACATACGCGTGGCCATCATGCCCAGGTCTTGGTTGCGGCCGGATTCGGTGCCCACCCAATCGTGGAACCGCAGCGATTCGAAACCGACTCGTTCCAGGAGCTCGCGGATGCGTTCACGTGAATAGAGGCGCTCGGCATAAAATTGATCGGCGATCACGCCGCGTTCGGCATGCACAACAACTTCGCGCGAAACCAGGCGTTGTTGATCGTTGGCGAGCGAACGTTCGCGGCAGACAAAGTGATTCTGGTCGATCCATTCCCAGGACCGCCGCTCGAAATGCGTCCGCAGCCAGTCGCCATCGGCAAGGTCCATGGCCAGCGTGCCGTTGGAGGCCAGCGCCCGTTTCACCGCCTCCAGCACCGCCACGTCGTCTTCCTCGCGGTCGAAATAGCCGTAGGAATTGCCCATCAGCGTGACGCAGTGGAAGGAATTCTCCGGAACCCGAAATTTGCGGGCGTCGCCTTCATGGAAGGAGACGTTGAGGCCCAACTGCTTGGCGCGTTTGCGGGCGAGCCGGACCAGATAACGCGAGCGGTCGATGCCGGTGACGGCGTTGAAGCCCCGGCGCGCGAGTTCGATGACGTGGCGACCCTGGCCGCAGCAGAGATCGAGGATGCGGTCGTTCGGCTCCAGACCCGACGATTTGATCAGCGA
Source organism: Asaia bogorensis (assembly GCA_945892765.1). Taxonomy (GTDB): domain Bacteria; phylum Pseudomonadota; class Alphaproteobacteria; order CACIAM-22H2; family CACIAM-22H2; genus SHVT01. The sequence continues at coordinate 69,382 of CAMDDQ010000001.1, forward strand.
ATCGATTTCGCGCCCGGTATTGGTGTCGTTTTCGACGACATCGCCATCGGTTTGGATGTAGAGCGAATTGAACAGCGTCCGCCACCAATCGGATGGCAGGTGGCGCTCGAGATCGGAAACCGGGCCAAGCGTTCTTACCGGTCCCTGCGGCTTGGGCGTACCGTTCCCATTGGGTTTATGGACGCCGTTGCCGTTGGACGACTTTTTCGCCATTGCGCGCTCGCGTTTTCGGGTTGATGGGGAGGCAAAACCGGCTTCGCCGGGAAAGACATCGGACGCACGCCCGCCCAGGCCGGCTTCGTGCAACGAAGCGGATGATGAGCCTATGGCCGCCTCCGACCGTAATTTGGCCGGCGGCGGCAGACTACTCCCAGGGTCGGGATCGGGTGATTGACGAGGCATTCTCGCGCACGTTCGTCGAGCCGCTACTTAACGTCGCGGTCGGACGGCCGTCAAGCGGTTCGGAAACGATTCGCGGCGGGCGACACAAAAAATTGAAGGGTGCGACTGAGGGGTCACTGTGGATGATTCGATCGCGTGCCCACAGACCGAGATTCGGCCGCCTATGTTTCGCCGAAAAGGCGGTATAGGCTGAGATGATGAACGACAATTCGACGATCGATTTGCCGGTGTTCGAGAGCGGATGGGTTTGGCTGGTTGGCGCCGGCCCGGGCGAACCCGGATTGCTGACGTTGCTCGCTCATCACGCGCTCCGCTCGGCCGACGCGGTCGTTTACGACGCACTTGTCGATCCGCGCATCCTGAAACTCGCGCGGCCGGGCGCACGCCTGGAATATGCGGGCAAGCGCGGCGGCAAGCCTTCCTCCCGGCAGCCCGACATCTCAGGACGGCTGATCCAGCTCGCGCGCCGCAAGCTCCGTGTGCTCCGCCTCAAGGGCGGCGATCCGTTCGTGTTCGGCCGCGGCGGCGAAGAGGCGCTGGCGCTGGTCGCCGCCGGCATCCCCTTCCGGCTGGTGCCTGGAATCACCGCTGCCATCGGGGGACTCGCCTATGCCGGCATCCCGGTCACGCATCGCGACACCAACTCGGCGGTGACCTTCGTTACCGGCCACGCCGCGGGCGGCGACGTCCCCGACGATGTGGACTGGACCGCGCTGTCGCGCGGCGCGCCGGTCCTGGTGATTTACATGGCCCTCAAACACCTCGATCGCATCGCCGCGCGGCTGATCGCGGCGGGACGTCCAGGCACCCAACCGGTCGCCATCATCAGCAAGTCGGCGACGCCGGATCAGCGCGTGCTGGAAACGACGCTCGATTCCTGCGCCGCGGATGCCACGACGCATCACATGGAGCCACCGGCGTTGATCGTCGTCGGCGAGACGGTGCGGCTGCGCGCGGGGCTCGACTGGATCGGCGCGTTGTCCGGGCGGGTTCTCGACGCCGATCCACTCCGCAACCGGCATCGGCGGAAAAGCGTGTGAGATACGGCTCCTGCCTGCGCGCCGGGTTGTCGGGCGCCGCGTTCCTTTTTGTTTCGGCCTGCGCGCCCTCCGGCTTGCAATGGGTGCGCGAAGGCACGGGTCCTGACGATTTCCGCCGCGACCAGGCCGGTTGCCTCGACCGCGCCGGCGATTTCGATTTCATGTCCGGCGGCCGCCGCGAGGAACGCCCGATTGACCGCAGCCAGGGACATATCTATCGCACCTGCCTGGAGGCGTTGGGGTATCGGCAGGTGCGCGTGAATTCGGGGCGCGGATCATGACCGGCTACACCCGCATCCTGGCCGTCCTGCTCGCCGTTCTGATCGGCGGCGGCGTCGGGCTGCTGGCGCGGCTGGCGCTCTACCCATCGGAGGCGCCGATCGTTACCGTCCTGCGCGAGGGTGCGGCGACCGGCGCCTCGTTGATCGGCGGTCCGTTCACCCTGGTCGATCAAAACGGCTTGACCCGCCAGGACACCGAATTTCGCGGGCGGCTCATGCTGGTGTATTTCGGCTTCACCTACTGCCCCGATGCCTGCCCAACCAGTCTCCAGGTCATGAGCGACGCGCTCGACATGCTCGGCAATGACGCCCCGCGCGTTCAGCCGATCCTCATCACCATCGATCCTACGCGCGACACGCCGCAAAGACTGAAAGACTATGCCGCTCATTTCCATCCACTTTTGCTGGCGCTCACCGGCACCGCCGAGCAGGTGGCAGAGGCGGCGCGCGCCTATCGCGTCTATTACGCGAAATCGGCGGCCACGGCGCCGGAGGATCCGGACTACATGATGGATCATTCGTCGTTCATTTATCTGATGGGATCTGACGGAAAATACCTGACCCATTTCCGTCCCGATGTGCCCGCCGATCGCATCGCGGCAAACCTGCGCGATCATCTGTGACGACGTGGCGACGCGCGGCCGGGGATTGATCGTCGCCGCCCCGGGCTCGGGAAGCGGCAAGACCATCGTGACCCTCGCCCTGCTGCGCCTGTTGGCGCGCGCGGGCAGCGAGACGGTGGCGGCGAAATGCGGCCCCGACTATATCGATTCGAGCTTCCTGGCGGCGGCCAGCGGACGGCCCTGTCTCAACCTCGATGCCTGGGCGATGCGGCCGGCGACGTTGAGCCGGATCGTCGGCGATGTCTCGCGCGGCGCCTTCGTGCTCTGCGAGGGTGCGATGGGTCTGTTCGACGGCGCCGAAGGCGGCGGCGGCTCGACCGCGGACATCGCCGCCCTGACTGGCTGGCCGGTCCTGTTGGTCGTCGACGCGCGCGGCCAAGGCGCATCGGCGGCCGCGGTCGTCCGCGGCTTCGTGGGTTTGCGACCGAAAACGACCATCGCCGGCGTTGTCTTCAACCGCGTCGGCGGGTCCCGCCACGAATCGATCCTGCGCCAGGCCATGGAGAGGATCGTCCCCGGCGTGCCGGTCTTGGGCTTCGTCCCGCGCGACGCCCGGCTGGCCTTACCGGAGCGGCATCTGGGCCTGGTTCAGGCCCAGGAACACGCCGAACTCGGCGCCCGACTCGATGCCGCCGCCGACGCTATCGCCCCGGTTCTGGACCTCGCCGCCATCACCGCCATCGCCCGAACCAGTTCCCTGGCCATGACCAGCGGCGAGCCGGCCCGGCCGTTGCCACCGCTCGGCCAGCGCATCGCCGTGGCCGCGGACACGGCCTTTTCCTTTACCTATCCAGCGATTTTGGCCGGATGGCACGCGGCCGGCGCTGAGATCATTCCCTTTTCGCCGCTGGCCGATGAGGCGCCGGATGAAACGGCCGATGCCGTCTATCTACCCGGCGGTTATCCGGAGTTGCATGCCGGCAAGCTCGCCGGCAACCGGCGCTTCCTCGAGGGCCTGCGCGGCGCGGCGCACAAACGCGCGGCGGTCTTCGGCGAATGCGGCGGCTATATGGTGTTGGGCCGGACGTTGACCGACGCCGGCGGACTGTGCCACGCCATGGCCGGTCTGCTGCCGGTTGCAACGTCCTTCGCCGAGCGCCGACTTCATCTCGGCTACCGGCAGGTCGAATTGGTCGAGCCTTGCGCGCTGGGCGAAATCGGCGCGCGTTTCCGCGGCCATGAATTCCACTACGCAACCGCGTTAGGCGAAGGGCCGGGCGATCCCTTGTTCAGCGTCGCCGATTCGACCGGCCAGTCTTTGCATAATGCCGGCTGGGTGGACGGCAGCGTCGCCGGTTCCTTCATTCACTTGATCGACGCCGCCTAGGACCTTCGTTGCCGGCGGCGTCGATCCCGCCGTCGCCGATCAGCGGCGGAGAGCCGCGTCCACGGCTTGCGTCACTTCGCGAGAGGTTGGCTTCACATCCGATGGCCATGCCCCGATCAGCGCGCCGTCGCTGCCGATCAGGTATTTGTGGAAATTCCATTGCGGCGAGCCGGCTTCGCCAAGCTGGGCTGCGATCCACCGATAAAAAGGATGGGCGGCAGAGCCGGCCACCACCTGCTTGTCGGTCATCGGGAAGGTGACGCCGAAATTGGCTTCGCAGAATTGTTTGATCTCGGCCTTGCTGCCCGGCTCTTGCCCGCCGAAATCGTTCGACGGAACCCCGACCAGGATTAGGCCCTTCGCCTGGTATTTCTCCCACAGAGCCTGCAGAGTTTCGTATTGGCCGGTATAGCCGCAGAAGGACGCCGTGTTGACGACCAGGACAGGCTTGCCCTTGTAGTCCTTCAGCGCGAGGTCGCCGCCATCGATCGACGGAAAGGTGAAATCGTGAGCACTCATCGCCACCGCCCCCATCGAAACCAGCGCCAAACAAACCACAGCAGCCGCCCGCAACGCGAGCCGAACCATCAACTTAACCATATCTCTCCTCTTTCCACGGATCCCCGTGATTGTGATAGCCGCGAGCCTCCCAGAAACCGGGGCGGTCTTGAATTGTGAATTCGAGCCGGCGCACCCATTTCGCGCTTTTCCAAAAATACAGCTTTGGGATGATCAGCCGCATCGGCCCGCCATGGTCGGAATGGATCGGTTTTCCTTCCCAGGAATGGGCAAGCAGCACGTCGGATTCGGCGAATTGGGCGAGCGGGATATTCGTCGTATAACCGTCATAACTATGGGCGATGACGAACTTCGCGCTGTCATGCGGCTTGACCACGGACAGCAGGTGTTTCGTCGACACGCCTTCCCAATGGTTATCGTAGCGGCTCCACGACGTCACACAGTGAATGTCGGACATGTCCTGGATCTGGGGTTGCGTCCGAAACTCGAGCCATCCCCAGTTCAACTGGTTCTCGACGGCGCCGTCGACGACCAGCCGCCACCGAAACGACTCGATCTTCATCTGAAAGCCGAGATCGAGGATCGGCCAATTGGTCACATGGCGCTGGCCCGGCGGCAGGCGCGGACGCGCCCCATCGGCCGCCTTGCCGGTGAGCAGCCGCCCCTCTTGCGCCCATTTCTGCTTGGCCTCGACCAGCTTCTGGCGGTCCTTGCCGCCCAAGCGGGCATCTTCGGGCATAGTTCGTCTCCTACCGCCGACACTCGACGTCAAGATAGCGCGAATGCGCCCACTGGAAAGGCGTTGTTTCGGTCACATCGCGTTGATCTGAAATTTCCAGCGGTCGCCTGTGACAAGGAAGACGGAAGCGATTAGGTTCTGCCACATGATCCGCCGACACAATGTTGCCAGCCTGTTCCCGTTGATGGCAGGCCTGGGTTTGTTCCTGGGCCTGGCTATAGCCGCGCCAAAGACAGCGACGGCGCAGGCCGTTTCCAACACCGCCGCCGGCCCCGGTGCGGCGGAACTCGAAGCGCTGGCCGCCACGCTGGAGGATGAAGCCGCTCGCAGGCAACTGATCGAACACATCCGCGCTCTGGTTGCTGTCCAGCAAAAGCAGCCGGATTCGCCGATCGCGCTGCCGCCCGACAGTCTGGGCGCCCAGCTTCTGGCCTTCCTGTCGCAACAGGTCGCCGACGTCAGCCGCAGCCTTTTTTCGGCCTTGGCCTTTGTTAATGACGCGCCGAATCTGCTGATGTGGGTGTGGCGCCAGGCCGAGAGCCCGGAGGGCCGCAACCGGCTTCTGGAAATCATCGTCAAGGTCGCCGTTGTCATCGGCATCGGCATGTTGGCCGAGCGGTTCGCACACCGGCTGCTGGCGCGGCCGCGGCGTGCGGTTGAGGACCGCGACACCGAGACCTTGTGGCTGCGTTTCCTGCTGCTGATCGCCCGCGCCGGCATCGACTTGGCCGCCATCGTGGCCTTCGCGGCGGTGGCCTATTCGGCGCTGCCGCTGACCGAGCCGAACCTGACCACCCAGTTGGTCGCGTTGGGCCTGATCAACGCCAGCCTAGTGGCCCGCGCCCTATTGCTGTTGGCGCGGATCGCGCTGGCCCCGAATACGCCGTCGTTGCGGCTGGTGCCGCTCGACGATGCCGCGTCCGCGTATGGATTTAGGTGGGCGCATCGACTGGCCAACACCACCGTCTATGGCTATTTCGCCGCCGAGGCGAGCCTGTTGCTCGGCCTGCCGACGGGAGGCCGCGATTTCATCCTCAAATCCGTCGGGCTCATCGTCGCGGGCATGTTGGTATTCCTGATCTTGCGGCAGCGGATCGCGGTAGCGGATTGGATCCGAGGCCGCACGGCCGGGGGTTCACCCGCGCTCGCCGGGCTGCGGCGGCTGCGCCAGCGCATCGCCGATGTCTGGCACATCCTGGCGATCGCCTACTTCGTCGCCATCTACGCGATCTGGGTTCTGCGAGTTCCCGGCGGCTTCGAATTCGTCCTGCGTGGGACAGGGCTCACGCTGGCGACGCTGGTCGCCGCCCGCCTTCTTGGGCAATGGGTGAACCGCCTGTTCACGAGGGAAATCCGGCTAGGCAGCGAAATCAAGCGGCGATTTCCGACCTTGCAAAAGCGGCTGAACCGCCATCGCGACCTTTTCCATTCCATCCTCAGGTCTGCGATCAACGTGTTCGCCGCCCTCTCCATCCTTCAGGCCTGGGGCATCGGATCGCTGGATTGGCTGCTGTCGGACAAAGGGCGCAACGCTCTCGGCGGCGCCTTTAACATTCTTCTTATCCTTTTGGTCGCGCTCGCGTTGTGGGACGCGCTCAACGCGATGATGGAGCGTTATCTGTCGCAGACGGCCAGCGGAGACGCCGCCCGCCGGCTGGCCCGCGCCCAGACGCTGATGCCGCTGGTGCGCCGCATCGTCTTTGCCGTCATCGCTACCTTTGTCACGCTGATGGTGCTGTCCGAGATCGGCGTCAACATCACGCCATTGCTGGCCGGCGCCGGCGCGATCGGCCTGGCCATCGGTTTTGGCGCGCAAAATCTGATCAAGGACTTGTTGAGCGGCGTCTCGCTTTTGATGGAGGACGTCATCGCGGTGGGCGATGTCGTCGATCTCGACGGCCATGCCGGAGTCGTCGAGGCCATGTCGATTCGGTCGATTCGCCTGCGCGACGAGGCCGGCACCGTGCACACCGTTCCCTTCAGCGCGGTCACCACGGTCCGCAACATGACCAAGGATTTCGCCTTCGCCGTGATCCAGATCGGCGTGGGCTACCAGGAGGACTACGAAGCGGTGAGCGTCTTGATCTGCGCGGTCGGCGACGGGTTGCGGGCCGATCCGGCATTCGCCGAGCAAATCCTGGCCCCCACGGAAATGGTCGGCATCGACAGCTTTGGCGATTCCTCGGTGATCGTCAAAGCCCGGATCAAGACCAGACCGGCGCAGCAATGGACCGTCACCCGCGAATTCCGCCGCCGGCTTAAGAAAGCCTTTGACGAACGCGGCGTGGCCTTCGCCTCGGGTCCGCGCACCGTCCGCATTGTGACCACCCCGGAACCCGCCGCGCCAGCCCTGCCCACGCCAAGCGCCGCGCGGTAGCGCGCACCGTCCCGCGCCCGATCGCCTTTCCATGGAGCCACACATGCCGCTTCAATCGATTCCGCTTCCCCGCCGCTACGGTCCGGTCAATTGGCTCGGATTGTGGACGCTGTATTGCCGCGAAGTGCGCCGCTTCTGGAAGGTGGGAACCCAGACGATCGCCGCACCCGTGGTCTCCGCACTTCTGCTTCTGGCCGTGTTCCTCCTCGCGCTCGGCGGCGCTTCTCAAAGATTCGGCGACGTCGATTTCCTGGAGTTCCTGGCGCCGGGCCTGATCATGATGACGATGGTCCAGAATGCCTTCGTTAATACCTCGTCCTCCCTGATGATCTCCAAGGTTCAAGGCAACATCGTCGATACAGTCATGCCGCCCTTGTCGCCAGGAGAGCAGACCTTCGGCTTTGCTCTCGGCGGCGTGACCCGGGGGTTGGTCGTGGGCGTGGCGGTGGCGCTGGCGGTTCTGCCCTTCACCTCCCTGCACGTTCACGATTGGGCCTTCGTTGTCTTTCACGCTATCGCCGCCTCGCTCATGCTTTCGCTGATCGGCATCATCGGCGGCATCTGGTCCGAGAAATTCGATCAGCTGGCCGCCCTGACCAATTTCGTGGTGACGCCCCTATCCTTCCTCTCCGGCACCTTCTATTCGGTATCGCGGCTGCCGGATGCCTGGCAGGTCGCGGCCCATCTCGATCCCTTTTTCTACATGATCGATGGGTTTCGCTATGGTTTCGTCGGCCATGCCGACGGCTCGCTTTCCGCCGGAATTTGGGTTCTGATCGTTTGCAATATTGGGCTGTGGTGGCTGACCCACCGCATGTTCGCATCAGGTTACAAACTCAAGACCTAGACCGGTTCATTCCGGTTTCCTCGTACCAACACATCGAGGGCCGCGATGGGTTTAGCTGCACGTTCGGTCAAATGGATAATGTTGGTGTCGGGCACCTTGACCTGCACCATGGTCTACGCGGCGACTGCGCCGCAGGCGGCCCTTCAGGCCACTTTTGGGGAAACCCTCGACGGACCGCTTGCCGAGATTGTCTTGCGTAACTGGGGTCTGTTGATCGCGGCGGTCGGCGGGCTGTTGATCCATGGAGCGTTTAACCCGGCGGTGCGCGCGCCGATCCTGGTCGTCGCCGGGGTCAGCAAACTGGCCTTCGTTGTGCTCGTGCTTTCTCAAGGCTCACGTTATCTGGAGTACGGTGCGGGTATCGCCATAGCGGTCGATCTCGTATGGGTGATTCTCTTCGCGTGGTGTTTGCTGGGGCGCCGCGCGTCGGCCTAAATCCGACACGACATCGTCATATTCCCGCCGTTGACTTGCCGCGCCCACCCGCCAATACTTGTCGTTTTTCTGCGGAGGCCCTTGGGCCGAAGGAAGGGCGGGCGACCGCCCCAGCAACAGGAGCAACAGTGATTTCCGCCGTGATGCCCACCTATGCTCGGGCGGCTATCGCCTTCGAGCGTGGGGAGGGGGCTTATCTCTTTGACGCCGATGGTACCAGTTTCCTCGATTTCGCCAGCGGCGTCGGCGTGACCGCGCTCGGACACGGCCATCCCCATCTTGTCGGCGCGTTGACCGAACAGGCGTCGCGCCTGTGGCACACCTCGAACCTGTACCGCTGTCCGGGCCAGGAGAGGCTCGCGCAAAGGCTGGTCGACAACAGCTTCGCCGACACCGTGTTCTTCACCAATTCCGGAGCGGAGGCGGTGGAATGCGGATTGAAATTGATCCGCAAACATTTCGACGAAACCGGCAAGCCCGAACGGTATCGCGTGATCTGCTGCGAAGGCGCGTTTCATGGGCGCACGCTGGCCACCATCGCGGCGGGCGGCCAGGAGAAAAATTTGAAGGGATTCGATCCCGTCGTCGGCGGATTCGATCACGTCGCGTTCGGGAATTTGAACGAGCTGCGCGCGAAGATCGGGCCGGAAACCGCCGCCATCCTGGTCGAGCCGATACAGGGCGAGGGCGGCATCCGCGTCGGCGATTCCGACTATCTCAAGGGGCTGCGTGCGGTCGCTGACGAATTCGGCCTTCTCCTTTTTTTCGACGAGGTTCAGTGCGGCATGGGCCGGACCGGCCGCCTCTTCGCCCATGAATGGTCCGGCGTGACGCCGGACGTGATGGCCGTGGCCAAGGGCATTGGCGGCGGCTTCCCCGTCGGTGCCTGTCTGGCGACCGAACGCGCCGCCATCGGCATGACCGCCGGGACCCATGGTTCGACCTACGCCGGTGGGCCTCTGGCCATGGCCGCGGCCAATGCCGTCCTGGACGTGATCCTGGCCGATGGCTTTCTGGCCGGGGTCCGGCGTGTTGCCGCCATTCTCTCGGAGAAGCTGCGTGTTTTGGTCGCTTCCCATCCCCGCGTCTTCTCGACTTTGAGCGGCCGCGGGTTGATGCTGGGCTTGAGTTGCGTCGCCGCAAATACCAAGGTCGTCGAGCGGCTGCGCGCCAACCGGCTGCTTGTGGTCGCCGCCGGGGGAAATATGATTCGCCTGTTGCCGCCGCTCATCATCGACGGCCGGCATGTCGAGGAGGCGGGGGGTCTGATCGAGACCGCCTGCCGGCAATTGGACGCCGCCTGATGGGTGAGCCGCGGCACTTCCTCGACATCGACCTCTGTAGCGCGGCCACGCTGCGCGGCATCCTCGAACTCGCCACCGCCTTCAAGCGGCGTCGGCCGCCCAAGGGGGAGCCGCGGCCCCTTGTCGGCAAGACCCTCGCGATGCTCTTCGAGAAGCAATCGACCCGCACGCGTTTGTCCTTCGAGGTCGGGATGAGCCAATTGGGCGGCGATACGATCGTGCTCAACACCCAGGATTCGCAGCTCGGCCGCGGCGAAAGCATCGCCGACACCGCGCGTGTGCTGTCACGGTATGTCGATGCCATCGTGTTGCGCACGACCAGCGCGGACAAGCTGCACGAATTGGCCGATCATTCGCAGGTGCCGGTCATCAACGGCCTGACCGACAAGAGCCACCCCTGCCAAGTCCTCGCCGATGTCATGACGTTCGAGGAACATCGCGGCCCCATCCGCGGGCGGGTCGTGGCATGGAGCGGCGATGGCAACAACGTCGCCGCTTCGTGGGTCCATGCCGCCATCCGCTTCGACTTTGTCCTGCGGCTGGCCTGTCCTGCCGGCCTGCAACCGCCGGAGGCGCTGCTGGCCTGGGCGCGCAAGGAAGGCGGTACGGTCTCCGTCACCGAGGACGTCGAAACGGCGGTCGTGGATGCCGATTGCGTGGTCACCGACACTTGGGTTTCCATGGGCCAGACCGACGGCGAATTCCGGCACAATCTACTGCAGCCCTATCGCGTTGATGAACGATTAATGGCGCGCGCCAAGCCCGACGCGATCTTCATGCATTGCCTCCCGGCCCGGCGCGACCGCGAGGTGACCGCGGGCGTCATCGATGGACCGCAATCGGTGGTCTGGGATGAAGCCGCGAACCGCCTGCACGCGCAGAAGGGCTTGCTCGTCTGGTGTCTGAACGGGATTTGAGCGCACCTCCTGACGATTTTATTCAGTCCTTCAAGGCGGCGCCGCTGACGTTGCGCGGCCGCCTGTTGCGGCTTGGCCCCTCGATCGACTCGATCTTGCGCCAACACGGCTATCCTCAGCCGGTGGCGTCGGTGCTTGGGGAGGCGCTGACACTGGCCGCCCTGCTCGCGGCGACGCTGAAATACGACGGCGTCTTCACGCTGCAAACCAAGGGCGACGGAGCGGTCAGCTTACTGGTCGCCGACGTGACCAGCGAGGGCGCCTTGCGCGGTTATGCCCAATACGACGGCGACCGCCTGGCGACTATCGCCGCCCCTGGGCAGCCCGGGCCATCGGCATCGGTGCCACGCCTGCTTGGCGCCGGTTACCTCGCCTTCACCGTCGACCAGGGAACCCACACCGAACGTTATCAGGGTATCGTCGAATTGACCGGGGTGACGTTGGCCGACTGCGCGCATCACTATTTCAGGCAGTCCGAACAATTAGAGACGGGGATTCGGATCGCCGTCGGACAAGGCGTCGATGGCGCTTGGCGCACGGGCGGTCTGTTGGTGCAAAGGCTGCCGCCGGCCGGCGGCGAGGTCGCGGCGCTGTCGCCGAGACAGGACGAAGACGAGGCCGAGGATGGCTGGCGGCGCGCCTTGGTCATGGTCGGCAGCGCGGCCACGTCCGAATTGCTGGACCCGGGGCTTGCCGCGGAGATGCTGCTCTACCGCTTGTTCCATGAAAAAGGCGTGCGCGTTTGGCCGCCCAAGAGTCTTCGCCATTCCTGCCACTGCTCGCCACACCGGGTCGAGGCCATGCTGCGCCAATTGCAACCCACCGAACTCGCCGATCTGTTGGTCGACGGGAAGCTGATCATTACCTGCGAGTACTGCAATGCGCGCTACACCTATGACGACCATGCCCTACTTCGCCTTGACCCAAAGGCCACCGGCGCCCAATTTGTTCAACATCGAGACGTCGACAAGAGGCGGAACCCGCGATGACACCAAAGGCCCGCTACCCAACCTCGGCGAGAGTGCTCGGCGCCCTCGCTTTGACGTTGTTATGGAGCTGCGCCCCGATACCGGCGCAGGCGCCGCTACCGCAATTGACCTACGGACATCTCGGTGTCCTTCGTCTGGATGCCCGCACGGTCGAAATCGTCGCCGAATATTCTCCGCCGCTGACCTACCCCAATGTCGAACACCTATTCCCGGTATCGCCGGAAGCGGCGCTGCGGCGGTGGGCGGTCGATCGTTTGCAGCCGGCCGGGCGACAAGCGCTGGGCGACGGACGGCGCGTCATCGTCCTGGTCAAGGACGCCCGGGTCGTGGAAACCCGCCTGCCGCGGACCGAGGGCCTGCGCGGGGCGTTCACCGAGGACCAGTCCGAGCGTTACGACGCCGTGCTGGAGGTGGCCATCGAAATCCGGTCCGACCGCGCCAATTTCCGCGACGCCTTCGTGACGGCGCGCGCCGAACGCTCGCGGACGGTGACGGAGGGAATCTCCATCAGCGCGCGCGAAAGAGTGTGGTTTGAGATTACCGAGAGCCTGATGAACGATCTGAACCGCGAACTGGATCGCCAGATGCGGGAGAATTTCAGGCAGTTCTTGTTGTAGCCGCCCCTAAGCCCGGCGGCCGCGGCGACGCTTGATCTCGATGCCGACCGCCGCAGCTTGCGCGTAGACGTCAAGTTTTGCCACCCGCACACGCGCCTCGATCGCCCGTTCATCGGCAAGACAGAGGGCGGCGATGCGCTCGGCCAGGGTCTCGATCAGATTGATGTGGCCGACGCCGACCAGCGCGCGAATCCCCTCCACGATCGATTCATAGGACAACACGGCCGACAGGGCGTCGGGAAAAGGCGATGGCTGTTGCCGGACCCCGAGATCGACATTGATGCTGACGCGCTGGGGCGCGCGTTTTTCGTGCGCGTGGACGCCGATGTTCGCGATGAGAACGAGATCGCGAATGAAAATCGAGTACTGGCCGGTCTCGTCCTGCGTTTCCACTCTTGTTTCCCCTTTCGGCGCGCGAGCCCCGTCCCTCGGTCCTTCCACGTTATCGCGCCCTTCCTCGACCTTGGCAATTCATCGTAGGTTGCGGCATGGAATGTGTGCTGATCGCGCTGGGCACCAATCTCGGCGACCGGCTTGCTAATCTCGGCGCGGCCCTGCGCGGTCTCGACGGGCCGCTTCGCGCCATCGTCGCCTCCCCGGTCTACGAGACCGCGCCGCGTTATGTCGAAGACCAGCCGCCTTTCCTCAACATGGCGGCGCGCGCGGAGACGACCCTCGCGCCGCTCGACCTGCTGGCCGCGCTCAAGGACATCGAACGGACGCTGGGACGCAAAGATGGCGTGCGCAACGGCCCGCGCCTCATCGACCTCGACATAATTTTCTACGGCACGCGCGTTCTGCGCCTGCCGGGGCTGACCATCCCCCATCCCAGGCTGGCGGAGCGCAGCTTCGTGCTGCGCCCGCTCGCCGATATCGCGCCCACTTGGCGGCATCCGGAGACGAGCGCGACGATGACCGAAATGTTGGCGCCCATCGCCGACGATCCCGGCGTGAGGCTGGCGACGCGGCAACTTGAGCGGATTGCGGCGAGCCAGGGCTAACGCGGCGGCGCGCGTGACGGGCCGAGAACGACGCTGTGTTCGCCCGCAGCCGATCCCAGAAGGATACGGTCCTGGGCAATGGACTTCACAGTCCAGCCTTCGATGTCGCTGCCCTCGGGCACCCGCAGGACGCGGCCAGTATAGCCTTCCCGCAGCATCACAAAACGCCGGTCGCCGGACGTCACCGCGCCGGTCAGCCGATACCGTCCGATGGTGGCGCCGTCGGGCGCAACTTGACCAGCCTGGCTTGGCGCCGGCGCCGCTCGCCGCGCCGCAACGAAAAGCGGGCGGCGGAGCGATTCGGCGAGCTCTTCGAAAGGCGGCAGAACCGGCAGTGCGGCGCCTTCGGCCCCCTGACCCGGCTGGCGCCCCGAGGTCGGCGCGGATTCGTCAATCGGCAGCACCCAGGGAAGGCCGCCGAGGATGATGAAGACGGCCATCGCCGCCGCCAGCCTTCCGCCCACGCGCCCGCCCTGTTTCCTATCTGTTTCTTATCTATGGTGTGTTCTGGAAGAAAACGCCTAACCGGAGACTATTGAATGGGCAGGGGACCGTAAAGCCACACCAGCCAGATGGCGAGGGCAAGAAACGGCCCAAAAGCGATCGAACGGTCGAGACCCGCCTCGCGATTGAACATCCGGCGCAGGCCGAAACCCGCAAGCCCGGCGAGCGCAGCAATCAAGACAACACTCGGCAGACTTTGCCAACCAACCCAGGCCCCGGCCGCGGCCATCAGCTTGGCGTCGCCCAAGCCAAGCCCGTCGCGCCCGCGCCAGAGCCGGTAAAGAGCCGCCACTGAGGCAAAGGCGGCATAACCGGCGACGGCGCCCAGACCGCGGTCGGCAAGTGGACCGCCGTCAATTGCGGCCAGGGCGAGGCCGGCGGCGGTGAGTGGTAGCGTTAATGTGTCCGGCAGGATGCCGCGCCGGACATCGATCGCGGCCAGGGCCATCAAGGCCCAGGCCAGCCCGCAAGATGCCGCGAGATCGAGCCCATCGCGCAGGCTCGCGGCCCATACCGCCAGCCCCGCTGTCCCTGCGACCGCGACGAGGATCGCCCAGACCGGAAACCGCGCCATCACGAAATCGCAACACGTCGACGCTTGCCTGGCAGCCCGGCGCCGACTAATCTGATCCTAGAAAAAAGAAGCGTAGCAGGGGGGGGCGATCATGACGATGTATGGCAAGTTTTCCGCTTGGGTAGCCGCCGTGGTTACGGCCTGGGCGTTGTTTGGGGCGGTGCCCGGCCTTACCGCCACGCTACCGCATTTCGCGGAGGATTCGCATCTAGGTGTGACCTCTTGCGCCGGCAGCACTTGCCATGGCGCCGTCGAGCCCTGGAAGGATTCCACGGTTCTCCAAAACGAGTACATCACCTGGCAGCGCCAGGACAAACACGCCAAAGCCTATCAGGTTCTGCTCAACGAACGGTCGCAGCGCATCGCGAAGAATTTGGGCCTGCCCAACGCCCATACCGCAGAAATTTGCCTCGACTGCCATGCCGACAACCCCGCCGCGAACAAACGCGGGCGCCAGTTCCAGGTGAGCGACGGCGTCGGTTGCGAAGCCTGTCACGGCGGCGCCCAGCGCTGGCTCGGCATTCACATCGCCGGGTCCGGCAGCCACCAGGATAATGTCACCGCCGGCATGTATCCGACGGAAAACGCCGTCGATCGCGCCAAGCTCTGCGTGTCCTGCCATTTCGGCGACACGCGTAAGTTCGTCACCCATCGAATCATGGGCGCCGGCCATCCGCGCATGAGTTTCGAGCTCAATACCTTCACCGCGATCCAGCCCGCCCATTACCGTGTCGACCTCGACTACCCGAAGCGCAAACGCGTCTTCACCGGCATGCAGACCTGGGCCATCGGTCAGTCCATCGCCTTGTCCGAGACCCTGGACGCGTTGATGGATGCCAAGCGCGGTCGCGACGGCATTTTCCCCGAACTCGTGTTGTTCGATTGCCACAGCTGCCACCACCCGATGAGCAACCTGCGCTGGGAAGCGCGCGCCAGCACCGGCCTTGGGCCAGGCGTGGTGAAATTCAACGACGCCAACGTCATCATGCTGCGTATCATCGCCGACCGTGTTGATCCGGAACAGGGCAAGGCGGTTCGTGCGCTCGGTGTCGCCCTGCACACGGCTTCGACCCAGGGGCACGATGCTATGCTCAAGGTGGCAAAGGACCTGCGCGAGGTCAGCGGCAAGCTGACCGACAAATTCGCCGCCCACGTCTTCGGCAAGGACGACATGACCGCCCTGCTGACCGGCGTGGTCAAGGAAGGATTGAGCGGGGAATATATCGACTACTCCGCCGCCGAACAGGCGACCATGGCGCTCGGCTCGATCATCACCGCGATGCGCGCCGGCGGCATCATCGACGAAAAGCAGCAAACCTCGCTCAGCGCAGCCGTGGATAAATGCTACGCCGCGGTGGCCAAGGACGAGGAATATCAACCCAGGACCTTCATTGCCGCGCTTCAATTGGTCCAGGCCGCGATCCCGAGCTTCTGATCCAACGCCGCGCGCCGCCGGCGGACAGGACCTGTCCGCCGGCGGCCGCGGATTGCCCCTCGCCGCAGCCCTCGGAAGCGTCGTCATCGGCGTAGCCCTTGCCGGCTGCGCGGTGGATTTGTTGGGTGAACTGCAATCCGGCTCCCGCCGAGTCTCCGAGACCATGGGACGGTTGCTGACGCCGGCGGCGGCGGACGTCGATATCAAGGCGATCACCGGTTATGGATTGGACGACTTCACGGTGACGTCGCCCGGCGTCATCGCCGTGGACGCCGGCCAACGCCGCGCCGAACTAGCCCGGCTCGACGTGGAACGCCGCAACTTGGTCTGCGCGGCAACCGGCGCGGCCGCGCCAAGCCGGACCGTCGCTGAGATTCTTGGCGAACCTGGAGGCCCGCCCGACGACGATCCGACAACGCCGTTCGCGGTCTTCATGATGGCGAAGGGGGCCGCCTATTTCGCCGCACCCGACAGGACCGAGGCCGAGGCCGCGATCGCCACGCTCCGCCAATGGGCGCAAGCATCAGCAATGACGTCGATCCGCGACTATGGCGGCGATCGCAGCAACCTCAACTCCGTCCACTTGCTGCTCCGCACTTTGACGCCGACACTCAGTGCCTGGTCAATCTTGCGGTTTTATCCGGGACTATCCGGTGCCGATCGCGAGGTCATCGATGGTTGGCTGATTTCGTTGGTCGCGCGCGCCGATGTGAACACCGGACCGCTGGACGACCGCGACGCCAACCCCGACCGCTATCTCTCGCAATACGATTCACATCGTTACCTGCGCGACCTCGTTGCGATGCAATGGGGCATATTGAGCGCCGACGATCGTCGCTTCCGCCGCGGGATCGAACGCTTCTTCGTCGCGTTGCGCCAGATGCGCAACGATGGCAGCCTGCCGCTGGAGATAGCGCGCGGCGGTCGCGCCTTGTCGTCGCAAAACGAAGCCATCGCCATCCTGGTTCATATCGCCGAACTCGCGGCGGTGCAGGGCTACGATCTCTATGGTTTTGACGTCGACGGCGCGTCGATTCATACCGCGATCCGTTTCCTGCTCGACGCGATCGACGACCCCAGAATCGCGCTCAAATATTCGGGCGATGGCGGGTCATTAGGCCCGACATTGAGCGCCTCGCGCGGCTCGGTACAGAATCTTGCCTTTCTCTTTGCCCGCGGGCAGCGCCACGCCATGGCATGGATCGAGCCCTACGTCGCGCGTTTCCCGGAATCGGCCAATGCGGTGAGGCTCGCCGCGCTGCGCGGCGGGCGTGTCCTGCGCGAGCGGCCTCTGCTGTCCGAGCTGATCGGCGGCAACGCGACCTGTCTCTACGGCCGCAAATCCCAGTCCCTGGCCGAATTCAGGTTTTAAGTTTCGGGTCGATCACGTCGCGCAGGCCGTCGCCGAGTTGGCGCCGCAGAACCACGGCAACGACCCGGCGCGGCAGCGCTGCCGAAGGCCCGGCGCCTGGATGGCGTAGAGCCGCAAGCGCCGGCCGTCGACATCCATTTCGCCGGCATCGATGACGCTGGCTTGACCGATGATCGGTTTGTCGTTTTCCTGGGCCAAGGCCGGCGCCGCCGGAAGCAGCAGTGCCATGGCCAACGCCGCGCCCGCTATGTGACCCAGATCACAGCGAGCACGGGTTGTCCTCGCTAACCTGACCCAAGTATTGGTGGGCAAATCATGGGCGATCCTATCCTGAAGGCTGTCATGGCCGGGCGGCGGCGTGCCATTGCGGCGTGGCGAGCGGCTCGACCTTCATCGTTGAGAATGGGCTATGTTTCGGCTGGATGACCGCCTGACGGCGGACACCGCCCTCGTCGATCTCTGGGATTTGTGCGAAGTCCGATTGATGGACGATGCCAACTACCCGTGGTTCGTCCTGGTCCCTCAGCGCACCGATCTGCGCGAGATTCATGACCTTGCCTCCGCCGACCGCCTGCAGTTGATGGACGAAATCGTGCGTGCGACGCGTATTCTCGAACAGGCATGGCGACCCGACAAGATCAATGTCGCGGCGCTCGGCAATCAGGTGACTCAACTTCATGTCCACATCATCGCCCGCTATTTGACCGATGGCGCCTGGCCACGCCCGGTATGGGGCGTTCGGCCTGTTCTGAAATACACGAAACCTCAGCGTTTGGACGTGATATCACGCTTTCGTGAGACTCGGGGGCTCACCGCCGCCTAGAGGCAAACGCGGCATGATCGAGACGGCGAAGGCTCTCGTATAACGTTCATGAAAAGCAGCCTCTTCGGGCTCGCTTGCCCTCGCCGCGGCCACGGACAAGCCATGAAGAACCTCATTTATTTGCCGCAAGCGCGGCCGCCGCGGTTTTCTCTGGCGGCGTCGCTGGGCTTTGCTACAGTTGAATCGCCGAGGGAGTGTCGGGTAATGGGGCGGTGGCGGACGCCATCCTCTCTGAACGGGGGACGTAATGCAGAGCCAGGTGCGGGCGACCGCAGCCTTGTTGCTGAAGAACACCCTATTGTCTGGTGCGATCGCGGCTGATTCCATGGCCGGCCTTCCCGCCCGCGCGTTCCGCAGACGCCATGACGCCTGACGGTTTGGGAGGAGGCGGTCCGCCGCTCAAGATCGCGGTGGTGGGCGGCGGCGTGGCCGGGCTCGGCGCCGCTTGGCTTCTCGATCGCGGGCACGACGTCACCGTCTATGAGAAAAACGACTGGATCGGCGGCCACACCCATACCATCGAGGTGAGCCACCCCGGCGGCAAGACCCCCATACCGGTCGATGTGGGCTTTATTATCTTCAACGAGGCGAACTACCCGAATCTGAGCGCATTTTTCCAGCGACTCGGCATCCGATCGGAACCGAGCAACATGTCTTTTTCGGTAAGCGTTGGCGATGGCGCTCAGGAATACGGCACCGGATCGCTGAACGCTCTAGTTGGGCTTCGCAATCTTTTCCGCGCCGATCATTGGCGAATGTTGCGCGACCTGGTCCGTTTCTACCGGGAAGCGCCGCGCTTGCTCGACGAAGTCGGGAGCGATGGCCCCTCGCTCGGCGAATACCTGGCCGCCGAAGGTTATTCCGAGGCCTTCATCCTCGATCATTTGCTGCCGATGGGTGCGGCGTTGTGGTCGGCCCCGATGGCCACGTTCATGGATTTCCCGGCCAAAAGCCTCGTCCGCTTTTGCCACAACCACGGTCTGTTGCGGGTGTTCAGGCGCCCGCAATGGCGCACGGTGTCCAATGGCGGCCGCGAATATGTTCGAGCCGCGCTCGCCGATATGCGCGCCGATGTGCAAGCCGCGGCGCCCGTCGTCCAAGTCCGCCGCCTCGCCGATGGTGGCGGCGTTATGGTGCGCGATGGGCGCGGCGACGAACGCCAATTCGATCACGTCGTCATGGCCTGCCACGCCGATGAGGCATTGGCGCTGCTCGCCGACCCGTCCGCGGACGAACGGCGGGTTCTCGGCGGTTTTTCCTATCAGAAGAACCGCGCCTACCTGCATCGCGACACCCGCCTGATGCCGCGCCGGCCGGCGGTATGGTCGAGCTGGAACTACATCGCCGATGATCGCCGCGACCTGGAACGGCGCGTCTCCGTCACCTATTGGATGAATAGTCTTCAGAATCTCGACCCGGCCTGCCCATTGTTTGTCTCGCTCAACCCATTCCGCGAGCCCGATCCCGGGTTGGTCTTCGCGACGCTCGATTACAGCCACCCCATATTCGATGCCCACGCCATTGGCGCCCAGCGTGAACAGGACCGCGTTCAAGGCGTTCGCCGGACGTGGTTCTGTGGCAGCTATTGGGGTTACGGATTTCACGAAGACGCCTTTTCCTCCGGGATTGCGGTCGCCGAATCCCTGGGCGTAAAGCGGCCCTGGGCGGCCACCCCCGCGCCGATCGCGACGACGGGAAATCCGACATTCGCGGCCCCGGCGATCGCCGCGGCGGCGGACGGCGAATAGGACAACATGACCCAGGCAGCACCCGCGACGATGCCGCAGGCCGCCGTTTATATCGGGCGAGTCATGCACAGCCGCATGCAGCCGATGCGCCACCGTTTTTCTTATCGCGTCTTTTCCCTTCTGCTGGACCTCGATGCGCTGCCGGCGTTGGCCGGGCGGCTCAAATTGTTCTCCTACAATCGCTTCAATCTGTTCGCCTTCTTCGACCGCGACCACGGCGCGCGCGACGGCGGGTTGCTGCGGCCGTGGGTCGAACGCCAACTCGCCGCGGCCGGGATCGATCTCGCGGAGGGCCGCATCTTCCTTCATTGCTTCCCTCGCCTGCTCGGCTACGTTTTCAACCCGATCAGCATCTATTTCTGCTATCACGCCGATGGTCGTTTGTTGGCGATCCTCTACGAAGTGAAAAACACCTTCGGCGAGCAGCACGGCTATCTGATCGGCGTCGACCCCGACCACGAGGCGGGCGCGCCGATTTTTCAGGGTTGCAGCAAGAATTTTTATGTTTCACCATTCCTTCCCATGGATTGCTCCTATCGTTTCCGCGTTCAAGCGCCAGGTTCTGAATTGTCGATCCTGATTCGACAGACCATGGCGGCCGGCGAAGTTCTGATCGCCGCTCACAACGCGCGGGCGGAGCCGATTTCAGACGGGACACTGCTCTGGGCGTGGCTGTCGCATCCGCTGATGACCCTGAAGGTCATGGCCGGAATTCATTGGGAAGCCCTGCGCCTGTGGCGCAAGGGCGCCAACTATTACACTCGGCCCGCGCCGCCGCCGATCGAGGTTACGATCGTGCCCGCGACGTCCGGCGCCGATTTTCGCTTTTCGGATGCCGCATGAGGAACCAATGACCGACGTCAACCAACCCACCGGCGGCCCGGCGGCCGTGGCCGGGGCCTGGATCGACGAGCAATCGTTGCGGCTTTCGCTGGGCATGCTTCGCGCCGTGCGCTTTGGCGGTTTGTCGGTCGTTCTGCCCAACGGTCAATCGATGCACATCGCGGGACAGGAACCCGGCCCTCGGGGCACGATCAACATCCGGCGAGCACGCGTCGCCCGGCGTTTTGTCGCCAACGGCGCTGTCGGTTTTGCCGAATCCTATCTCGACGGCGATTGGGATACGCCCGATCTTCCCGTCTTGCTGCATTTCTTCGCCCTCAACGAGCCGGCCCTGGCGCCGGCGTGGCGGGGCCGAGCGTGGTATCGGGCCTTTAGGCGATTCACCCACGGACTGCGTAGCAATACCCGCCGCGGCAGCCGCCGTAACATCGCCGACCACTACGATCTCGGCAATGAATTCTACCGGCGCTGGCTCGACCCGAGCATGACCTATTCTTCCGCGGTTTATGCCTCGCCCAATCAAAGCCTGGAGGAGGCGCAGCGCAACAAATATGGGCGCATCGCGGATATGCTCGCGCTCCAGCCCGGGCAGTCCCTTCTTGAAATCGGCTGCGGTTGGGGCGGCTTCGCGCGATTTGCCGCGGCCGAACGCGGCAGCCACGTCACCGCGATTACATTGTCGCGCGAGCAGTACGATTTCGCCCGCCGTCAGGTGCATGAACAAGGCCTGGGCGAACGTGTCGATGTCCGCCTGATCGACTATCGCGATGTAACGGGATCATTCGATCGGGTGGCGTCGATCGAAATGCTGGAAGCGGTGGGCGAGCAATATTGGCCGGTCTATTTCTCGAAAATCCGGGAGAACCTCGTATCCGGCGGACTCGCCGCGGTGCAGGTGATTACCATCGGCGATCACTGGTTCGACGATTATCGACGCGATGCCGATTTCATCCAGCGTTATGTGTTCCCGGGCGGGATGCTTCCTTCGGAAACGGCGCTGCGGCGGGCGACGGAGGAGGCCGGACTAGGCTGGCGCGAACTCAGCCGTTTCGGCGGCCACTACGCCAATACGTTGGCGGAGTGGCAGCAACGCTTTCAATCGGCCTGGGGCGATGTCGCCAAGCTCGGCTTTGACATGCGCTTCAAGCGCCTGTGGGAATATTACCTGGCCTATTGCGAGGCCGGTTTCCGAGTCGGCTACATCGACCTGGTGCAGGTCGGACTTGCCCGCATCTGAAGGGCGCAGCCGCCTCGACAACAGCCTCCTTCTCGCCTATGGCCTTCCGGCGGTGCCGCTCGCCGCGCTTGGCATCCCGCTTTACCTATACCTGCCGCCATTTTACGCCGATGAAATTGGCCTAGGGCTATCCACCGTGGGCGGCATTCTGCTGCTCGCGCGCCTGTGGGACATGGCCATCGATCCGGCCATCGGCCAATTGAGCGACACCGTCTCGACTCGTTTCGGCCGGCGCCGGCCCTGGCTGATCGTGGCGGCGCCACTGGTGATGATTTCAGTCTGGCGCCTACTGGTGCCGGAACAGGGCGCCGGCCCGGTCTATCTGTTGGGCTGGACCATGGCCCTGTATCTGTCGTGGACCATGATTCTGTTGCCCTATACGGCCTGGGGAGCCGAATTGTCCGGCGACTATCACGACCGCTCCCGTGTCGCTGCATGGCGCGAAGGTGGAGTCATTCTTGGCACACTGGCGGCGGCGGCGCTGCCCGCCCTGGCCGCCGATGGCGGTGGCTCGCAGCGTTCGGTTCTGGCGGCGCTTGCCTGGACCATCATCGTCCTGCTGCCGGTGACGCTTGCAGTTCTTCTGTGGCGGGTGCCGGAGCCGCGGGCGGCGGCGGCGCCCCGGCGCTTGGGGTGGCGCCGCGGTTGGCGATTGCTGGCCCGCAATACGCCCTTCCTTAGACTACTGGCGGCCTACCTATTAAACGGGTTGGCCAACGGCTTGCCGGCCACGCTGTTCCTGCTTTTCGTCGGCGATGTGATCGATCGATCCGCGGCCGCGGGTGTGTTGCTACTCGTGTACTTCCTCTGCGGCATCGCCGCCGTGCCGGTTTGGCTGAAGGTCAGTTATCGTTTTGGAAAACACCGGAGCTGGGCGATTGCGATGGCGTGGGCTTCGCTTGCCTTTCTCGGCGTGCCTTGGCTCGGGTCGGGGGACCTGTACGCCTTTGGTTTGGTGTGTGTCTTGACCGGCATCGCCTTGGGCGCCGACATGACGCTGCCGGCGGCCATCCAGGCCGATGTCATCGATCTGGATACACTCCGCGGCGGGAGACAACGAACCGCGCTCTATTTCGCGCTGTGGAGCATGGCCACGAAGCTCGCCCTGGCGCTCGCGGTCGGGATCGCCTACCCGCTTCTGGACCTCACGGGATACCAACCTGGGGGAACCAACGATTCAGACGCGCTTGGAGTGTTGACCGCGCTTTACTGCCTGGCGCCGGTCACATTTAAGGTCGCGGCCATAACTCTGGTCTGGAATTTCCCGCTCGACCAGGCACGACAGGCAAAGATCCGCCGGCGGCTCGAAGCGCGCCCGGCGCAAGGGTCAGAAATTCACCCTTAGGCCGGCCTTGAAATAACTGGCCGTGGTGTCGTCGTTACTGCCTTGGCCGTCGAAAACAACCAGATAGCGATAGCCTGCGGTCAATTTCGTCGTGGCCGACAGCGGAAAGGCCAGGCCGATTTCCCCATGGGTCATCACGCTCGTTTCTTCATGCCCAGGGGCGGTCACCGACACACCGTTGATCGTACCTTGCGCCCGAGGCACATCGCTGCGGGCGATGCCGAGACCGCCGCCAACATAGGGGACCACGGCCATGCCTATTGGAACGTCGTAAAAGGCGTTGATCGTCAGCGTATAGAAAAAGGAATTGTCGTCGCCTTGGCCGACGCTGCCGCTGCCGGAATTGAGGCTGTCGATCGGCGCGCTGGCGTAGCCCAACTCGACTTCGGAACGAAAACCGCCACCCCAATCGAGGCCAAGCGCCAGAGTCAGCGCGTAATTCGCATCAAAGCTGACGGAATAGGGCACGCCATTGGCCGTGCCGTCGGTATCGTGAGGAACAAAGACGCCGCCGGCGACACTGAAATAGTCGAGGCGATTCTGCGCCGATGCCGGCGTTGATACCGTGCCAGCAAGGGCAAGAAATCCGCCGATCAGGAATGCAAAACGCAGCATGTCGTGCCCCCGCTTCCTTCGTGTTTGGTGAAGACCTAGCGCAACGGTTTGCCCCCGTACAATCAAGCCGGTCGCCGCCCTACAGCCCGGTTGCACGTTTTAGAATTGGAAAGTAAAGCCGATAGGGCAGGCACCGCAGCGCCTTCAGCAGCAAGGCGAATCGGCGCGGAAAGGTGATTTCAAAGCCGCCCGATGCCAGGCCGCGCACCAAGCGGTCAGCAGCATCCTCCGCCGACATCAGAAACGGCATGGGGAACGGATTTTCATCGGTCAGCGGCGTCTTCACAAAGCCTGGATTGACCAATGACAGCCTTATGCCACAGCGGTCCAGATCGAATTTCAGCGCCTCGCACATATTGATCAGCGCTGCCTTGGTCGCCCCGTAGGCGGCCGCCGTCGGCAACCCACGATACCCGGCGACCGAGGAAACGACGGCGATGTGGCCACCGCGCCGCTCCACCATGCGCGGCAGCAAGGCGGCAATTCCATTGACCACACCCATGACATTGACCTCATGAAGGCGCCGGAAAATCGCCGGGTCAAAGGTCGCGACCGAAATCGGCAGGTGGGTACCGGCATTGAGCACGGCAAGCACGATTGGGCCATTGCGGGCTTCGATGGCGATCGTCGCGGCCCGCATGCCTTCTTCATCGGTGACGTCGAGGGGCATGGGATCGATGCTGCCCGGCACGCCCGCCGCTTCCCTGGCGAGATCGTCGAGGGCGACGTCGCCACGGGCGCTGGCGGCCACACGCCAGCCATCCCGCGCAAGACGCAAAGCGAGAGCGCGGCCGATGCCGCTCGATGCGCCCGTGACCCAAGCGCAACCGGTGGAAGGCGGCGGCAGCGTTGCGGTCACGGCTCTTGTCCTTGCGGTGGAACGGGGAGAAGGGGAGGCGCCGATTAGAGGCGCACGTACTTTATGTCTTGGCCCCGGATTTCAAATTGAATCTTGACCCAGACGTCTTGGGAATACCACAGGTTCAGATCAAGGTCGCCGGTCATGCGATAGCGGCGGGCATCGCCGGGGGCGCCCGGCGCCGGATTTTTGTCGGGACCCATCTCCGTGACATCAACTTTGGAGATTTCGCCGGTTTGTGTGTTGAGGAGGTTCTTCTGGTTCACGGTCGCGATGTTCCAGTAACTGGCTGGAATCAGCCCGCCGGGAACAACGAGCTGGTTCGCCGGGGTATTCACGACCGCCTTGTCGCCGTCGGCGCGGCACGAGACCCGGTAAGGCGTGCCGTCGTCATCGGTCTTGGTGTCCAGCGACACCAGGCGCTCGCCACGCCAGATTTCGGTGTTGTGATGCACATAGCGAAATAGGGTCAGAAACCCGAGCTGGTAGCGGAGTTCAATGTCGATCTCAACCTTCAATTCATCGCCGTTTTCGGTAAAGACCACGCTGTGTTTACCGAAGTCGCTGCCGTTGCGAAGGACGAGGAAATCCAGGCGACGTGTTTGCGGCACGGAGGCAAGCAGCCGCCGTGACCGACGCTGATCGGTCTGCGCCCACACATCCTTAGGCGCGAGAATCGAGCCAAGGGCCCCTGCTGCGGTGCACAAAAAGCGACGGCGCGACGACGAATCGGGGACCGGCGCAACACATAGCCGCGCAGCCTCCCTCAGATTTTCTCTTTCGTCGTTTGCCCTTCTCTCCACCGCGATCTCGTTGGTCCCGTACGCCGAAGACCTCGGCGCAATAGCCGGAGAACAATGCGCAACCGAAGCAATTGTAACAAATCGTGATCGAATGTCGACAATTGACGTTGCGGCGGGTCCGTAATAACCCTTGACGTTCACTCGACAAAACAGGGGTTGCCCATGGAATCGCGTCGGCCCGGAACGTTCGCCTTGCGCGCATTTCTTCCGCTGGTTGGTGCCAGTCTGTTTGGAAGCTCGGCCGAAGCCCACCTTTTGGGCGCTCATGGCGCGGCGGCGGCGGGAGGATTCGCGCATCCCTTCGTCGGCCTCGACCACCTCGTGGCGATGGTCGCGGTCGGGGTGTGGGCGGTGCAGCAAGGCGGGCGCGCTATGTGGGCCGTCCCCGCTTCCTTCGTCGGTGCGGTGACGATCGGCGGCGCCTTCGGCCTGGTTGGGGGCACCCTGCCCGCAACCGAGTCGGTCATCGCCGGTTCGCTAATCGTTCTCGGCCTTCTGGTCGGGCTGGCGGTGCGCCCGGCGCCTTGGATCGCGGCCTGCATCGTCGGCTTTTTTGCGCTGTTTCACGGTTATGCCCATGGCGGCGAATTGCCGGTGGCCGCCGCGCCTTGGCAGTACGCGCTTGGGTTCATCGTCGCGACCGCCACGCTGCATGGCATCGGCATGCTCGGGGGTCTGGCGCTTGGCGCCAAACCCCTTCTGCGTTGGGCTGGTGCCGGCGTGACCGCCGCGAGCCTGATGTTTGTTCTCGGAGCCTATTGATCGGGACACACCCATGAGGCCGAGTGGCGAGCGGCGGGCCTCCGCGTTGCCGCAGGCGGGTGTGACGCCACGCCAATCGCCTCGCGGCCGGCGTTCGCCATTCCCAAAAGACAGCCACGATCACAAGGCTTGTGTCTCCACCGCGGTTGCCGCGGCCGAGGCCTATTGCGGGCACCGGCGCCAACGCCTCACGCCGATGCGCAAACGTGTGCTGGAAATGGTGTGGCACGGTCATAAGCCGGTCGGCGCCTATGCGCTTTTGGACGGTCTTCTCGAGGAAGGCCACCGCGCGGCGCCGACGACGGTCTATCGCGCCTTGGATTTTCTTCTCGGGCTGGGGCTAGTGCACCGCATTGCGTCACTCAACGCCTTCGTGGGCTGTCCTCATCCGGGCCAGCCGCATACCGGGCAATTCCTCATTTGCGAGGCCTGCGGCAGCGCCGAGGAAATCGACGATGACGGCATCGCCCAGGCGGTGCGGCGGGGGGCCGAACGCATCGGCTTTCGCGTGCAGCACCCGACCATCGAAATTACCGGACGCTGCCCGCACTGCCGCTGAGCCGATGCGCGGCCCACAGCGCGGCCGCGAATAGAGCCATCGCACCCGCCTGATGAAGAATGGCCAGCGGGATCGGAACGACGTAGAGCAGCGTTATTATCCCGAGCGTGACCTGGAGCAGGGTTGTGGCGAGGACGACGTGGATGGCGAAACGGATTTCGCCAGAGTGGTCGGCGCCGCGCGCGCGCCACCCCAACCAAACCGCCACCGCCAGGATCGTTATCCCCAGAAGCCGGTGATTGAATTGCACGGCGGCGACATTCTCAAACGCGTTCGCCCACCACGGCGACAGGTCGAAATAACCTTCCGGGATCAGTCTTCCATTCATCAGGGGAAAGGTGTTGGAAGTCAGCCCGGCATCCAGCCCGGCGACGAAAGCGCCGGCCAACACTTGTAGAAATACGAGGACCGCCAGGATGGCCGCCCAACGCCCAAGCGTCCGCGCCGTTTGGTCCGGGCGCGAACGCCGCGAACTAAGGCCGAAAGCCAGCCACAACATCCACCCCAAGACAATCGTCGCCAGACCCAAATGCGCCGCCAGTCGATAGGGGCTGACATCGGGTTCGTCCACCAGACCGCTTTGCACCATGTACCAGCCGAGAGCACCCTGTAATCCGCCCAGCGCCAAAATGCTCCAGCACTGCAACGCCAGACCGCCGCGCAACCGGCCCTTGATCACGAACCAGGCGAATGGCAGAGCAAAAACCAAGCCGATCAGCCTTCCCCACAACCGGTGTGTCCATTCCATCCAGAAGATCGCCTTGAACTCGGCGAGCGACATCCCTTCGTTCAATTTCCGATATTCCGGAAACTGTTGGTATTTGCCGAAAGCATCCGCCCAATCCTGGGCGGACAGGGGCGGCAGGGCACCGAGTAATGGCTGCCATTCGACAATCGACAGGCCGGATTGGGTGAGACGGGTCATCCCGCCCAACACGACCATGACAAAAACCATGGCGCAGCACAGATACAGCCAAAGCGCCACGGCCCGGGATTTCGGCGCCGGGGAAATTTCGGCGGAGGGGAGCACGTCGACCTTCATGAGCCGTTCAATACGCCGCCGATCCTCGCCACGCAATTCGTTCCCTATTGCGGACCCCGCATTTCCTCACGCCACGTGGGGATGTATCGGACATGACACGCCGCTGACCGAGTGTTAAGAGCCTAGGCCGAAATCCAACCCTATTTCACTTCCTTGAGCGTAGTTTTAGGACATGAACGACAATCGAACCGCGATCGCCGGGACCCTCGCTCTCGCCCATGGCTTGTCTTTCCCCGATCTGTATGACCGCGACGGTCTTGCCAAGCTCGACGCCCAGTTTATCGCTTCCCTGCGTCAAGCCGATGGCGCGCTGTGTGAACTCCTTCTCAGCGGGCGCGCGGCCCCCCAGACCCTTTCCGCGAAAGACGAGGGAAATCTTCTGATCGCGCTGGCCCCGCATCTCGATGCCTTCATCGTCGCGCTGTTCGGGATCGCCCAGGAAGCCACAGCACTTCGCCAGAGTCATGCCCGGCTGAACCCGCTTTCCGAGGTCAAGCGGCTGTTCGTCCAACGCCGCGCGGTGAAGGACTTTGGCGCCGCGACCGCGATGGCCTTCGACGGTCCGGCGCTGACTTCCGCCTTGGAAAAGCGGATCGGCGGGAAGTTCACCGAACTCACCTTTGCCGAGGCCGTGGCCCAATGGCTGAACGATGAGGCCGCGAATGCCGAGGCGCTGGACCTCGCCGCGCGTTACGCTGCCTGGGCGGTGCACAGCGATGCCGGTCGCGGACGCCACGGCGCCGGCGTGTTGTTCAAGGTGCCGCGTAAAGTCGACCACGAACACCTGGTGCCGGTCGAAGCGACATCGGTGAACGGCGTGCCGGCGGTGGGTCTTGCCCCTGGGCATTGGCGTCACCGCGAAGGCTTCGCCCTGACGGACCCCGGCATGGACCTGACCCATGCCCTCGACCAGGCCAATTACTGCATCTGGTGCCACAATCAGGGCAAGGATTCCTGCTCGAAGGGCCTCACGGAGAAGTCCGGCGCCTTTCGCAAGAGCCCGCTGGGCGTGACGCTTGCCGGCTGCCCGCTCGAAGAAAAAATCTCGGAAATGCACGTGGCCAAGGCCGCGGGCGATGCAATCGGCGCCCTCGCAATCATCGCCGTCGACAACCCGCTGGCCGCGGCGACAGGGCACCGCATCTGCAACGACTGCATGAAATCCTGCATCTTTCAAAAGCAGGAGCCGGTCGACATTCCGCAGGCCGAGACCCGAACCCTGAAAGACGTCCTCGACCTGCCTTGGGGTTTCGAGATCTATTCGCTGCTGACGCGCTGGAACCCGCTCAATCTGCGCCGGCCCTTGCCGCTGCCGGCCAGCGGCCGGTCGGTGCTGGTTGTCGGTCTCGGGCCGGCGGGGTTTTCGCTGGCCCATCACCTGCTCAATGACGGGCACCATGTTGCGGCCATCGACGGGCTGAAAATCGAACCCCTGCCTGAATCGGTATCGGGGGTAAAGCCCAATGGCGAACGTGTGTCCTTTGCCCCGATCCGGGACATCGCGTCGCTCAATGAATCCTTGGACGACCGCGTGATGGCGGGTTTCGGTGGCGTCGCCGAATACGGCATCACCGTGCGCTGGGACAAGAATTTCTTGAAAATCATCCGCCTAATGCTGGAGCGGCGCGCCGCTTTTGCGATGTTCGGCGGAATCCGCTTTGGCGGCACCGTCACCGTTGAATCCGCGTTCGCGATGGGGTTTGACCACATCGCCCTGTGCGCCGGCGCGGGGAAACCGACGGTCATCGACATTCCCAACCGTCTTGCCCGCGGCGTGCGCGCCGCCTCCGATTTCCTGATGGCCCTGCAGCTGACAGGCGCGGCCAAAGCCGCGTCCATCGCCAATCTGCAAATCCGCCTGCCGGTGGTCGTGGTGGGTGGCGGCCTGACCGCTATCGACACCGCGACCGAATCGATCGCCTATTACCCGCGGCAGGTCGAAAAATTCCTGTCGCGTTACGAAATCTTGGCGGCGGAGCGGGGCGAGGCCACCTTGCGTCAGGGCTGGACCGAAGAAGATCGCGAAATCGGCGAAGAATTCATCCTTCACGCCCGCGCCCTGCGTGCCGAACGCGAAGCGGCAACGCGCGAAAGTCGGGCGGCGGCCTTTTTGCCCCTGCTCGAATCCTGGGGCGGCGTGACCATCGCCTATCGCCGGAAGCTGATCGAGGCACCCAGCTACACCCTCAACCACGAAGAAGTTCACAAGGCGATGGAAGAAGGCGTGCGTTTCGCCGAAGGGCTGACCCCGGTCGCCATAGACACCGATTCGCGCGGTTATGCCGCAGCCATGCGTTTCACCGGCGCCGACGGCGCCGAGGCGGTGCTTCCGGCTCGCTCGATCTTGGTCGCCGCGGGCACCCAACCGAACACCGTGCTAGCGCGCGAGGACCCGGACCACTTGGAGCTCGACGGCCGTTTCTTCCGCGCCCTCGACGAGGCCGGAAACCCGGTGAAGCCGGAGCGCCTGGCCAAGCCCGGCGCGGTGCATGTGCTGACGCACCTCGCTCCCGATGGCCGCGCCGTCAGTTTCTTTGGCGATCTGCATCCTTCATTTTCGGGCAATGTCGTCAAGGCCATGGGCGGCGCGAAGCAAGGCTACCCGCTGGTCAGCCGCATGTTGGGCCGGGTCGCGCCGCGCCGATCCGATCCGACGGCGCTTCTTGCCACGCTGAACGATGAGCTTCGTGCCCGCGTGCACGAAGTCGTGCGGCTGACGCCAAACATCGTCGAGGTCGTTGTGAAGGCGCCCGCCGCCGCCCGCGAATTCCGCCCCGGCCAGTTCTACCGCCTGCAGAACTACGAGACGCTGGCTTTGACCGTGGATGGCACGACGCTGGCCATGGAAGGCCTTGCTCTCACCGGCGCGTGGGTGGACCGGGCGAAGGGCTTGGTTTCCGTGATCGTCCTGGAGATGGGCGGCTCGTCCGATCTCTGCACCTGGCTGAAGCCGGGCGAACCCGTGGTGTTGATGGGCCCGACGGGAACGCCGACGGAGACGCCGGGCGGCGAGAGCGCGATTCTGGTGGGCGGCGGACTCGGCAATGCGGTGTTGTTCTCGATTGGGCAGGCGCTACGGTCGGCCGGGTCTCGCGTCGTTTATTTTGCTGGCTACAAACGCGGAATCGACCGCTACAAGGTGGAGCAGATCGAAGCGGCCGCCGATATCGTGGTGTGGTGCTGCGACGAAGCCCCCGGATTTCAGCCGACGCGGACACAGGATCGCGCTTTTGTCGGCAATATCGTCGATGCCATGTTGGCCTATACGACGGGTCGCTTGGGGCCGGCGCAGATCCCGCTATCCGGCGCCCAGCGCATGATCGCCATTGGGTCCGACGGCATGATGGCGGCGGTGACACGCGCCCGTCATGGCGTGCTCGCCCCCCACCTCAAGCCCGGCCATATCGGCATCGCCTCCATCAACTCGCCGATGCAGTGCATGATGAAGGAAATCTGCGCCCAATGCCTGCAGCCGCACCGTGATCCCGTGACCGGCGAGGAGACCGTCGTCTTTTCGTGTTTCAACCAGGACCAGTTGATGGACGAGGTCGATTTCGCCGCGCTTCGTCAGCGCCTCGGCCAAAATAAGGTTCAGGAAAAGCTGACACGGGCCTGGATCGATCGCTGCCTGCGGCGGCTCAATCTGCGTAAGGCGGCCTGAGGTTATTCCGCAGCGGTTTCGCTGGCCAGTACCTTGGCGAAGGGGATCGCCGCGACGGCCTGACGACGGATCAGCTGCGATGCGGGGTTCAGCCCGGATTTGCGGGCGGCCTCCATGACGTGGCGCATCGCCGCGACCAGGTGACCCGCAGTGGCCGGCGCAAGATTCGCGGCGATGATGTCGATCGCGCGTTCCTCGAACGGGGCGAACCCGTTGGGGCGGCGGCGCTGGGAATCGAGCATGACCTGCACGAACCGCTTTCCGTCCGCCGCCGACAGCGGATCGAGAACAATCTGCGCGCGCAGACGCCCGAGAACCGGATCGGTGAAAATCGCCGGCACTTCGGCCGCCGACAGATCGGCGGCGACGACCAGGCAAAAACAATGGCGGCACAACTCGCACAGTTTGAGCAAGGCTTGGTTGGCGGCGAACAAATCGGCGGGTTCGGCGAATCGCAATGCGTCGAAATCGTCGATCAACACATAAGCCGCTTTCTTAAAGCGCGTCGGATCGAGATCGATTTTGAAGTCGATCACGAACAGCCCGACGATGCCGGCGAACATGGCCAGGGCGTCCGCATTCGACTGGTGCGGCGGCGTCAACACCGCCAGCAGGTCGGGAAGTCCGGTGCAGCCTCGGATTTTCTTGGCGAGATTGGCTAGGCCCGGGACCTGAATAAGGTGATCGATGATTGCTTCGTCCGAGACAAACGCATTGACCTTGTGGAGGCCGCGATACCGCAGCAATTTCCGTTGAAGATGGTCTTGGAAATACAGGATTTGGCGAACGAAGTCGGATCGCCCGATGACGTCTTCCCGAAAGGTGCGCGCAAGGCCGAGCCGGCGGCCGGCGGCGACCAGCGAAGGCAGATAGAAGGCGACGGCCTGATAGTCCTCCGCTTCGGCTTCCATCACCTTGTGGCGCGCCCATTGCAGCGCGTGGGTCTTGCCGGCGCCGGCCGCTCCGCGCAGAAGAACGATGCCCGAGCTGCCGAACTCATCGGCCCGCGCCAGCCTAAGGTGTTTGACCAGATGTTTCTGCGCCGTTTCATTTCCAGCCCAAAGGGCAGCCCTCGGATCGAGTCCGGGAACGGCCTCCGCCCGAAAGGGATTGGCGGAAAGATTGGCAGCCTTCAGAAACTCATCGGGCGCCAGCATGGGGAGCACATATCCTTTTCGCGGTCGCCTGACGACCGCCGTTCGATAGCCGCCTCGCCCCCCGGACAACGCCGGCGCCGAGAACGATCTTAGCCCTAGACCGCACTCTTGCGAGATGGTTTACATCGGTTAAGCTCCGCTGGTAAACAAAGTCTTAACAAGGGGGGAACCAATGCCGAAATACTGGATGGCGCCGCCGCGCCGCGCGGATTGCGAAATCCGCAACGGCGAAAGGCGCTGAACATTGGCACCTCCGACCAAAACCGTCGCCTTCGGGCTGAATGGACACGGCGCTGAAGTTCCAGCCGAACCGGAACGCCGTCTCGTCGATGCGCTCCGCCAGGATTTAGGCCTCACGGGAACCAAGATCGGTTGCGACACCGGTGATTGCGGGCTGTGTCTGGTCCTGATCGACGGCCGCCCGGCGCGGTCATGCAAGGCCCCGGTTAGCCAAATCGATGGCTGCGCGGTTCGTACCGTGGAAGGCATCCTGCGCGACGGCGCGTTGAGCAAGCTGCAACAAGCCTTTATCGATCTCGGCGCCGCGCAATGCGGTTTCTGCACACCGGCGATGTTGATCGCGGCGCACGCCCTGCTGGTCCGCAATCCGACCCCCGATGGCGAGGCCGTGCGGACGGCGTTGGCCGGCATTCCCTGCCGCTGCACCGGGTACAAAGCCATCGTCGAGGCCGTGCTGGCCGCGTCCGCCGACCCGTCGGCACCGGCGGCCAGCCAGGGCACGACGCCGGTGGGTGCGCGTTTGTCCGGGATCGACGCCACGGCCAAAGTGACGGGCGCGGAGCGTTTCGCCGCCGATCTGCCGCCAGAGCCGGAAACTCTCTATGTGCGTATCGTCGATGCCGGCGACAACCTTGGGACGTTCACTATTGGCAACGTTGTGCCCTTCCTAGCGAAACACCCAGGAATCGTTCGGCTGCTGACTGCGGCGGACACCCCCGGCCGGGGCGGATCTTCTCCCTTCCCCGAAAACACGATTTCCTATCGCGGGCAACCTGTCTGCGCTTTGGTAGGCGAACTTGCCGCGCTGGCGGCCATCGATGTTGCGGCCTTGCCGATCGAATGGAAGAAATCCGTGTCGGGTAAGACCGGCCCCGCGCACGAATGGAACGTCGTTTCCGGTGACGCCGATTCCGCGCTTGCCGCTTCCCATTTGGTGGTCGAAACCACCATCGACACCTCCCTGGCCGATGCCGCAATCCTGGAGCCGGAAACGGTCAGCGCACGGCGCAAAGACAACATCGTCGAAATCACCGCCGGGACGACCTCGCCCTTCGCCGATCGCGCTCGCATCGCCGCGGCGCTCGGCCTCACCCCCGACCAGGTCCGCATCTTGACCGCGCCCGCGGGCGGCGCCCGGGGCGATTCGCCTCTCTCCACCATCGTCGCCCTAGCCGCTTGGCTGACCGGGCGGCCCACGCGGTGCACGCCGCCGCGCGCCCAATCCCTGGCCATGTCGCCGAAACGGCCGCGAGCAAAATTGTCAGGCCGCGCCGCCTGCGACCAATGGGGTTATTTCACGGCCATGGACGTAAGGGGCCAATTCGACATCGGCGCCGAAACCGAGACCGATGCTGGCCTGCGTTTTGCCCTGCACGCGCCGGGGCCTTTCTACCTTCCCGCCGCCCGCGCCAGGTCGCGCGCCGAGCCGGGCGCCGCATTCGCCGCGAGCGCCGGGCGTGGCCTTGGCACGGCCGAGGCCGCTTTGCTGAACGACAGTTTGGTCGATGAGCTGGCGGATCAAATGAAAATCGATCAGCTGCAATTCCGCTGGCAGAACGCATTGCGGCGCGGGCTGCCGACACCCAGCGGCCAATGGCTTACCACCAGCGTCGGGCTCAAACCCTGCCTCGACGCTTTGCGGCCGCGGTGGCAGACGGCGCGCGAAGAGGCCTTGCGTTACAACACCGGCGCGGCGCGGCTGAAACGCGGGGTCGGCATCGCCTGCGGCTGGAGCGGTATCGGCGCCCCGGCGCGACCCGATCCGGCGGCCGCGCGCATCGGCTTGGGACAGGGCGGATTTTTCACGCTTTACGCCGATGCCGCCGATGGCGGCGGCGGTGCCGCGACGGCACTGATCCAAATCGCCGCGGAGACGCTCGGCCTGCCGACCAGCCTTTTCCGACTCGCCAAGGCCGACACCGACATCATCCCCGATGCCGGCCCGCCATCGGCGTCGCGGCGGATATTCATTTTGGGCCAGGCGATTCGGCTCGCCGCGTCCGACTTGAAGCAGCGAATATTGGCCATGGCCGCTCTTGGCGCCGACGCCACTTTGGCGGTACAGGGGCGAACCGTGACGGTCGCCGCCGGTAAGCAGTCAAAACAGGTCGAGCTCGGCTCCCTGGCCAGCGATTCCCGCGGCGACACGTTGATCGGTAGCGGCAATTTCGATCCGCCGACACTCGATCTCGACGCCGCCGGCCAGGGCCTGCCGCACGCCGCCTATGCCTTTGCCGCACAGCTCGCCGAAGTGGTGGTCGACACCGCCGATGGCTCGGTCCTCGTGCTGAGAGTGACTGCCGCCCAAGATGTCGGCCGCGCCATAAACCCGACCCTGATCGAGGGCCAGATCCACGGCGGCATTGTTCAGGGCCTGGGTTGGACGCTGTTCGAACGGTATGTACCGGCCGAGAGCGGGAGCTTCAAAGGCTATCGCATCCCGATGATCGCGGACATGCCGACAATCGAGACGATCTTGATCGAGGACCCGGAACCGCTTGGCCCCTTCGGCGCCAAGAGTGTGCGCGATGCCGCCTTGGTGCCTACGGCGCCGGCCATTCTCAATGCCGTCTTCAATGCCTCCGGCGCGCGGATCGTGAGCCTGCCCGCGACCCCGCCGCGTGTGCTCGCGTCTATTCGCGAGGCCGAGCGGCGGCGCAGCAAGGCCTAGCCGGGATCGCGCCCCGGCCCGGCTTCCGCAAGCTGCGTCAGCCGGCGATGGGTATCGTTGGCACGGGGTCGCCACAAGCCGCGGGCTTGGGCTTCGAGCAGGCGCTGGCTCATTTCCCTGAGCGCGGCGGGGTTCGCGTCCTTTAGAAACACGCACACGGTTTCATCGCGCAAATAGGCGTCGAACAAGGCGTCGAAGTGATGATCCTTCACCGCCGCCGTGGTCGCCGCGAAGGCGAAGAGATAGTCCACGGTCGCCGCCATTTCAAAGGCGCCTTTATAGCCGTGGCGCATGACTCCGCGAATCCATTTCGGGTTGACCACGCGCGCCCTCAGGATGCGCGCGGCCTCTTCCTCCAGCGTCCGCACCTTCGGGGATTCCGGCCGCGAATGGTCGTTGTGGTAGACCGCGGGCGACCGTCCGGAGACGTGGCGAACGGCGGCGGTTAGACCGCCCTCGAATTGGTAATAGTCGTCGCTATCGAAAAGATCGTGTTCGCGGTTGTCTTGATTTTGGACAACGGCGTCGATGCTCGACAAACGGGTCTCGAACAGCGAATGCTCGGCTTGCCCTTCGGCGCCGCCGCCATAGGCGTAGCCGCCCCAGGCGACATAGGCGCGGGCAAGGTCGGCGGCGGTGTCCCAGCCGCGTTCGTCGATGAGCGCCTGCAATCCCGCGCCATAAGCGCCGGGCTTGGACCCGAAGACGCGATAACCGGCGCGAAGGCGCGCCTGCGTGGCGGATGCGCCGGCCTCGACGAGCCGCGCCGATTCCGCCGCTCCCCGTGCTGCTTGCGGGTTTACCTCCGCCGGTTCGTCGAGCGCCGCCACCGCGCGCGCGGCGCTATCGAACAACTCGATCAAATTGGGAAAGGCGTCGCGAAAAAAGCCGGAGACACGCAGCGTCACATCGACGCGCGGGCGGTCGAGCAACGAAGCGGGAAGAACTTCGAAGCCGCAGACGCGGCCGGTCGCCACATCCCAACGCGGCCGGGCGCCAATAAGCGCCAAGGCCTGGGCGATGTCGTCGCCACCTGTCCGCATCGCGCTCGTGCCCCAGGCGGACAGCGCCAGCGCCTTCGGATACTCGCCATGGTCCTGGGCGTGACGCGCAAGCAGCAGCCCGGCCGATTTCCAACCCAGCGTCCACGCCGCCGGGGTCGGCAGCGCCCGTGTATCGACGGAATAGAAGTTGCGCCCGGTGGGCAAAACCTCGGGGCGGCCGCGGCTCGGTGCACCCGAGGGTCCCGGCTTCACGAAGCGGCCGTCGAGTCCGGCGAGCAGTCCGGCGATTTCGCCGCCGCCGCAGGCGAGAACGGCCGGGCGCAACCAGTCCTCGATCCAGCGCAACACGGCCCGCGCCCGCGCCCAGGCGGGTTCCGCGGCCTTTTCGCCCGCCACCAGCGCCTTCCCCAGAAGCTCCAGCCGTTCGACCGTATCGCCATGGCTTCGCCACGGCGACCCGCCCGCGAGAAACGGCGGACGGGGCCCGGTCCATGGCGCCGCCATGTCGCAATCGAGCGGGTCGAAATCGAGCCCAAGGTCGGCGGCGAGCGCGCGGAGAAGCGAGGCGTCTCCACTGTCTCCCGATCGCCGCGGCAGGCGCGACAAGGCGACGAGGAGATCGACGAGTTGACCGTCGGCGGGCGCACGACCGAAGACGTGCAGCCCATCTCGGATTTGCAGTTCCTTGATTTCACACAGGAACGAATCGAGCTTGACCAGCGCCGCGTTCGCATCGTCGTTCGGCGCGATCCCGCAATCGCGGTCGAGCCCGATCCGGCGGGTGAGGTCGAGAATCTCGCCGCCCAGAAGTTTCAGCCGGCGGGGATCGAGACCCGAGGCTTCGTAATATTCGTCGATGAGGCGCTCCAATTCACGCAGTGGCCCGTAACTTTCGGCACGCGTCAGCGGGGGCGTCAGGTGATCGACGATCACCGCCTGGGCTCGGCGCTTGGCTTGCGTGCCTTCACCGGGATCGTTGACGATGAAGGGGTAGAGGTGTGGCATCGGCCCGAACGCCGCCTCCGGGAAACAAGAGTCGGACAGCGCGAGCGCCTTTCCGGGCAGCCATTCGAGGTTGCCGTGTTTGCCGATATCGACGATGGCGTCGGCGCGGAAGGCCAGGCGCAGCCAGGCGTAAAAGGCCAAGTAGCCATGGGGCGGAGCCAGGTCCGGATCGTGGTAGGAGCGTGCCGGATCGATGTCGTAGCCGCGCGACGGCTGTAGCCCGACAACGATTTTGCCAAAGCGTAAGGCGGCGATGGCGAAGGCCCCGCAATCGGTGGTGCCGGGCAAGAAACAAGGATCGGTTTCCGGCGACCCCCAGCGCGCCGCGACTTTGTCCTGCACCACACGCGGCAGACCGGAAAAAAATGCGGCATACTCGGATAGCGGGAGCGTTTCGGCGATGACGCGCGACGACAGGGCGCGTTTGTTGTTGCTCGGCCCAGCCAGAAGACTTTGCACGAGCGCGGCGCCGTCCCTTGGCGGACATCTCACGTCATAACCCGCGCCTTTCAGCGCAGCGAGGATCGCGATGGTGGAGGCTGGCGTATCCAAGCCCACGCCATTGCCGATGCGTCCGTCGCGATGGGGATAGTTGGCAAGGACGAGTGCGATCCTGCGTTCGCTGGGCGGCGTTCGGCGGAGCTTCACCCACGCTGCCGCCAAGGCCGCCGTGAACTCGACACGATCAGCCACGGGAACTTGACCCACGATGTCGGTCTGCGTCGCCTCGTCGCGTCGCAGCCGGCCCTTGAAGGCGATGGCGCGAGTCAAAATCCGCCCGTCGATTTCGGGCAAAGCGACATTCATCGCCAGGTCGCGGGCGGCAAGGCCGTTCGTTCCCGCGCGCCATGCCGCTTCCTCGCCGCCTGACAGAACGACCTGCAGGACAGGGCAATTCGGCGCCGCCAGGGGATCGGTCCGCCCCTCACCCAACGCGAAGCCGGTCGTGGCCAGGACGATGTCCGGGGGCGCGGCGGCGAACGCCTCCGCGATCATCGCCGCCGCCATCGGGTCCTTCAGGCTGGCGACCTGGATCGGCAGCGCCGACAATCCATTCCGGTCCAGCGCCTCGATCAAAACATCGATCGCCGCCGTATTCGCGGCCAGCGCCAGGGCACGGTAGAAGACGATAGCCGCGACCGCACGTTGCTCGGTCCAGCGCCCCCGAATGTCGGCAAGACTCGGCGACGCACATCCCGGCCAATAGAAACCCGCACGCAGCACCGGCGCCGGTTCCCGCCAGTCCATTCGGGCGCCGGTCAGGTTGGCGGCGTAACGCAGAAGCTGGCCGGCATTGTCGATGCCCCCAAACACGAAATATTGCCACAGCCGGTGCGTCACTTCCGTGGGTAGGGTCGACAGCCCGGCGAAGCCGGGATCCGGCTGGTCATCGCCGGGCAGGAGCGCGAGGGCAATGCCCTGCCGGCGGCAGGTGGCAACGATCTGTTCGACGCCATGAGGCCAATAGGATTGGCCGCCAAGCACGCGGGCGACGACCAGCTTTGCCTGCGACACCACCCGCTCGATATACATATCCACGGACAGGTTGTGAGCAAGGCTGAGGGTGCTGGCGAGCCGCAGGCTAGGAAGGTTGTCCCCGTCGCGCTCCAAAGCCTGGCGGGCGGCGGCCAGGCAAGCGATCTCGCTGTCGGCCGCGGTCAGGACAACGATGTCGCCCGGGCTCTGGTCGAGGTCGATCGCGGCGCCCGTGTCGACGACGCCCCGCTGCGCGGCCAGCAAATGCATGTGTCAGCCGCGGATGATCGCGCCAATGGCGTCGCGCGGCAGGCCTTTGAAGCCGATGACGACCAGCCGGCCCGCGCGCGCCTCGCCCACCCGCCACGGGCGATCGAAATAGGCGTCGAGCCGGGGCCCCACGCCCTGAATCGCCAGTCGCATCGATTTTCCGGGAACATCGGCGAAACCTTTGACACGCAGGACGTCGTGCGCCGCGGTCGCGGCAACGATCCGGGCGAGCAGCGCGTTGATCTCCGGGATCTTGGGCAACGTCACCACGAAGCTCTCAAAATCGTCATGGTCGTGATCGTCGCCCTCGGCTTCGTTATGGGAGGACCGATTTCCAAGATCGGCCTCGGCCGCCGCACCGAGACCGAGCAGCACCCCGGCATCCACGGCGCCGAAACGGGAAGGCACGAGCCGCACCCCCGGCCGCAACTTCGTCCGCAATCGTCGCGACAGCACCCCCAAATCATGGGCGTCGAGCAGATCGGCCTTGTTCAAAAGAACGAGATCGGCGCAGGCAAGCTGATCCTCGAAGACTTCGCCGAGCGGATTTTCATGGGCGACCGCAGTGTCGGCCAGGAATTGCACGACGACTTTTTCAGGGTCGTCGGCAAAACGGCCATCGGCCGCGGCCGGCGCGTCGACGACCACAATCACGCCATCGACCGTCACCCGGCTGCGCACCTCCGGCCAAGCGAAGGCCTTGACCAAGGGTTTCGGCAAAGCCAGGCCCGAGGTTTCGATGACGATGTGATCCGGCGGCTCCCGGCGATCGAGCAGCTTTTCTATGGTCGGGAGGAAATCGTCGGCGACCGTGCAACAGATGCATCCATTGGCCAGTTCGATGATGTCGTCCTCGTCGCAACCGGCGATTCCACAACCTAACAGCAGATCGCGATCGATCCCGGTCTCGCCGAATTCATTGATCACGAAGGCGAGCCGACGCCCGCCCGCCGATTTCGCCAGGTTCTGCAACAAGCTCGTCTTGCCCGCGCCGAGAAAACCGGTGACGATGGTTGCTGGAATGCGCGGCGCGGTCATGTCCGCACCGCGGTGGCGCCGGAGTCCTTGAGGATCAGCGGCAAGCCGGCGACGACGAGGACAACCCGATCGGCGATCGCGGCGACGTCCTGATGGAGAGCGCCCGCATGATCGCGAAAGGCGCGCGCCAGGGCATTGTCGGGCACGATTCCCTGACCAACTTCATTGGACACAAGAACCACGGGACCTCTGAGTTGTTTCAGTGCCTGGGCGAGGCGGCGCCGCGCCAGCGCGGGGTCGTGGCCGGCGCCGAGAAGATTGGACAGCCAAAGGGTGAGGCAATCGACCAGGATCGGCCCCGCTTCACCCGATTCGCGGTCCAGCGCCTCGGCCAGGTCGAGGCCCTCCTCCAGCGTTCGCCATTGGTTGCCGCGGCGGGCACGATGCTGGCGAATGCGTTCGGCCATTTCGGCGTCACCGGCAGCGGCCGTCGCCACATACAGGCCCGCGCCGTTCGAGCCGATGGCGTCTTCGATCAATCGTTCCGCGTAGGTGCTCTTGCCGGATTTCGCCCCGCCCAATACCAGGGTCAGCCGAGGCAAAGCGGCTGGGGCGGGAACGGAGGGCGATGACGCTATCACTCGATCCTCCTCCCGAGGACGGTTACCGGGCGCGGCTGTAGGCCGCGGCGTCGAGGAGGTCTCCTGGCTCGGGTTCGTCGATCGCGGCGCCTTCCCGGCGCTGACAGCGCCAGTGGCAAATCGAGCCGCGATCTCTTCCCTTACAGTTGCGGGGGCAGCGCCGGCTTGGCAACAGCGCCACCGGCTTCCCTGTCTCGATGCGCGGCGGAGACTAT
Organism: Asaia bogorensis; assembly: GCA_945892765.1. Lineage (GTDB taxonomy): Bacteria > Pseudomonadota > Alphaproteobacteria > CACIAM-22H2 > CACIAM-22H2 > SHVT01. The sequence continues at coordinate 110,639 of CAMDDQ010000001.1, forward strand.
CACGCCGGTGCCGGCGGCGGAACGTTGATCGCGGCGATGCGCCAATCGCGCCAACCGTCTTTGCGGGCGATGTGGTCCAGTCGGGTCAGCGACAGCGTGTCCACGCTGAACGCCAACGCGCGCTCGGGCCCCAAGGCTAGGGCGTGGCCAAGGGCGGCGCGAATCGTACCGCCGTGGGCAACCGCGACAATGTCCCGTCCCGGATAGGCCAGGGTCAGCCTGTCCACCGCTTCGGCCACGCGAACCACCATTTGGGCGAAGCTTTCGCCGCCGGGCGGCACGAATTGAGCCGGCGCCAGCCATAGTTTGTGGTCGTCGTTAAAACCGATTTCGGCGTGGCTCTTCCCCTGCCACTCGCCGAAATTCTGTTCGGCCAGGGCCGGCTCGACTATCGGCGGCGACGCGGAGCCTGCGCCGCGTATTGCCGCCGCAGTGTCGCGACAGCGACTCAGTTGGCTCGTCACCCATACCGCGCCACCCGGCAAGACCAGCCTTAGCGCATCGAACCGGGCCGAATCGGATAGATCGGCAGCAACGTCGCTCTGGCCATAGATGCGACCGCCAGGATTGATCACGGGCGCGTGGCGTACCCACCACCACCGCGTCACGGTGGTCATGGCACCGCCAGGGCCGCTAGCAGCATGGCGATTTCGACGACTTGCTGAACGGCACCAAGGACATCGCCGGTGTAGCCGCCGAGTCGGCGCTGTGCCAGCCAGGCCGCCCAGGCGACGACAAGGGCGGCGGCGGCAAGGGCGGCGATGCCCATCAACGGGCCAAGGCCGACAAAAGCGAAGACGGCGCCAATGCCGACGGCATCGATCATGCGGTGGCGCTCTGGCCGCCCGGCGACCGCGCCGAGGCCACTATCCCGGGCCGGGCCGAGAAAATACATGACAGGCACCATGGCCGCCCGCGACATCGCACCCGTCGCGATCAGCACCGTGGCCACATCCCAGGCCCAGCCATAGGAGGAAATGGCAAGCACCCTCAACGAGATCGAGGCGATCAAGGCAAGGACGCCGAAGGTGCCGATGCGGCTGTCATGCATGATCGCGAGCCGGCGCTCGCGGTCGCGGCCGCCCAGACCATCGGCGGTGTCGGCCAGCCCATCTTCGTGCAGCGCGCCGGTCGCCACGATCAGCGTGAAGACGGCCAACATCGCCCCAATGGGGGGCGGCAGCCCGATGCCTTCAGCCAGGGCGTAGACCAGCCCGCCGCCGAACCCGAGCAAGGCGCCGACGATCGGAAAGCCGCGAACCGCATCGGCCAGCCCGCCCGGCGCCAGGACCGGGGCGTCAAACGGAAAGCGCGTGAGGAAAGCCATCGACACGCGTACATCGTATCGCCAACCCGGCGTTACCGGTTCGGCGGCGGGGTTGGGCCGAAGGTCTGACATTGTTTTCCGACTTTCAGATCGCGCGCAGTGCGGTTATAGGACAACCGGAAGCATCGCGCCAACCGCACCTTACCAAGCCGATCGAAATGCCCGAACGCCCCCCTGCGTCATTCGATGAAATCCGCGCCCTGGTGCGGGAACTTCCGGGACCGGATTTGGAAGCCGCTTCCGCCGCGGCCGCGCGCGAGGCGCAGCTGACCAAGCCGGCCGGGTCCCTGGGCCGCCTCGAGGAGCTGGCCGCCTGGCTCGCCACCTGGCAGGGCCGGCATCCGCCGCGCATCGACCATCCCCGCACCTGCGTGTTCGCAGGCAATCATGGCGTCGCCGCGCGCGGTGTTTCGGCCTTTCCCGCCTCCGTCACCGCTCAGATGGTCAAGAATTTCATCGCCGGAGGCGCGGCGGTCAATCAGCTGTGCAAAGCCGCGGATGCGGATTTACGCGTCTATGAAATGTCGCTCGACCAGCCCACCCGCGATTTCACCGAGGCCGCGGCGCTCGACGAGGAGGACTGCGCCATCGCCACGGCTTATGGGATGATGGCCGTGGAGCCCGGTATCGACCTGCTTTGCCTGGGTGAAATGGGCATCGCCAACACAACACCCGCGGCGGCCATCTGTCTCGCTTTATTCGGCGGGGAGGCCAAGGATTGGGTCGGCCCCGGCACCGGCGTTACCGGCGATGTGTTGGCGCGGAAGACCGCCATCGTCAGGGCCGGCGTCGACAAACACCGCGCGAAACTAAGCGATCCGCTGGAAGTCCTCGCCCGTTTGGGTGGTTACGAATTCGCCGCCATCGGCGGGGCCATCCTGGCGGCGCGGCTGGCTCGGGCACCGGTGGTGCTCGACGGCTTTGCCTGCACCGCCGCGGCCGCAATCCTGTTCGCCATCGACCGCCATGCCCTTGATCATTGCATTGTCGCTCATGTGTCGGCCGAACCGGGCCACCGGCGCTTGCTTGAGCGGCTTGGCAAACGCGCCCTCTTCGATTTCGGCATGCGCCTCGGCGAGGCCTCCGGCGCCACGCTTGCCATACCCATATTGAAGGCAGCCGCAGCTTGTCACGCCGGCATGGCGACCTTCGCCACGGCCGGCATCAGTGGGAGGGTCGATTGATATGATCCAGGGCGAAACCAAGAGCATGTCGGACATCGTCGCTTATTTCGCCGAAGGATTTCCCGGCGAACGCATTACCCTGGGCGATTTCGTCACCGTGCTTGGGGACCGATCTTTCGGGATCCTGCTGCTGATTTTCGCCCTGCCCAGCGCGCTGCCTTTGAGCGCGGTCCCGGGTGTATCCACGGTCTTCGGCATTCCGATGGCGGCGGTAGCCGCGCAGATGATGATCGGCATGAAAAGGCCGGCGATGCCCGGCTGGCTGCTTTCGCGATCCGTCGCGCGGGCCGATCTGCAGCGGGCTGTCGCGCGCGTTCTGCCCTATTTGCGCCGGCTTGAAAGGGTATTGCGCCCGCGCTGGCTGCCGTTGACCAGCGCGTTGGCCGAACGTGCCATAGGTGGAGCCTGCCTCCTGCTCGCGTTGATCGTCACCTTGCCGATTCCGTTCGGCAACCAGCCGCCCTCGCTTGCCATCGCCCTCTTCGCGGTCGGCATTTTCGAGCGGGACGGCCTGTTTGTGATCGCCGGATTGATCGCCGGCGTTGTGTCTCTATTTCTTCTGTTCGGCGTGTATTTCACCGCCCTGCAGGCGCTGCTTTTGTTGCTGCGCCAACTGTAGAGCCGGCATCGCCTTTAAATGTGGATCGGCCGCGCCGCGACGGCCAGCGCCGCTTCCTTCAATGCTTCCGCCAATGTCGGATGGGCATGACAGGTACGCGCGATGTCTTCGGCCGAGCCGCCGAATTCCATCACCGTTACCGCCTCGTGGATCAGGGTTCCGGCGTCCGGACCCAGGATATGCACGCCGAGAACGCGATCGGTGGCGGCATCGGCCAGGATTTTGACGAAGCCATCGGTGTCGGCGTTACAGCGGGCGCGGCCATTGGCGGTGAAGGGGAATTTGCCGACCTTGTAGTCAATACCGGCGGTTTTCAGTTCCTCCTCCGTCTTACCGACAGAAGCGGCTTCGGGCCAGGTGTAGACCACGCCCGGAATGGCGTCGTAGTTCACATGGCCGGCCTGTCCGGCGAGAATTTCGGCGAGCGCCACACCCTCATCCTCCGCCTTATGCGCCAACATGGGGCCGGCGATGACGTCGCCGATGGCGTAGATGCCGGGGACATTGGTGCGGAAATGACCGTCGGTGCGGATGCGCCCGCGATTGTCCATCTCCACGCCCACCGCCTCCAGACCCAGACCCGCGGTATGCGGCCGCCGGCCAATGGCGACGAGCACGACGTCGGTTTCGATGGTCTCGACCGCGCCGCCCTTCGCCGGCTCGATCGACAGCGCCACACGTTTGCCCTTCTTGGCCGCGCCGGTCACTTTCGATTCGAGGCGGAATTTCATGCCCTGACGACCCAGCACACGATGCAATTGTTTGCCAACCTCGCCATCCATGCCGGGGACGATGCGGTCGAGGAACTCAACCACCGTCACTTCAGTCCCCAAGCGGCACCAGACCGAGCCCATTTCCAACCCGATATAACCGCCGCCGATGACGACCATGGTCTTGGGCACGGCGGGAAGCGTCAACGCTCCGGTCGAGGATACGACTTGTTTCTCGTCAACGACGACGCCCGGCAGATCCATGTGATCGGAGCCGGTGGCGATGACGATATGGGCGGCCTTCAATCGTTGCTCGCCGCCGCCATTGAGGGTGACTGCCACTTCCCCGGCAGCGACCAAGCGGCCGGCGCCCTTGATATGATCAACCTTGTTTTTCTTGAACAGCAACTCGACGCCGCGGGTGTTGTCGCCGACAACCTTGTCCTTGCGCGCCATCATTGCGGCGAGGTCGAGATCGACTTTTCCCACGTTCACCCCGTGTTGGGCCAGACCGTGGGATGTCTCCTCGAAAAGATGCGAGGAATGAAGCAAGGCCTTAGACGGGATGCAGCCGACGTTGACACAGGTGCCGCCCAGCCCCGCGCGTTTTTCCACACACGCGACCTTCATCCCAAGCTGCGCCGCGCGGATGGCACAGACATAACCGCCTGGACCCCCGCCGATCACAATCAGGTCGAAGCTCACCTCCGTCATCCCCGTCGCCCCCGGTAAGTCTTACAAATCCAGCAACAGGCGCTGAGGATCCTCGATGCACTCCTTGACGCGCACGAGGAAAGTCACGGCCTCGCGCCCATCGACGATTCGGTGGTCGTAGGACAGCGCCGTGTACATCATGGGCCGCACTTCCACCTTGTCGCCGATCGCCATCGGCCGCGGCTGAATCTTATGCATGCCGAGGATGCCCGATTGTGGCGGGTTGAGGATGGGTGTCGACAGCAGCGACCCGAAGACGCCGCCATTGGAGATCGTGAACGTGCCGCCCGTCAGGTCTTGGATAGCGAGTTTGCCGTCGCGCGCGCGGACCCCGAGCTCGGCTATCGTCCTTTCGAGTTCGGCGAAATTCATCCGATCGGCATCGCGGACGACCGGGACGACCAGCCCCTGCGGCGCGCTGACCGCGACACCGATGTCATAACGGTTCTTGTAGACGATGTCGTCGCCGTCGATCTCCCCGTTCACTGCGGGAATTTCCTTCAACGCGGCAATGCAGGCTTTGACGAAAAAGGACAGGAATCCAAGCCGGACCTTGTGTTTCTTCTCGAACGAATCCCGAAAGCGTTCGCGCAGGGCCATCACCTGCGTCATGTCGCATTCGTTGAAGGTCGTGAGGATCGCGGCGGTGTCCTGAGCGTATTTCAGCCGCTCGGCGATGCGTTTGCGTAGCCGAGTCATGCGGACGCGTTCTTCGCGTTCTCCGGGCGCTCGCGGAATCTGCCGCGTTTCGGCAACCGGGGCCGGAGCCGGAGCCGGCCGCGCGGCGGGAGCCGGCGCCTGATCGTCGCGCGCCA
>CAMDDQ010000002.1 GCA_945892765.1 Asaia bogorensis
CGGCTGATCACGACGATCCGTAACCTCGGGCGCTACCGTAACCCAGCGCTCTTTCTCGCGGCGTTCATGGCCTACAATGACGGACTGGCCGCCGTGATCGCTTTCGGCGGCATCTATGCGGCGGGTATTTTCGGATGGGGGACGACGGAACTGGGTTCCTTCGGGATTATCCTGACGATACTTGCCGCCCTTGGTGCATTTCTGGGCGGATCCGCCGACGATCGGTGGGGGTCAAAGCCAACGATTGTGGCGACTATCATTGGCGTGGCCATGGCAACACTCGGCATCTTGTCGGTCACGAGTGACGGCGTACTCTTTTTCGTCGAACTTTCGCCGCGCGCCCCGGGCGCCATCTTTGCGTCGACGCAGGAGCAAGTCTTTTTGGGTTTCTCCATTCTGCTCGGCATCTGCATGGGGCCGATGCAGGCGGCAAGCCGGACGATGATCGGCCGCCTCGCGCCGCCGGAAATGATAGGCGAATTCTATGGCCTGTTTGCCTTGTCCGGAAAGGCTACCGCCTTCCTGGCGCCCTTCACCGTCGCCGTGGTGACGCAGGTCGCCAACAGTCAGCGCGCGGGGCTCGTCGTCATCCTGGTATTCTTGGTCGCCGGTTGGGTGCTTCTGCTCGGTGTGCGCGAGAGCCGCGATTAGTCTGCGGCCGGCTTAATGACGGAAGTGGCGGATTCCGGTGAAGACCATGGCCAGCCCCGCTTGATCGGCGGCGGCTATGACCTCGGCGTCCTTAACCGAACCACCGGGTTGAATGACCGCCGTGGCGCCGGCCGCGGCGGCGGCAAGCAGCCCGTCGGCAAAAGGAAAAAAAGCGTCCGAGGCCACGACGGAACCTTCGGTTCTGCGTGTGCTTTCCCCGGCGGCATGACCGGTTTCCTCCGCCTTCCAGGCGGCGATACGCGAGGAATCGACGCGGCTCATCTGTCCCGCGCCGATACCGACGGTGCGCCCGTTCTTGGCGTAGACGATGGCGTTGGATTTGACGTGTTTGCAAACCGAGAAGGCGAACAACAGGTCATCCATCTCGGCGGGCGTCGGCGCCCGTTTGGTGGCGATCTTGACCTCAACGTGCGATGCACGGCCATTGTCCCGAGCCTGGACCAAGAACCCGCCGCCCACGCTCCGCAGCGTCATGCCTGTCGCCGACGGGTCGGGCATCCCCCCGGTTATCAGCAGCCTTAAATTCTTCTTTGCCGCGAGAGCGGCGCGTGCGCGCGCATCGGCCTCGGGTGCGACGATTACTTCGGTGAATATCTTCCCGATCTCCGCGGCGGTGTCACCGTCGAGCGTGCGGTTGGCCGCGATGACCCCACCAAAGGCGCTGACGGGATCGCAAGCCAATGCCCGTTTGTAGGCCTCCAGGAGGCTAACGCCCACGGCCACGCCGCAGGGATTGCCATGTTTGATGATGGCGATGGCCGGCGGCGCAAACTCGGCTGCTAATTCCAAAGCGGCGTCGGTGTCGCCGAGGTTGTTGTAGCTCAATTCCTTGCCTTGGATCTGAACGGCGGTCGCCAGGCCGGGGCGTTGGCGGCTGGCGGTGTCGATGGCACCCACATAAAAAGCGGCCTCCTGGTGCGGGTTCTCGCCGTAGCGCAAAAACTGCCGCCTTTCGGCCGTGAACACCAATTTTTCCGGGAAAACGTTGGGTTGGGCCGTCCGGAACCACGCGGCGATTGCCGCATCGTAGCCGGCGGTATGCGCGTAGGCGGTTGCCGCCAGCTTGACGCGCAAGGCGAGATCGGTGCCGCTTTCAAGCCGCCGCAGCTCCGAGAGGACCATGTCGTAATCCGCTGGATTGGTGACGACGGCGACGAAATCATGATTCTTCGCCGCCGCACGGATTAATGCCGGTCCGCCGATATCGATATTCTCGACGCTTTCGGAAAAGGACGCGCCGGAGGCCACCGTTGCGGCAAAGGGGTAGAGATTGACGATGACCAGATCGATCGGGGCAATGCCGTGGGCGGCCATCGCCTGGACGTGTTCAGGGGCGTCACGACGGCCGAGTATGCCGCCATGGATGCGCGGATGCAGGGTCTTGACCCGGCCGTCCATGATTTCCGGAAAACCCGTGTGATCGGCTACCTCGACGATGGTGATGCCGGCTTCGCGCAGGGTTTTGGCGGAGCCACCGGTCGAAAGAATCTCGACGCCGCGCTCCGAAAGAAAACGTGCGAACTCAACGATTCCGGTTTTGTCGGAAACGGAGATCAGGGCTCGTGCCACGCGAATCTCGGCGGTCATGGGTTCTCTCGGAGCTTTGGGATTGGGTTAGCGGGTGGCCGCGAGGCGCGAATTTGAGGCGAGGGTCGTTTGGTATTCGGGAACAAGTCGAGCCAACAAGGCAAGCGCCGCCTGACTGCGCCCGGCTCGGCTCGTTTCTTCCAATTCCTCGATTCCGCGCGCAATGAAGGCATGGTCGGCGGTCCGAGGCGTGGCCAGGAGAACGCCTTTGGCTGAGGTCGGTGCCGGCGCCTCGCCCGGATGAAAAAGTTCCTCGTCCAGCTTCTCGCCGGGCCGCAAACCGGTGTAGACGATGCGAATATCAGTGTCCGGATGTTTCCCGGCGAGAAGAATCATCTGCCGCGCGAGGTCCTGAATCCGAACGGGCTCGCCCATGTCGAGCACGAAAATGCGTCCGCCATCATGCGCGCCCTTGACGCCGAGAGCGGTGGCCTGGAGCACCAACTCGACGGCTTCCCGCACCGTCATGAAATAGCGCCTCACATCCGGGTGGGTTACGGTTAGCGGTCCGCCGGCCGCGACCTGGCGTTGAAACAGCGGCACGATCGATCCTGTCGAGCCCAACACATTGCCGAAGCGCACGGTGACGAAACGCGTCCCTCCACTGCGGCCCTGTTCGATTTGGTCGAGGGTTTGGCAATAGGCTTCGGCGAGGCGTTTGGACGCCCCCATGACGCTAGTCGGGTTGACGGCCTTGTCGGTGGAGATCAACACCATCGCCGCCACCCCGGCCGCGCGGCAAGCCTCGGCCACGTTTCGCGTCCCGATCACGTTGGTCAGCACGCCGTCATCGGGAAATGCCTCGACGATCGGTAGATGTTTCATGGCCGCGGCATGAAAAACGAGGTCTGGGCGTTCCGCCGAAACGATGGCGGCCAAACGTTCCCGCTCGCGCACGTCGGCGAAGTAAGCGCGGCGCGAAACACTCGGCTGCCGTTCCGAAACCTCAAGGTCGATCGAGTAGAGGTTAAATTCGCTGGCATCGAGCAAGGCCACGTGCGCGGGTTCAAGTTCGGCAATCTGGCGTACAAGTTCGCAGCCGATCGTCCCCCCGGCGCCCGTCACCATGACGCGCCGGCCCGCGACCAGTGCCCTCATGGCATCGCGGTCGAGGACGGTTTGCGCGCGGCCCAACAAGTCCTCGATGGCGACGGGCTGAATCTCGGGTTCATCGCCCAGCCCAGGCTTGAAATCGGTGGCTTTGGGCGCACGGGCCAGCGAAAGGCCCAGACGTTCACCCTCGTCCAAAAGGCGGCGCAGCCTCACGCCATCGATCTTGCTGCCGGTCAGGATAAGGCGGCGGGGGCGGCGGCCGGACCTGTCGAGCTTTTCAACAACTTGAGGGAGATCGTCCAGCGTGCCCAAAACTTCGATGCCGCGGATGTTGCGGCCGACATGGGTGCCGCGATCGTCGATGATGCCAACCACGCGGTATTGCGCGGTCGGCCGGTGGTCCATGGCGCGAATGAACATCTCGGCGCCGCTATCGATTCCGACCAGAAGTACCGGCACCCGCCGATTCGCGGTCTGATCCTCGCCTGAACGCAGTTCGAGCCGGCCATCCTTCATCAATCGATAAAGGACGCGCGGACCGCCGAGGAGGATGAGCAGAACGAACCAATTGATGACCATCATCGATCGGGGCATCGCTTGCAGGCGGGTCAGAAAAAACATGATCGGCAGAAAGATGAGAATCGAATAGGTGACCGCGCGGGCGATGGCGACAAGATCGCTCAAGGACGCATAACGCCAAATGCCCCGGTAAAGCCGCAACGACCAGAACACGCTCGCGGAAACCAGCGTGAACATGACCGTGCCGATGATCAGAAAGTCCTGCGATGCCGACTGGAAGTCCTCGCCCAGCCGCAGGCGCAGGGACAGGACAAAAGAAATTGCCGCCATCGTCATGTCATGCGCAAAGGCGACGACAGGCAGATATCGGCTAGGAAATTTCACGAATTTTGACCGTAGCTCACGATGACGGCGATTACAGGGCAGGCCAACTCAACCCGAGTCCGACACTACCACACCGAGCCGGCGGCTCGCATCATCGCTGCGTGCTGCCGGGTCCCCGATCGCGGGGGAGTCGCCCATCCGAAAAATGCCACAGAAGAGCAGCTACGGTGAAGGTCGCGGCGCCCAGTGCCGCCCAACGGGCGCCAGTCTCGGCCGAGACCGACAGTCCAATCAAGACGAGGTTGGCGATGAGGATGGCGCCGGCCGTCTGGGCGTGGGTAAACCCTCGACGCACCGCCTTTTGGTAGAAATGCTGCGCGTGGGCCCGCCACACTTTTTCGCCGCGCGCGAGGCGTTTCAGCAAAGTGAGCGTGGCATCGGCCAGATAATAGAGGGGTAGAATCGCGGCGGCGCACCAAGCCCCATCGCTCGCCATCGACAAGAGAAGCCAGCCGAGCAGATAACCCAGCGTTACGCTTCCGACATCGCCCAGAAAAATGCGGGCCGGGTGCCAGTTCCACCACAGAAAACCCGCGGCCGCGCCGGCAAGGGTGGCACCGTGGAAGACCAACGCGCCGCTTAGTCCGAAAGTTGCCGCCACGGCCGCCACGCCGGATCCCAAAGCCAAGGTTTCAACGCCCGAAATTCCGTCGATTCCGTCCATGAAGTTGAAGAGATTGACAAACCACACCCACAAAACGCCGGTGACGGCGATATCGACGGCCGGCGGCAGCAATCCCTGAAAGATCGGCGGTTGGTCGAGAAAGGCGGTGAGGCCGACCGCAACTGCGATTGCCTGCCCCAGCAGCCGCCATGCCGGCGACAGGCCGCGCAGGTCGTCGAACCAACACAAGGCGGCAAGGCCCAGCGTGGCGGCAACGATCGACCAGAATCCGAAGGCTTCCGCAAACCCCAGAAAAGCCAATCCGACCCAAACGATAAGCGTGGCGCCGACGACGGCGATACCGCCGCCGCGCGGCGTGGGCAGGCGATGCGAGCTGCGTTCATTGGGATGATCGAGGATGGCCTTCTGCCGCAGCAGGCGGATCAGGAACCCGGTGCCAGCGAAAGCCAGGGCTGCACACAGTCCCGCGGCGGCTATCGCGCCTGTCCACGCCATCGCCGGTCAGCGTTTTGCGCGGCCGATGGCGGCGGCGAAGGCAGCGGTCAACCACAATCCGCCCTGCCACCAGGCCTGCCACAGCCCGAAACTTATTGATGCCAAGACCAGGGCAGTCGTGATCTGCGCCAGCCAGGCCGCCTTGACGTCGCGATCGGACAGCCTGCGAACCGCGGCGGCAGCGGCGAGAATCAGCGCTGATCCCAGTGCGGCTCCCACGACGCCAAGCTCCAACCAGAGCTGCAGGGGGGCATTGTGGGGGTGCAGGGGCATCAAGTCGATTTCCTCGCCTTGAAACCACTGGCGCAGGCTTTGGTAGCGGGGATCGCTTTCGGCAACTTCCCGATCGAGTCGGAGTTTGGCGCCGGTCTCGCCAATATGGCGCGAGGCGTTCAATCCCCAACCGGAAATCGGCCTCTCCGCGATCTCATGAGCGGAGAACTCCCAAATCCGCACGCGGTGATAGACCGAGGCAAGGACCGAGTGGCTCATCTGGATTTGGGTGAGCGGCGGGAGAACATAGGTCGCCAGCGCGGGCGCGAGGACGATTCCGGCGGTCAAGGTCGCGGCGACAAAAGCGGTCGTCGGCGCGGGCCAGGGCCGGGCAACAACAAAGACACCGGCCCCGGCGAAAAGGGCAACCAACGCCGCCATGCTTTCGGTTTGCGCCACCAGAGCGAAAGCTCCCGCAGCAACCGTGGCGCCGAGCCATGGAGAGCGCTTCCACAGGACCAGGCCTGCCGGCCACAGACCCAGCGCCACGATTGTGGCCGGGCGATTGAGGACGGTCGGAAAACTCACGCCCGCGCTGCCCGTCAGGGACCCAAAGGCGTGGCTCAGGAAGCCGGATGTCGCCCATTCACCGAAAAGCAGGGCAAGGCCGGCAAGCAAACCGATGACCGCACCCCGTTCAACCGCGCGCCGCTCATCCTCATGAAGGCTCATGGCTAGCCCCAGGGCGACGAGACCACTGAGAAACTCAACCCCAAGTTCGATGCTTAACGATAGGCTCGAACCGGCGCGCGGCGACCACGCGGCGCTCACCGCGCCCCAGACAACAACGCCGAATACGATCAATGCCGGTGTCGCGGGGACGCGGGGCAAATAGCGGTGGCGATGCCAATGCACACCGAGACCCAGCAATGCCGTCGCCGGGAGCAGGACACTTAGTCCCTTGGGCGCCAGAACCGCGAGGGGGAGCAAGAGTGCGGCAGCCAAGCCCAAAGCATGCCCGCCGTGCAAACGCGCAGCGCCGCGCCGGGTCACGAACGGCCCGACAACGGACTTGGAGGGGTGAGATGACGCCGCTTCCGCCAAAGGTGGCTCCTTATTTCGGGCGCAGACAACACTCGCCGCCCGAATCCTCGACATCATCCCCGTGGATAACCTCCCCGTCACGCCAAAAAAGGAGCCCTCCGTATCAAATGATACGGAGGGCTCCCTTGTCGGCAATCCAACCTATGACGGGGTTACATCCAGCCTCGCTCGACTTTCAGCCGCAATCCCTCGGCGAACGGACGCGGGTGGACGCCAAGGCGCGTCTGCATGTCGGAAATGTCGAACCGTTTATCCTCGCCGGCGCGGGCGAATTCCGCCGCATCGAAGGGAATCAGGATCCCACATCGCGCCGCGAGGCGGGCAAGCGCAGCCAGCCATCCCAGCGGCACCGCGAGAACACGCGCCTTTCTACCCATGGCGCCGGCGCAGGCGCGGACCATTTCGGCATAGGTGATCGGTTGTGGACCCGCGATTATGATGGGCGGGCCGAATGCCTGCTTTTGGCTCGTCGCCGCGACCAGGGCCGCGACCACGTCGTCGACGAAGACGGGTTGCAGGACGTTTCTACCCCCATCCGGCAGCGGCAGGATCAAGGGCAGAAAGCGCGGCCAGCCCCGTGCCAAGCGCAGGATGCGGTTGACGTTGCGCTCGTCCGGAGCGCCATAGATCATCGTCGGGTGCAACATCACACCCGGCCGTCCGGAGGCGAGGAACGCGGCCTCGCCCTTACGCACGGCCTCCGCGGCGGGGTCCGGTAGACGCGTGAACTTGCGCGTGCTGCCGGTGAGTACGATGCGCGGGCATTCTTGCGGAATAGCGGTCAGCAGGGTCTCGGTGAAGCGGGCATGAGCCAAACTGACGACACAGTCCACGGCGTCGAGTTTTCCTGCCAAGGTCCGTGGGTCTTCGAGGTCGGCCGGGATTCGCGAGGCGCGCGGGTCGAGCCGGTTCAGCTTTTCGGTGTTCCGCCCAAGGGCATGAACCTCATGGCCATCGGCGCAGAGCCTTTCAATCAGATAGCGGCCGGTCTTACCCGTGGCGCCGAAGACCGCGATCCTCATCGGCGGGCCGGAGCAACGCCGAGCAGTTCGATCTGCCGCTCCACGACTTTGGTTTCATCGTAAAGAGCGATTGCGCGGTCTCGTCCAGCCTCGCCCATGCGCGCCCGCAGGTCCCGGTCCACGACCAGTCGATTCAGGGCGGCCGCCAACGCGGGCGGGTCTTCCGCCGGCACCAGAATTCCGGTCGACTCCGCGGCAACCTCTTCGCGGCAGCCGCGGATATCGGTGGCCACCACGGGCAGGCCGGTAAACATGGCCTCGATGATCGACCGGGGCATGCCCTCGCGATGGGATGCCAACACGAAGATGTCGGCAGCCCCCAGCAAATTAGGTATGTCCGCGCGGTAGCCAAGCAGGCGAACCCGGCGATTGGGATCGGTTTGCGCCTTCTCAATCGCAACGTCGATGCCCGCCGCATGGTCGCTCGGCAACCTTTCGCCGACAGCCCACAAAATAGCGTTCACCTCGCGCATCGCCGTAAAAAGATCCGGATAACCCTTCTCGGCGACCAGCCTTCCCACAGTGACGATGACCACGGCCTCGTCCGGCGTTTCGAGCTGCGCGCGCAGAGCCGTACGCTCGCGGTCGCCAGCGGCCACGGGGTAAAACCGCGCGGGATCGGCGCCATTGCCGATCGCCTCGACGATCCCACCGCGGCACAGGCGGAATCGCCGGGCCGTGGCCGCGTCCTCCGCCGACTGGGTGAATAGAATGTCAGTGACACGGCCCGGAACGAATTCAAGCGCCATGAACAAAGTCCGCTTCCATAGCGGCATGCGGTCGTGAAAATAGAAACCGTGGGCGGTATAAACGATTCGCGGCACGCCGGCCCAGGCGGCGGCCAGACGCCCGATCAAGGCACCGATCGGTGTGTGGGTATGAACAAGGTCGAAGTTTTCGCGGCGAAATAACCTCACCAAGGCGCGGAAGGCGCGGAGATGGGCCAAAGGGTTGTAGCCGCGGACGAAAGGCACGGTCTCGACTGTGAATCCCTGCGCCCGCACGCCGGCCAGAAGTGGTCCGTCGGCACAGACGCCCACGACCTGATGCCCCGCCTCCCGCATGCCGCGCATCAGCGGCAAGAGAAAGGTATGCAACGTGAAATCGACGGCGCAGAGCTGGCAGATTTTCACGCGCGCGCCTCCGGCCGGCCATGCGCCTCGGCCCAGGACTGAAAGGCGAGCAGTGTCCACAAGGTCCAGGCCGTATCGCGGCGGCCGGATTTTAGGTCGGCCAGCCAGCGCTGTGGGGGTTCCGGCCTAAACAAACCCTGGCGCCTGAGCCGCGCCGGATCGATGGCGCGCCGCAAGCCGTCCGCCAGATCGCCGGTCAACCACGCGGCGACCGGCAACTCGAAGCCTTTTTTGGGGCGCGTGAAGACTGATGCCGGGAGAACATCCGCGAAGGCGCGGCGCAGGATGCGTTTGCCGAGACCGGGTGCCAGCTTGAAGCCGCCGGGCATCGCCGCGGCGCATTCAATGACGTGGTGATCCAAATACGGGCATCTGACTTCGAGTCCGTTGGCCATGCTCATGCGGTCAACCTTCACCAGCATATCGCCAGGCAGGCCGAACGCGATTTCCGCGCCCAGCATGATATTGATCGGGTCGCTTCCGGGTTGGCCGTCACGGAGTTGTCCGACGAGCGCCTCCACGGTCGGCGCCGCCGGTGCCGGTGAGACCAGCAACGCGTCGAGTTCATCTTCGTTCAGTGATCGCGCCCAGCCCGCCTGCCGTTCGGTCGCGGTCTTTCCGGCATGGGCGGCAAACCGCTTGATCCGCCGGCTCGCCTCCAGAACCGGGTTGTCCTTGCTCTCGGGCAAAAGGCGGACCAGGGACTCGATGACATTTTTTCGCAGCCAGCGCGGCAGGCGGCGATATCTCTCCGCATATAACTCGCCCTGATAACGGCGATAGCCACCAAACACTTCATCGGCGCCATCGCCCGACAGGGCAACCGTCACATGCGTCCGTGTTGCTCGCGAGACGAGATATGTCGGCACGGCCGAGCTATCGGCAAAGGGTTCATCGAGCCCGGCGAACACCTCCGGCAGCGCCGCCAATGCGTCGTTCGCGGAAACCGAGATTTCGGTGTGTTTGGTGCCGAGATGGTTGGCAACTGCGAGCGCGGCGGGTCTTTCTTCGTAATATTCGGGAGCGCCAGCAAAACCCACGGTAAAGGTACGGACCGTGCCACCCCGTTCGGCCATCACGGCGGCGATGATGGACGAATCGATGCCCCCGGAAAGAAACGCGCCAACCGGAACATCGGCCACCAATCGATCCGCCACCGCGGTCTTCAAATGGCGCCTCAACACGGACGCGGCTTCATCCTCGGTGGCAAAGACAGGCGCGGCGGTTCTCTCGGGCCGATACCAGCGCGCGATGCTCATCCCTGGCGAGGAGAATCGGACAATATGCCCCGGCGGAACCTTGGTAACGCCGGATGCGATCGATCGGGGCTCGGGGACGAAGCGCAAGGCGACATAGAGCCGCAACGCCTCCGGATCGATGGGGAATTGGGTACCCACTAGTTTTTCGAGGGCGATCAGATCGGAGGCAAAGGCCAGCCGCTTTCCGTCATGGTGAAAAAGCAGAGGCTTCTTGCCGAATCGATCGCGTGCCAGGATCAACTCGCCTTTTTCGGGATCCCAGAGGGCGAAGGCGAACATGGCGGAAATCCGGTCGAGAAGGCCCTCGCCCCATTCGCGCCAACCCGCAAGCAGGATTTCGGTGTCGGATTGGGTCTGAAAGCGATGGCCGCGCGCCGCAAGCTCCTCGCGCAACGCGGTGAAATTATAGACTTCGCCATTATAGGTGACGACGAAACCATGGGCGGCCATCGGTTGGGCCGCCGCTTGAGTAAGGTCGATAATGGCAAGCCGGCGATGGCCGAAAGCGGCACGCTCGTCGAACCAGGTTGCTTCGCCGTCCGGACCGCGTCTCCGGAGCCGATCCAGTGCCGCCGCCAAGCGCGGTGCCACAATGGCCCGGTTGATGCCGCCGAGATCGACGAGTCCGGCGATGCCGCACATGGTTAGGTCAAACCCAGGTGGAGCGCGTCGAAGGCGGCGGCGGCGCGGGCTACGGAAAAATTCTCTTCGATACGTCGGCGAGCGGCGATGCCGCGCTTGGCCAACGATTCCGGTCCCTCCCTCAGGAGCCCAACGATGGCCGCACTCATCGCAACCGGATCGGATGGCGGCACGATTCGACCGGTCTCGCCAATGATGCGCGCGGAATCACCGACATCGGTGGCGACCGCCGGCAACCCAGCGGCCATGCCTTCCGCGATCGCGCTCGGAAAACCTTCGCCGAAAGCCGAGGACGAAACCACTAGGTCGGCGGCAGCCAACACGCGCGCGACGTCGTCGCGTCGCCCGAGTCGATGCAGCCCGGCGCGTTCGGGGAGCGTCTCCGTGCCCAAACCGACGGCCAGCAATGTGGTTCCGGGCAACCGGTCGAGACTCGCGAGCATCGTTTCGTGATCCTTCATCGGGTCGCGGCGAGCCACCTGGATCAGGACATGCGCTCCGTCTGCGAGGCCGAGAGACGCCCGCAACTCCGCCTTTGCCCTGGGGTCCGGGCGAAATCGTTCGGTGTCGATCCCGTTGTCGATCATGTGAAACCGCTGTGGCCGGTAGCCCAGCCGTTCATGCGTCGCCCGGCCGGCCTCCGAATTCGCAACGATGGCGTCGGGCAGGTGGGAGAGGCGGGCACCGGCCTGCACGATTAACCGCAACTGCCGGTCATATCGGCTGAGATCCATGTCGGAGCAACGTATGCCCCAGTAGAGCCCCGTCCCGCGGCGTCGACCTGATAGACCAAGGGCGAGGGTCGCCGCGAGATTACCGTGATACATCCAGCCTTGAATGGCGTGCGGCTTCCACGAGCGGATTTGACCGGCAAGTTTCCATAGTCCGGGGAGAATCGTTCCCACGCCGGCAATTCCCAGATCCGCGACGGGTACACCCGTATGGGTGATACGCGCGGCGAGGGGGCCGGCCGGGGTCAGGCTGACCACGGAAGCCCTGGGTGCGTTCGGCCGTCTTGCCTCAAGAAGTGTCGCCAACATGTTCTCGGCGCCGCCGACATCGAGGTCGGTAATGACATGCAGGACACGGTCGGTGCTCACGGGGCTTCCTTCGCGCCACAAAGGCGATGAAACAGGTCCGCATAACGGGCGGCGATACGGTCGGCGGAGAAGCGGTGCGAAGACTCGATCCCCGCCGCCCCCAGGCGCTTGGCCAAGGCAGGATCGTCGAACAGCCTTTTCATGCCGTCGGTCAGTCCCCCGATGTTCGCCGGTACCAGCAATCCGTCCTGTTCATGGCGGACGATGTCGGTGGGACCGTACGGGCAATCCGCCGCGATCACGGGGGTGCCAGAGGCCATGGCCTCGACGATGACATGACCGAAACCCTCCCAACGCGACGACAGGACGAACATGGCGGCGTGGGTCAGCCACGGAGCGATGTCCTCGGCGCTGGTCCGTATCCCGACGCGGCCTTCAATGCCGAGTTCGCCGGCAAGGTGTTGAAGGGCGTCGCGGTCGGGGCCGTCGCCGATAATGACCAGCCGAGCATTGTCCGGCGCCGCGGCCGCGAAAGCACGTAGAAGTAGGTCGAAACCCTTCTGCGCAACCAACCGGCCAAGCCCGACCACTACTGGTGCGTTATCTGTCCATGGCCGAATGGCGGCACGGGCGTTTGCTGCGATGTGTTCGACCTCGACCGGATTGTGAATGGTAACGACCCGCGTCGGTTCGAGACCATAGGATTCAGTCAATTCGCGGCCGACGCCGCGTGAAAGCGCCACCACGGCATCGGCGCGGCGATAGGCCCAGGCGATCGCCGCGCGGCTTGCCCAAGACAAATCGGGACGATGGCGATGGCTATTGGTCTCGCGCAACACGACGGCCGGCCGGTCTGAAAGCCCGAGTGTCGCCAACGTGGCGACGACATTGGCGTGCGCGATGGTCGCGAAAACAAGGTTTGGGCGAGTCGCGGTGATCAAGCGCCTGAGGGGTAGGGGCGCGCCACGCAACCGGCCCGCGGCCAAGTCGACGAAGTTGATATCTTTCGCAAGCCACTCGCGCCCCGGTCCATTGGCCCGCGCCGCGGCCAGCATCGGCAAGACACCGGTTCGCGGCAAATTGTTGACCAAGTTGACAACGGTCCGTTGCGCGCCGCCGAGATCGAGGTCGGGCAGAAAAAATAGTACCCGAAGCGGCTCCTTCCCGCTTCGGGCCGCTGCGGTCAATGGGATTTCCGCAGCAACCACCAATTGACGTCGTCCAGCCCGGTTGTCCGCTTCCAGAAAAATCCATCGGCGACGTATTCAAGGTCGGGAAAGCCGTCGAGCCAAAGTCCGCCATAGTCGCGTTTGAATAGCAGGTCGCCATGCCCGCGATAGGTAATGGTCTGCGTCACCGGGGAGAAATATTCCATGCAGAGGATCCAGCGCCGGCTGACGCGATGAATCTCCCGCATGGCCGCGGCGAGCGCCTCGTCCGGTACATGGATCAACACCGTCGAGGTGAAAACGAGGTCAAACGAGGTATCCGCCAACGGCAGGGCCGCCGCCGTCGCGTCATGAACCCGCTCAGCCGGCAAAACGGATTCCGCAATCAAGATCTCGCGAGCTTGGCGGTTTGGCTCGACGGCGTGGAGCGCGGCCCCGGTTAGGCCGGTGAGCGCGCGCAGGTTGAGCCCGATATTGGCGCCGACCTCGAGAATCGACGCAGCCGGGGCACCGGCGAGGTGAGGCAGGATCGAAGCAAAAGCCGCGATGCGCTGTCTTACACGTTCCGCGGTCGCTTGGTTGCGCTCGATATACGCGTTGCCAAAATCGCCGCGCCAGATGCCAAGTTGTTTTTCGCCGAGTGTCATGGTGAGTCCTGCGGAAGTCCGCGATAAGGGTTTTGCGCCGTGGCGCGGTTGATGGCGAGCAGCTCCGGCCTGGCCGCGAACAATGCTTCGATGTCGGCGAAGCCAAAGCCCGGGCGCGTCGCATAGAGAGCGTCGAAGACGCGCCTCGCCAGTTCCAGATCCTCGGCGGTGTCGACCACAAGCCGCCAGTCCCGCCGCGTGGGGCGGCGATCGAGGAAGACACAGGGATAGCGATCCGGGCGGCGCCACAGGAAGGGTGTTACGTGTTCGCGTTCATAGGAATCCACGGCTTCCCGATCCGCCTCCGCCAGGGCGTCCGCGCGGACGACTTCGATATCGAAGCCGAGGGGAAAACCGCTTGCGAACGCGGTTCGCGCATAGGGCAGGCCCGTGGCCTGCCGCATTGCGATAACCGCGGCGCAAACATCGGGGTCGATCATCGGGCAGTCCGACGTCAGCCGAACGACGACATCCGCGCGGCACACCGTCGCGGCCATCGCCGTTCGGCGCAATACGTCGTCCTCCGGGCCACGCACCAACGTCACATCCCTCAACCCACGGACCAGTTCGGCAATCGGGTCATGCGCCGGGCCTTCGGGAATGGCGACGCAGATGCGATCGAGCCCGCCGATGCGGCGCACGCGCTCGATCATGCGGGTCAGAAGCGGGGCGCCGGCCAGGGGCATGAGAACTTTGCCCGGCAAACGCGTGGACGTCATCCGCGCCTGGATGACGGCAACAACGTTGTTCATGCCGGCATTCCGCCGAAATCATCGGCAATGGCGCCGCCCAGTGCCTTGACGATCCGCCAGTTTGCCCGCAGGGCGGAGCCGAATCGGGGTTGTCCATCGCGCGGCCGGATCGGTACAGATACGTTTGCCCAACGGTGGCCCGAGCGGATCGCAGCGAGCGCCATGGCGGTATTGATCGATCGCCTCGCCGCCGCCGCGCCATGGGTGCAATAGACCGATGCCGAAAATGCCTTGAGGCCGCACAAGATGTCGGGAACGCCGAATTGGGCGCGCGCATAAAGATCGAACAGCCATTCGGAGGGTCGGGCGGGGTGCGGCCGCGCTCCTAGCACCAGGTCCGCTTGCCCGGCCGCGATTGGCGCCAGCATGCGCGCGATCACGGCGGGATCATGTTGGCCATCGGCGTCGAAAGACAAGGCGGCATCGAGCTTCAAAGACGCCGCTCGGGCGAAGCCACTGGCGAGCGCGCCGTCATAGCCGCGATTGGCGGCGTGCCGGACGACAATGGCGCCCGCCGTCTCGGCAAGCGCCGAAGTGGCGTCGCTGGAGCCGTCATCAACGACGATCACCTCGCCATAGGGGCGGACGCTACGCACGACCTCGGCGATGGTCTTCTCCTCATTCAGCGCCGGGATGACTATCCCGGCTTTCATTCGACGTCGGCCAGCCGCACGCAATCGCCGGCGTCGATGGCGCGCCGGGCGACGTGACCGATCAGTTCAGCCTTTCGATGCGGGGGCAACCCGTCCACCGGGCAAGGACGTAGCACGACAAGATCAGTCGCCTCGATCTTGCGACCACGCGGGATCGCCCGCGCCGCCCGGATGGCGCGGCGTTGCAGGACCACGGTTTCGACTTCGTTGTCTTCGACTTTCTTGATCCCATCGCCGAGTGCGGCCTCCAGTTCGCGCGTGCGATCCACCATCTCGCGCCAGTTGCGGGGATCCATCGAAAATTTGTGATCGGGCCCGGCGCGTTCGCAATCGTCGGTGAAGTGTTTTTCGATGGCTCTTGCCCCGAGCGCCACGGCGCCGAGCACCGTTGCATGACCGGGCGTATGATCGGAAAGACCGAGGATGACGTCCGGAAATTCTGCCGCGAAGGCAGTGAGTGCCTTCAGGTTGACGTGCCGGAAATTCTCAAGCGACGCGGTGTAGTTGGTGTTGCACTGCATCAGCACGATGTCGCTGCAATGTTTACGGGCGGCAGCCATCGCGGCGCGGACCTCGGCCATGGTCGAAGCGCCGGTGGCGATGATGAGGGGCTTGCCATCCTTCGCCATGCGTTCGATCGATTCATGCCAGGTCACATCGCCCGAGCCTAGTTTCCAGGCGCAGACATGGGGCGCGAGTCGGTCGATCAGGTCGAGGTCGTAGGGCGCGGTGAAATAATCGATTCCGGCCGCGTTGCAGGTAGCCTTCAACGTCTCGGTCCACCCCACCGGCAAGGACGCATCGGCATAAACATCGAAGACGCTCTTTGCCCAATTGGCCTGGTGCGATTTCTGTCCGCCCAGCGCCTTGAAGCCATAGTCGGAAACGATGGTCTCCGCCCTGAAATTCTGGAACTTCGCGGCGTGGGCGCCGGCTTCCGCGCAAAGCCGTATCAGCCGCTTTGCGCGCTCGAGATCGCCATCGTGATTGGCGGCGACGTCGGCGATGAAATAGGTGGGATTGCGGCCACCCACGCGGTGGCGGCCTATGGTGAATTCCCGGCTCATAGCCTGTCGATCTCTTCCTGAAGTGTGGGGAGGCGCCGCCCGAGAGCCGCCTCCAGACGGCTCACATCCATGCGCAGGTCGCGCGCCCGCCGGGCGCGGCCCGGAACGCCGCGTACGTAGCCGGAGGTCGCGCTGTCGGTCGCCAATCCGAGGCGCCGGGCGACGGCAAAGCCGAAATCCCGCTTCGACATCCCGGCGCGGCTGCCGAAATTAAAAATGCCCGAGAGGTTCTTGTCCAAAGCCTCCGCGATCAACGCCGCCAGTGTATCCATTTGCAACGGCGAATAGAGGGAGTCCAAAAACAGTGTGATCGGATGGCGTTCCGCCAGATTTGCCGTGATCCAGTCCGAAAGGCTGAGACGCCCGGGGGTGCGCGACCGGCCGAAGAAATTCGTGCGAATAATCAATGCGCCCGGATGCGCCATTGCCTCGCGTTCACCGTCAAGCTTGCTGCGGCCATAGGTGTTGACGGGGCCGGTGTTGTCCTCGGCATGCGGTCCGTCCGTGTCCGAATAGACCTGATCCGTCGAGATCGCGACGAGTCTGGTATCCGGGGCAAGAGCCGACACCAGATTGCGCGTCGCGTCGCGGTTGAGGGCGGCGGCGCGCGCCGGGTTCCCTTCGCATTCATCGACCAGGCTGAGCGCGGCGGAATGAATGACAATGCCGGGGTCGACCGACTCCACCATCCGACGTGTCGCCTGGGCATCGGTCAGGTCGCATGGGATATCCCCGCCGCGTCCGCCAGTGCCCACGACCTTGCCCCGTTTTGCCATCGTGTCGATCAGATAGGGGCCGAGCAGGCCGGTGACACCCGTGACCAAGGTCGGCCGCATGGTTAGGCAAGTAGTCCATTTTCAACGAGAACGCGGCGGAGCGATGCGGCGTCGAGCCACTCGGGATTGGTGTCGCTGGCGTACCGAAAGCCCTCGGCAACGCGCTTGGCGCCGCGATCGGCCAGTGACTCCGACCGCCAGAACTTGAGTGAAGGTTCGATAACAAAGCGGTCATCGAGTTCGACGGTCGTGCGGGCGTCGTCTTCGGTGACCATGACTTCGTGCAGCTTCTCGCCCGGACGAATGCCGACCGTTCGTTGAACGCGGCCAGGAAGCATCGCTTCGGCCAGGTCGGTGATGCGGACGCTGGGGATTTTGGGCACGAAGATTTCTCCGGCCTGCATTGCGGCAAGGGCGGACAGAACGAAATCAACCCCCTGGTCGAGCGTGATCCAAAAGCGCGTCATGCGGGGGTCGGTGATCGGCACGTCTCCCGCGCCCGCGGCCGCGAGCGTCTTGAACAGCGGTACGACGCTACCCCGAGACCCCAATACATTGCCATATCGAACGACGCAAAAATGCGCGCCGCCGCGGCCGCTCAGATGGTTGGCGGCGACGAAAATCTTGTCGGAGGCAAGTTTGCTCGCCCCGTACAGATTGATGGGGTTGACCGCCTTGTCGGTGGAAAGCGCCACGACCCGCTTCACGCCGGTGCGGAGCGCCGCCTTCACCACGTTCTCCGCACCCAAGACGTTGGTGCGGATGCATTCAAAGGGATTGTATTCGGCCGTCGGCACCTGTTTCAGCGCGGCGGCGTGGATGACATAGTCGACCCCGCGCATGGCCATCTCCAAGCGATCGGAATCGCGGACATCGCCAATAAAGTAGCGCATCGGGTTGCCCGCGCCGATCGTGGGATCGCCCTGCATTTCGTACTGTTTCATCTCGTCGCGGGAAAACACGATGAGGCGCTCGGGCCGCCAATGTCTCAATACCGCGCGTACGAAATGCCTGCCGAACGAGCCGCTCCCGCCGGTGATCAGGACGGTGGCGCCGTTTAAGTCGATGCGCGGCTGATAACGGCCGCTCCGGTCGGTATCAGGCTTCATCGCGGATTTTCTCCAAACGGAAAGGGCCGAGGTAGAGCACGTCAAGGCCACTGCAGAAATAGGTGTGCAACGCTTCTAGCGGGGCGTTGACCGTCGGCTGTTCATTGATGTTGAGGCTGGTGTTGAGCACAACCGGGACGCCACCCTTGGCCGCGAATGTCTCGATCAGGCGATGGAACAGCGGATTGTGTTCGGCGCTAACACTTTGCAGGCGCGCGGTGTTGTCGACATGGGTGACTGCCGGCAAAATGTCGGCGGTCCCGGGCCGTGCCGGAAAGGTCACGACCATGAACGGCGCATCAAAGCTGTTCTCAAAATAGTCGGCCTGCGCGGCCGGCAGAACCGACGGGCAAAAGGGCCTGAATTCTTCACGGTATTTGATGGTGGCGTTGATGCGGTCTTTCATCGCCTTACTGCGTGGGTCGGCGAGAATGGATCGGTTGCCAAGGGCGCGTGGACCGAATTCCATGCGTCCTTGAAACCAGCCCACGGTCCGTTGCGCGAGCAAGTCGGTGGCCGCGGCTTCGGTCGGGTCGCGGCACTCGGCAAAACGCGCGCCGACCTGAACGAGCGTCCGGCGGATTTCGTCCGGTGAATATTCCGGTCCCCAATAGGCATGGGCGAGCGGCGCGATGGAATGCCCGTGTTCGACGCATTTCAGCATGGCCGCGCCCAAAGCGACGCCGGCATCATGCGGGACCGGCGGGACATAGAGCCGGCGGATTCCGGCTTCCCGCCAAATCTCCATGTTCATCTTGCAGTTCAGCGCGACGCCTCCAGCAAGGCACAGATCGGTGCAGCCGGTGCGTTGAACCAGCGTGCGGGCGAGATGAACGCCGATTTCCTCCAATCGCTTTTGACCACTTGCGGCGATATCGCGGAAGCGGTCGTCGAGTTTCTGACCGGGCAGACGGCGCGGGCCAAGAACCTCTTCGAGCAATTCCGTGAATATGCGTTCTTGTCGCGTCGAGAAATCGGTCGTGTATATCGGCGCATCGCGCAGCCGCTTGTCATAGCCGCGCTCGAGCACGAAGCCGAAGCCATCGGGGCGGAGGATACGGTCGAAGGCCTCCAGGAATCGCGGCGTGCCGTAGGAGGCAAGACCCATGACCTTGTATTCGTCATGCGTCATGGAGAACCCAAGGTACTGCGTCAGCATCCCGTAGAACAGGCCGAGGCTGTTGTGACGTTCGAAACGGACAACCTCCGACATCGTCTTTCCCCGGCCATGGATGGCGAGGCCCGAACTCGAATCGCCCGAGAAATCGACGCACAAGACGCCGGCCTCGTCGAAGCCGGAGCCGTAATAGGTGCTGGCAGCGTGGCAGAGGTGGTGGTCGTAGAGTTCTATTTTTGGGCTGTGGCCGAAATTGAAGGCGAAATAATCGGTCAGGCGCTGTGCATAGTGCGGATAGGATTTGAGCGGCGAACATACCCAATCGACATCGCGCATCGTGATGCCGGCCTTCTTGAGGCAGAATCGGATGGCGCCACGCGGTAGCTCCCCGCGCGCGTGTTTGGCGAGTGTGAACCGCTCCTCCTCGCTGGCGGCGATTAACTCGCCGTCTCGCAAGAGCACGGCGCCGCCGTCGTGGTGACCGTGTTTCAGGCCAGAACTGATGCCGATGACGTACATGGAGCCTTTGTGTTGAAAGAACCGCGAATGATGGAAATTTCCTGACCCACGCGCTCGTCCCAGCCGATCAAGATCTTGTCGGCGAGCCGCCGGGCGGCGGCGGCGTGGGCGGCGACCTGTTCGGGGCGGTCGAGCAATGCGATGAGTGTGTCGGCGAGACTTCGGGCTATGTCGGCGCGAGAAACGCGCTTTGCACAGTCCCGGGGTAACAGCGACTCGGTGATCTGATCGATATGGGCCGCCGGATCGCCCTCCAGCACGACCATACATTTGCCGGCGGCGAGCGCCTCAAGATTGGCGTTGCTCAAATTGCCATGTTTGTTGAGCGAGACATAGATATCGCAGGCCGCGTAGACTGCTGGCATCGCGTCATGCGGCAGACCGTCCAGAAGATGGATATCGCTGGGTCGGCCGGCATCCTGAAGACTCTGAAGTAGCGTGTCCTTGAGGCTGCCCGAACCGGCGATAACGAACTGGGCGGCATCCGGCCGGTCCCTGAGGACAAGCAGCGCCGCATCGAGAAATTCCACGCAACCCTTCATGGTCTCCAGACGGCCGACAAAAAGGATTGTCGGTCGCCGGTTCGGTCCAAGCCGGGCGCGTAGTGTCTCGACTTGTTCCGGGCTTGGCCCGTCCTGGTCCACGCCGTTCAGGAGAATCGAGAGCGGCGCCGAGGGCCGGAGCAAACGCGGCAGGTACCATTCGGCGCCGCTGCCCTCCTGAGTGCAGACCACGTGGTCGAAGGGCGCGGCATAGAGCCAGCGCACGAAACCGCCTCGGGATAGCGCCAGCGCCTGCTCCGCCGGGAACATGCCCATGAACCGCAAGATGACGCGGCCTAATCCAAGACGCGCGAAAAGCGCGGCTATGGCGAAATTGGCGCTGGTGAAATAGATGACGTCGGGACGGTGGCGCAGATAGAGCCATAGACAACGCGCGGCATGTGTGAATTCGCGCCACGCCGTATCCAGCCCCGTCGCGGCGAGCCCGGGGCGCCGCCGATAGGGCAGGATGGCGCAGACGCCAAGGCGATCGACATTGGCCCATCGCCGCCCGGCGAATCGTTGTCCCGCGGGTTCGTCCTTACACCCGAAAACGGAGATCAGGTCGATGTCGGGGGCGTCGGCGAGGGCTTCCAGCAATTTGTAGATCGCGGGTTGGCCTTTCGGCCGCCAAGTGCCCGTCGCCAGCGAATCAGAGAAGCCGGAGAACAGCCGTGAGACGACCATCACGCGCATTCGGCCTCGATCGCCCGTCCGTCGAGACCGAGACCCTTGGCGGCCAAATAGGCTTCGACATGCCAGGAAATGGCGTTGCGGTGATCGCGTCGATCCCGTCGCACGCGGGGATAGGGTGCGATCGCGTAATTGGCGACGACGTCCATCCAGTAAGCGAAGTGCGAGCGTTCAAATCGGTGCCAGCGCTTGCGGCCGAATGGCACGAACGCGGCCTTGGCGGCCAAGCGCAGTGGCGCGAGCCAGGCGGGAGATACACGCCGCGGAAAGGCCCAGCCCTGCCAGACGCCGCCCCAATTTTGTTCTTCGAGCATGCGGCGGTAGAGCGACTGCCCCGCCTTGGCGGCGAGTGGGGCCTCCGCCCAAAAGTCCAAATAGTCGTTGTCCCACAGCGGCAGCCGCCAATCGAAACCCAGGAATTCGTAAATGCGTTGGCCGCCGATCACGTATTTGCATTGGCGATTGCGGAATTCCGAAACCTCGAAAAGCCCGTGATCGGTCTCGGGCTCGCCAAGAACACCCCCGGACGCTGCGATGTCCGTCTTTAGGCGCCCTTGGACCAACGCCAAATTCTCGCGCGTTTTGAGAGACCCCCACAGGCTGTAATGTTTGGCGACGAGCCCGTCGAGAATAAGGCGCCAGCGAGAATCGGCGTCGAGTTCGGATCGCGCCCGCCGCAGCGCCACAGGGATATGATTGCCGGCAATGAAATCGCCTGTCTGGCCATTAACGAGCACGGCGTCCTTCGGCAGCCAGCCGGAATCGCGAAGGCTGCGCACGGCATGGAAATCCTGCTGGAAGGGAACCGCGGCCAGGGTGTCGGCAAACCGGACATAGGCCTGGTTGTCGGCCGAGGCGAAGACGTCGCGCTGGATTCTCGGATCGAGGCGAATGAATGTCCACGGATAGCCCAGCCGGTCGGCGATGCCGCGTCCCGCTTCGGCCTCGTAGTTTCCCGGAAGTCCGTAGGAAAAGCACCGCACCTGCCGAACACCGAGCCGATGGAGGCCGGAAACGATCAGGCGCGAATCCAGACCCGCGCTGAGCGGCACCACGATCGGGCGGCCGCCCACCGAGGCGGCCATCCGTGCCAACACGCCGAGCGTTACGTCGGCAAGTTGGCTTGTCGTTTTTGCAGGTGTGCCGGCGCTGCTCTGCCAAGGCGTCCAGGCGTGGTAGCGCTTCTGTAGAGGTAGCGCCGGTCCTCGTATGAGTAGAAAATGGCCGGGCTCGATTTGGTCGATGCGGCGGTCCAAAGTTTTGGCGCCGAGTGTGTAGCCTGACATTCCCAGCACCAGGGCCGCTTCGCGATCGAGGTATTCGGGCGATGGGCGAAGTCTTCCCTGCAAGCGCAAGGCATTGGCACCGATGATCGGCCCGCTGGAACCTTCCGTCACGAAGAGCGGGATGCTGCGAACCCGATCGACGGCGGCCAAGGTCCACTCCGGCGTCTCAGCAACAAGAGCAAAATGGCCGTGGAGCGAGAGCAAAGCGGAAGCGAGTTTGTCCGCGTCGGCATTGGCGAAAGCGCGCGCGAGCGATTCCGCCGACTGCCCGTCGACGTAGCCCTTGGTCCAAAGCGCCATCGTGCCATGGCGCGTCCGGCGCCAACCGTAGCCATCCTCAATGTCGACAAACGTGGCGGCGGGGATGGCGGTTCGGGCGATTTGGGCGGTCATGCCTCTCCGGCCAACAGGCGGCGGAAGTCTGAAGGGTCCGCGCGTCCCGGGCCTCCGGCCACGGCCTCGACCAACGAAGGGGCGTCGACGATCGGCCGGTTTCGTTCGTCCATTTTCGCGGGAATGACTCGGCATCGTCGCGCGATCATCGCCGCGACCGGCGCCGCGAACGGGGCCATGCCCATGTCGATGAAGACCACTGGCCGGTCCGTGCACAGCGCCTTCCAAAAAGCGGTCGTCGAGGCGAAGTCGAAAACGAAGACATCGGCGGCGTCGATCACATCTTCAAACGGGACATAGGTCGTGTCGGCGATTGCGGCGAGGGGATGGGGCCGGCCGCGCAGGAGCCCTTCGGGATGAGGCTTGCACAAGACATCGACCGGTGAGGCCTTTAACATTTCGGCCAAGCGCAACTGCCAGTCGAGATAGATGGGATCGGCAAGCCAGGGTTGAGGTAGTTGTCGGTAGCCACGGAGCAACGTCGGCGCGTAGACGGCCAGTCGCCGCCCGACTTTCGCCGGCCGCGGCGATTTGGAAACTGCGGCGAAAGCCGGATCTCCATCAGCGCCCTCGATCCGACACTTTCGCCACGGCACCATACGTTCGGGCCGTGCCAGCCGTGCGATGGCGGCCATTGCTTCCGTGGCCACGACGTAACGGCCGGCTGCGGTAAATTCACGTTGCGCCGTGTCCTCGAGTCGGGCCAGCATGCCGAAGGTGCCGCCATGGTCGAAGCGGACAACCCCGCCGCCGCGGCGGAGGACCTCCAGCCCCGCGGCCCGAGCCGGCCAATACCCCCCGGTCCCCGACCACAGGATCTGGGGAAGGCGGATCTGCCGAATCGCGGCCAGGTCGCGGGCGGCTTGCTCGAACAGGCTTTGCGCCTGGTCCAAGACGAGCCACTCAAGGCGCAGGCGGACGAGGTCGCCGAGTCCCCCGATTCTGGTAAGCGCCGACGCCGCCGACGCCGCCAGTTCGCCAACGGCGAAGAGCGGTTCGGCCATCCGAGAGCGGACGTCAAGAAGCAGACTTTCCGCATGTCCAAATCCGACGCCGCCTGGAAAACGGCGGGCCGCCGTCGCCAGCATCGGGTTGTGGCTTATCGCGGTCGCGCGTGGCGCCAGCAGGGCGCGCGGAAGCCGCCACGGCACCGTCCAACTGGCCGTGCGCAGCGCGCGCCGAATGACGGCGTATTTCGGTACGGAAGGCGGTTTGATGCGGGACAGACCGGCCGCGCGCGGCGGCGTGTCCGCTTCGCCGCGTAGCCAGGGCAATTCGGCGGGGCCGCCGCTAAGGCGAATTCCGGCCTGCTGTTCGCGGGTCACGGCGAGCGCGGACTCCGCCAACCAGCCGGCGGTCGCGACGAGGGTCAGTCCCGCCAGCACCGCGACGTCGCGATGGCTCTCGTCGCGGAGTGTTTGCAGGAATTCGAGCCACCGCTGCGTAAGCGCATCGACCGTGGACGCGATTTCCGCTGGCGGCAGCGGCCACGCCACGCTTTCGCGCCACGCCGGGTCGCGTTCCATCGCCTCCAAGTCGAAGGCGACGGGCCGTGCCGCCTCGTTCACGCGTCGCGGGATTGCGGTCAATCGCGCTTCCGGCGCGCGACCGCGCGTTGCCATTGATCCGCGTACCAGGCGCAATAACGTTTATACCCGGTCTCCAACCCCCATCCGGCCTTGAAGCCCAGTTCCTCCTCGGCCTTCTTTGTCGACAGGGTGCCGCGCACCGGTTTGTCGGCGGCGCGCGGTCTCTCCTCCAGCGTTGCGGTTGGCACCACTGTCTTCACGATGGCCGCAAGCTCGGCGATGGTGCGCGCGTTGCCGAAGGTCAGGTTGAACGTGTTGGTGTAACCGGGGCGCTTCTTGAGCGAGAGAGCGCGCGCCATGCCCTGAACCAGGTCCTCGATATAGGTGAAATCAAGTCGGCCATCGCCGCCGCCCTCGAGCAACAGCGGTTTGCCCGAAAGGGCGTTTTCGATGAACGCCTGGGAGACACGGCCGCTGATGCAACGCTCGCCATAAAGCGCGCTGGGACGAACCACGACGCAAGCGATGCCGTGTTGGTCGGCATAGGTGCGAACCAGTCTTTCGCCCATGTATTTCGCATTCGCGTAGATGCCGCGAGGCTGGGGGCGCGTGGCCTCATCCACGGTCGGCGTCTCGAAATCGCCGTAGACGGTGCTCGAGCTCAGAAACATCACCTCGATCAGGTCACCCCCGCGACGGCACAATTCCAACACATTGCGAAGGGTGAGGAGTTGCAGGTCAAAGCAAAGGCCCGGGTCTTTGCCGGCATCGACGGCGCTGGCGATGGCCGCCAATTGAACGACCTTGTTGGGCCTGAATTCATCGAAGAGACGCGTGACGTCGGTCAAGTTGCGGGCGTCGGCATTGCGGATAAGTACGCCCGCCTCGCGCATCAGGCTGAACCGGTCGAGCAGAAAATCGAGATACATCTGGCGGCGCAGCGGATCCAGCGCCGGGTCACCGACATTGGCGATCAGATTATTGACCACCAGATTGTCGGCGACCATGACCTCGGCGTTGGCGCGACGAAGTGCCAGGGCCAAATTGTGTCCGATGAAACCGGCGCCGCCGACCAGCAGGATGCGCTGACCGGCGAGCGGCGCCACGAAGCTGTCATAGGAGATGAGGGGCATTGGGGGTGGCCGTCAAATGTCTCGGAAATGGGTTTGGGTGTCGCGGTGCCAGCGCTCGAAGAAATCCGACATCGCCTTGGGATCGTCCCCTTGCCACGGGATCGATTTGCCCTTGGCCTCCTTGCGCGCGACCACGACCAGCCAGTCCTGATCGACATAACGATTGATGGCGACGGGGGCAAAGCCGGAAACGGCCAGAATCCCGCGCAAGGAATTGGCGCTGAACCGGAAGCAATGGGTGTCGGCGGGATTCTTGCTCAAATAATAGTGCAGCGGCTTCTTGAACGGCACGAGCAGGCGGCTGCCTGTTGCCACCAGGATGTGACCGCCATCGGCGAGCACGTCATGAGCGGCGTCGAGCATGGCGCGGCAGGACTGGCAGTTTTCCAACGTCCACATGATGGTGACGACGTCGAAGCGGCGTTTTTGCCCATCCGGCCGGTCCCGATAATCCTCGATCGTGCCGTTGAAATGTTCGACGCCAAGCTCCCGAAGCCGGGCGCAATTGGCCGGCGACGGCTCGATCCCGAAGGTGCGGGCGCCATAAGGCTGCCCACCGGCAATGCGGAGAAATTCACCCTCGCCGCCGCCGATGTCGCACAACGTCTTGCCCTTCAGCCCGATTTGTTCGTCGAGAAAGGCGGCGACGAACGTCAGCCGGGCCGTCACCGCCGGAATGCGCGCGGTGTACCCCTCGCCGAAGATGTCGTCGGACCAGGACGCCGCGATGTCCTTGGCCGATCGCCGGCTGCGAACATAGACAAACCCACATTGGCTACAGATGTAAACGGGCTGGTCGCCGGTGTATTCCCGGCTATGCGGCACCTCGACGGGCCGGTCGGCGCCGCACAGATCGCAAGGAAAATTCGTGTGCTTAACGGTCGGCATCATCAGCCTTTCTCAATGTCGAATTAACGCAACGCGTTGCGCAAATGCCATTCATTGTCTTGAATCGTCCAGATTTCAGGATTTCGATGAAGATCGACGATGTGCTCGAATTCGCTGCGGCTAAGGCCCAGGAAATCGAGCGTGGCATCGATATGTTCCCCGGGGAACTCGCCGTCATAACGTTGGGCAAGCTCGAGACCCTGGGCCCGGGTCAGGCGGCCGTTTTGGATTTGCCTGCTGGCGTCGCGCACGGCCCGGCCAAATCCGAATTTGATGAATTGAAGGTAGTAATAGAGGTCGTCGATCTTGTCGTCGAGGCTGTCGAAACTCGTGAACGTGCCTTCGCTGCGGCCCCAGGGAACAGTCTTGAAGTCTATCTTTTCGGCGATGAGTTCGTAATTGGACACCACGTCCCATCGATGGAAGTAGGCAAAATAGAGCGCCTTCACGCCGACGGCGGCGACGGCGTCGCGGTCGGGATAGTGATAGGGGTTGAGATCGCCGGCCCCAATCTTGTCATCGACCCAGTTGCGCGGATCGTCGCCGATCTGATGTTCGATGACTTCGGTGAAGTCTCGAATTTTCTTGGACTCCTCGTTACGGACCTTGCCGCCATATTCGCTTTCACCATGTTCGGCGTAAAAGACCAGCGCGATGCGATAACGCACGGCGACCTGCAAGGGAATGGTATTGACCCCCGCGTCCCAGGCCACCTTGGGATTGCCGCGCTCGACAAAAAAGCGATGGGCGAGGTGCCGCGCTACTTGCTGATTCGGCCGGACGAGAAGGTGGTCGAATCCCGCCTTCAGCATCTGCTCGCGATTGTGTTGCGCGATTTCGGAGGGGATCATCGGCGAAAAGGTGACGAGCAGCGGATTAAGGCCGTAGTCGAATTTTAGTCGCCAGGCGATCGCGCTTGAATCCTTGCCGCCGCTCCAGGGCACGACACAATCCCAACTACCATCGGTGGATTTATAGGCGGCGATGAGGTCCAGGAACTCCTGGCCTCGGGCCGCCCAATCCACATGGTTTTTTTGTTCGGCATTGAGGCAACCGTTGCAGATTCCCTCGGGATTGAAGCCGATACGTGGCCTGCTCGACGGCATCAGACATTTTTTGCAGAACTGGAACATTGCCTACTCGATGGTGAACGACATCATGGACGGACTTCGATTCCGGCTTTGGTGAGAAAGGATTTCGCGCTTTTGATCGCGGTCTCGGTGAAATGGTAGATGTTCTGGGTGCAGACGGCCGAGGCACGGGCCGCCCGGAATCCCTCGACGAAGTGTTGCCATTGGCCGGCGCCGCCGAGGATCAGGACCGGTACGTCGACCGCATCGGCGACTGCCCGGCAAAGTTCGAGATCGTAGCCCTCGAGCGACCCATCGCGGTCCACGGCCTGGATAAGAATCTCCCCGGCCCCACGCCGCACCGCCTCCCGCGCCCATTTCTCCGGTGTTAGGCCGGTGGGCGAGGACGCGAAATCCGCGAATACTTCATAGCCGCCCTCGGCGTTTTTTCTGGCGTCGATGCAGACGACAACACATTGAGCGCCATAGGCCCGCGCGATTTCGGTAATGAAGTCCGGCCGCCGGATCGCCGCCGAATTGACCACGACTTTGTCCGCGCCGATGCCCATCATCTCGCGCACGTCATCGAGATGGCGAAGCCCGCCGCCGGCGGCGAGCGGCACGAAACACTTGCCGGCGAAACGGCGCACGACCTCAAGAAAATTGGCCCGCTGCCCACCGCCTGGCCGGGTGACGTCGAGCACCACGATTTCGTCCACGGACCACGCATCCACGAAATTGAGCGTATAGCGATAATCCGGCACGAAGTCCTTGGTCCGGAACAAGACCCCGTCGTTGAAGGTGAGGACGGTCACCAGGCGTTTGCGTAACACGACCCTCCTCAACCCTCTTCGAGGAAATTCCGTAACACGGTGAGGCCGTGTCGCTGGCTCTTTTCGGGATGAAATTGGGTCCCGTAGATCCGCCCCTTCTCGACCGTGGCCGTAACCGGCCCGCCATAATCGGTCTCCCCGGTGATGACGTCGTCGTCGCCGCGGATGTGAAAACTATGGACGTAGTAGAAGAGCGCGTCGTCGGGGACGTTCTTGAACAACACGCTATCGCGCTTTCGGCGCAACTCGTTCCATCCGACATGCGGGACGCGCAGGTTCGTATCCGTTGGTTCGATGCGAACAACCTCGGCGTCCAGCCAACCCAGGCCGCGGTGATCGCCGAATTCCGCGCTGCCGCGAGCGAGCAATTGAGCGCCGAGACAAATGCCCAGGATCGGCTTGCCCGCCCCCAGAACCAGTCGGTTCAGCGCATCGGCGAGGCCGCGGCGGCGCAGCTCGGCCATCCCATCGCCGAAGGCGCCAACCCCCGGCAGGATATATTTGTCTGCGGTTTCAAGCGCTGCGGGCTCGGCGGCAAGCCGGGGCGCGAAACCGAGCCGTTCGACCGCCCCGGCCACCGAGGTAAGGTTGCCCAGCCCGTAATCGACGATGGCGATCGTCGCCGTCAAGCCGCTGCTCGGCGATCGAGGAAAAGGCGGGCCGACACGAAACTGAACAGAAATTTCGAGAAGCTGTTGTCGGTCATGTCGGCGTCGAAGAATTCGAGAAAACGCTTGCGATCAACGACGTCGAAAATTGGACCAGGGGCAAGCAGGCGCTCGCGCACCCGCGGATCGCGGCGGTCGAGTAGCGATTCGATGGAGGCATTGAATCCCCGCTTGCGCCGGTCCAGGCGCACGCGGTCATGCAGACTTCCGGCCCCGGCTTCGCGCAGCGGCCATTTGACGAAGCCGTCGCGAATCAGGTGCGCGTTGGGAATCCGATAAGCGAACTCCGCCAGATCGCGGTCGAGATAGGGCGAACGGTTCTCGATGGAATATTCCATCGAATTCATGTCGTCCTCTCCGAGGATCACCGGGATGGATTCGTGTTGGAGTTCGTTCAGCATCCGGTTGCGCAGCAAATTGCCGCTATAGGCCGCCTCCGCGAAGGGTTCGTCGAAGGGATCGCGCAACAGGGAAGAAAAGAAGGCGGCGTTCAGGAAAATATGGTCGCGCGCGCAGGGCTCGGAGACAAAACGGAGGGGCTCCTGGAGCAGCGGGTTCTGGACAAAGGCGCCATAACTCTTGCGCCATTCGTCGAGGACGCGCGGGAAATCGTTGCGGTCGCGTTGTTCGGCCAACCAGAAGGCGTAGTGGTCGTAATAGCCGGTGAAGAGTTCGTCGGCGGCGGTACCCGAGATCGCGACCTTATAACCTCGTGCCGCGATCGCCTGCGACAGGAACGCGTGCAGGTAATAGGTGATCGTCGCCACCGGGGCGTCGTGATAGGCGATTTGCGAGTCGAGGCGGTCGAGGAAACCCTCGGTCGATGTGTGGACGATGTGATGCTCGCAGCCGAGATCCTCGACCACGGTCGCAATATTTGCGCTTTCGTTGTAGCGGGCGTCGCCGTCGATGATCGAAAAGGCATGGAGGCGGGCGCCGAAATGTTTGACCGCCAGGGCCGCCAGGGTTCCCGAATCGATGCCGCCGGACAGGCAGAAGGCGACCGGGACGTCCGCGCGCAGCCTGATTTCAATGGCTCGAGTCAGGCGTGCGCGCACGCCATCGGCGGCGTCCTGCGCCGACATGGCCTGAGGCGTGTATTCCAGCCGCCAGTAGCGGCGGGGCATGGGCAGATCCGGACCGGCCAACTCGGCGAAGGATGAGGCCGGCAGCGCGCCGACTCCGTCGAAGAAGGTGTCTTGTCGCTTGTATAACGACTTGTAGCCATTAACGAGGTAGCGCCGCACCTGACGAAGATTGGCGGCGGGCCGATGACCCGACAGCGCCTCGAGAAATTTCACTTCGGAAGCGAAGTACAAGGCGCCGTCATGGCGCATGAAATAAAGCGGCTTTTCGCCGAAGCGGTCGCGCGACAGGATCAACCTGTCGCTTGCCGTATCGAGAAGGGCGAACGCCCACATCCCCTCGAAGCGGTCGAACGAAGCCTTGCCCCACTCCCGCCATGCCTCGACGATGACCTCGGTATC
This sequence comes from Asaia bogorensis, assembly GCA_945892765.1. GTDB lineage: Bacteria > Pseudomonadota > Alphaproteobacteria > CACIAM-22H2 > CACIAM-22H2 > SHVT01. The sequence continues at coordinate 30,080 of CAMDDQ010000002.1, forward strand.
CGACGTCGTCGTGAAGCGGTGTCCTAGCCCCTCCAACTCCGCGCGCAGTTCGACATAATTGTAGATTTCGCCATTGTAGATCAGGGCGAGGTTGCCGCGCATGAAGGGCTGATTGGCGCGCGGATCGAGATCGATGATGGCCAGTCGCGTGTGAAGCAGGGTCACGGAAAAGCCACCCAAGATGCCGCGATGGATGCCGCTGCCATCGGGTCCGCGGTTCTTCATCGCGGCGAAGGTCGCGGCGATGCGCTTATCATCGAGCGGGATTCTATGGATAGCGCCGGCAATGCCGCACATGGACTATGTCACCGCGTCCCGCGGAACGATTTCACCCCGGCGCAAAGCGCGCAGCAGACGCCGTCCGATAAGCGTCGGACGTTCCGCGGCGAGGAACTGCGTTGCCGGCCGCGCATACAGCAGATCGTCATCGGTCAACACGACTCCGGCGGCAAGGTCGTGTTTGGCGACGATGCCCTTTCGGATTGCATCTCGGTTCCCGGCTTCCGCCGCCTGCACGGTCTTCGCCGCATCGCCCAGCGCGGATTTCACGCCCCGGATGGATTGGATGAGCGCCGCCAGCTCGGGCCCGGTGAACGACAGGCGGTGATCGCGGAAGCTGCTCGTCTCCCTCAGATCGGCATCGGTAACGTGGACTTCGATGATTGCGGCGCCCAAAGCCACGGCCGCCAGCACGGCCTCGGACCCAATGACATGGTTGGAGTAGCCGACCGTTAGATCATAACGCGTCTTCAGGAAGGACACGGCGCGTACATTGGCCTGTTCGATCGGCGTGGGATAGCCGGACACGCAATGCAGCAGCACCAACCTTTCGTTCAATGCCTTCTGACCAACCTCGTCGCGTACCCAACCGACCGCTCGGTCGATTTCGTCGACAACACCGCAGCCGGTCGAAAGGAGGACCGGCTTGCCGGTGCGGGCGGCGGCGCGGATCACCGTCTCAAAGGTCAAATCGCCACTGGCGATCTTGATGGCGGGCGCGAATTCGGCGATTCGCGGGACCCAATCTTCGGAAAGCGGCGTCGAAAGCAAGGGAATGCCGAGTGCCTTGGCTTCCGCCGCCAGGCGGTGGTGGGCGGCGATGTCGAGGGCGACGCGTGAAACTCGCGCAAAACGTTCGGCGTCCGAAGCGGACGTGTAACGCTCGGGCGTGTAGCTCTGAAGCTTGACCGCGTCGGCCCCGGCCTTCGCGGCGGCGGCGAGGATTCGGGAGGCGGCGTCGACATTGCCTTCGTGGTTGACGCCGATTTCGGCGACCACGGCGACCTCCCGATCAAGGTCACGGCCGAACAGGTTCATGCCGCGCCCTCCGGTTGGGCCAAGAACGGATAGGGGCGGTTCTCGAACCCGACCATGTCGCGACGGATATGGAAGGGGTTGGTGATTCCAAGATCGTTGGACCCCGCCATGGCGCTCGGCGCATGATCGAAGCCGCGTTCGCGCAGATGGCCGATGACATGGTCGTCGTAATCGTCGGCCTGGCCCTCGGGGTAGGAAAACAGGCTGCAACGCCGTCCTAGCTCGCGTTCTAGAGCGGCGACCGATTCGTTGATCTGGCGGCGCATCTCGACCTCCGGCACCTTCGCCAGCGACACATGGTCCACGGTGTGGGCACCAAAATCGACAAGCGGCGACCGGGTCATCGTCCGGACCTCGTCCCAATCGAGAAAGCGATAGAGCGGGTGATTGGGATCGGCCTGCGCTTGGAGCTGCGATTCCACCGCGGCCACGATTGCGTCCTTGTCGGAATTGGGCAGACCTTTGCAGGCGCGTTTGACCGAGGCCAGAGCCTGGAGGCGGGACTCGCTTCCCGTCAGGGAAAAACGCGTCTCCACGCCGCTCAAGACAAGAGTCAGCCGGTCGCGTTTGGTCTGCACAATCGCCGCTTCCAACCGGTCGGTCCATATCGCGCGGCCAGTGCCGATGAACCCGGTCGCGAGATAGAAGGTCGCGGGAACGCCGAATTTCTCAAGAACAGGCAAGGCCTCGGCGAGATTGTTGTAGAAGCCATCATCGAAGGTGACGGCGACCGCACCCGCCGGCAGGTCGCGCTCGCCGCGATGGGCGGCGGCGATGTCGCTCAAGCGGACGACCGGACGGTTTGCCGCCAAATGCTGCATCTCGGCGGCGAAACGCGACCGCGGCACATGTTTTCCCGAACTATTGCGATGGTTGAGTTCGAGATCATCGGCGTGAACGCCGTGATAGAGCAGAACGAAATATCGGCCCGGCGGGTCGGCGATCATGGCGACTCCGCATAGGCGCGCAGCAGGCGGCCGGCGCGTTGCCTTAGTAGCCAGGGCATCGGACCGAAGTAACGGCCTTCGCCCGTCTGCGGCTCCGCTTTGGCGGTGCCGGCGACAAAACATGCGAGCAGATCAATGGTCATGCGCGCGCACAAAATGGCGGTATGGCAGCGCAGATTGACGACATTCATGCCCTTGATGCGGCCGATGGGCTCGGCGGCGTAAATCGCGCCGGTATCGATTCCGGCGTCGATGCCGTGCAGAGTGACATTCATATCCTGGGGTCGCCCTTCAAGCACCGCCCATAGATTGGTGTCGAGGCCGCGATAGGCCGGCAATTTTCCGCCATGGGCGTTGACCGTGCCGAGCCTTGGCGCATCGAAGATCCGCGCCTTGACCACGCCGGTGCCATAGACCAGTTGAAGGTCCGGCGACGCCTCGGCAAGCGCCGCCGCCGCGTCGTCATCGTTGATGGATCGTACCTTTTTGACCGAGAGAGATTGGGGCAGGCTGCTGTCGCCATCGGGGAAGAAAAGTGAATTTTCGAACTCGGCTTGGGCGCGGGCGAAGGATAGGGGCTGGAAATAGGGGTTGAGCGCAAGGCCGCGCCATAGATTTGGGAAAGTCTGCCGCAAGTGTCGCTTCGCGTTGCGGCCCCACGGATAGGGCCTGGTCTCGAACAGCGCGAGAACAAGTTCGACACGTTCCGGCTTCTCCCGCCACAAGCGGCGAAGATAATAACGGTGGTGCGGTGTGTCGGTCGTAAGCACGGCAACCCGAATGACGCCATCCCGCTTCGTGGAGCCGGCATCTTCGTTCATGTTCTCGTGGCGATCAGCGGGGCCGCGCCAGCCGTTTGCTTCGCGAAGGCCTCGGCATACCAACCGCCCCGGCGAAGCAGGGCCTCATGGGCGCCGATGGCGACGAGTCTGCCGCCATCAATGACGATGATCTGATCGGCGTCGGCAACGGTCGACAGGCGGTGGGCGATCACAACGATGGTCGTTGCCGTGTCCCGCCGGATGCGGCGCAGCGCCTCGCGAAACTTCACCTCGGCGTCCGCGTCGAGTTGACTGGTTGGCTCGTCGAGGATCAGGACGGCAGACTGTCGCGCGAGGGCGCGGGCGAGGTCGAGACGCTGGCGTTGGCCCCCGGAAAGTCGATGCCCATCTTCGCCAAGTGCGGTGTCGTAGCCCTTCGGCAACTTCTCGATGAACTCCGCCGCCCCCGCCAGATTGGCCGCCGCGCGCACCTCGTCATCCGTGGCCTTCGGGTTGCCATATCGAATGTGCTCGGCGACGAGGACGTCGAAAATCTGGGGGCTCTGCGACACATAGGCAATGCCGGCGCGCAGGGAATCGAGCGCGAATTCGGTGAGCGCCGCACCATCGATAGAAATCGAACCGCCTGTCGGATCGCGGAGGCGTGGCAAGAGGTCGATCAAGGTCGATTTGCCGCTGCCCGAAGGCCCGACCAAGGCCGTCATTTGACCGGCGGGGATGTCGAAGGAAATGTCGTGCAGCGCCGGTACTTCCGTTCCCAGGCCGTAATCGAATGTCACGCCGTTGAAGCGGATCGCCCGCCGCAGCCCGCTGAAGCGGCGCTCCCCGCCCTTGTCTTCGCGGGCCGCGTCGAGGGCTGCCAGCCTTTGTTCCACGGCGCGGAGACTCGCCGAGAATCCGAGGACGACATGGTGCATCTTGACCATTTCGGTTACGGCCGGAAGCAGACGCAGCAGGATCAACAGAAATAAACCGATCGTTTCGAGCGGCATCGCGGCAACGGTCGTGGCCACGTACAGCATGACGAAGCTGAAGGCCACGACGACCGGCTCCATCAGGGTGTTGATGCTCGCCCCCAGCGATTGGAAACGTACGGCCCTTTTGGCCTGTCGCAGCGTCAACATTTCCATGCGCGCAATCTCGCCGGCTTGGGTGCCGGATAGACGAATGAGGCGCACGGCCTTCAATCGCTCGGCGAGGAACGTGGCCACACTGCGACTCGACTCGCTGATCCTCTGACTGGCTTCGCGGCTTTGCCCGATCAGGCCGCGGAGCATTCCGACCGAGCCGCCGAACACAACCAATGACGCGAGCGTCATCCAGGGCGACAGCAGGGTCAGCAATCCGGCGTAGAAGGCCATCAGGATAGTGCCGCCCGCGACGCGAACGACGCACATTACTGCGCCGACGGCGCGCGGGGCCTCGACGACCAGGTCATTCACGACCGCGCCGAGCCGAGCGTCTTCCTGCGCGGTGACGCGTGCGGTCAAATAGCGGCGAAACCCAAGATTGCGCAGCGATTGGATGGACGACTCATTGACCCGCGCCTCATAGATCATGCGGGCGTAGACGAAGGCCTGGCGAAGAAGAATTCCGGCGAAACTCGCGGCCAGCAGGGTGACCAGGCTGACCTGGAGGCCGAGGGCCTCGTGCGCCGAGATGATCCAGCGCCAAAACGTTCCTTGGGCGAGCGGGCCAATAGCCTCGCCGGCTTGCATGAATTGAAATACAGGCAGCAGCATCGAAACGCCGAGGCCCTCGAAGGCGACGGCGCCAACCTGCAACACCAGCAATATCCCGACACGGCGGCGCGTGAAGCCGACCCGCGGCGCGGCGCGTATGGCGTCCTTGTACGCCAAATCCGTCACTCCGACCGCGGCCTTGCTCCGTCGAGCAAGAGGCTCCTGATCGGATCGCCGCCGAATCGATGACCGTCGAAACGGCCGGAGAAGGAGGGACGACATTTATGCGCCGGGGCATATTGAATAATACAAACGACGCGAACGCCACCGCGGCATCGAGAGCCGAAATGCAGGCAGTTCGAGGTGTCGACGAATGCCCCTCGGCCGGCCGGACCGACCAGCGCAACGGCGTCTTCGGGGCGGCAATGTTGAAACACTTCTTCGTCGCTCAGGCGAGTATCGCCCGAATATGAGCGGCGCTCGTAGGATGTCGCGCCGCGAACGCGGGACGTAACATCCGCCGGCAGAAAGGTCAGGGGGCCGCTTTCGGGTCCGACGTCCAGCACATTGAGGAATGCCTGCAGGAATCCCACGCTCGGTTTATCGAGGTGGTAAAGCTCGCTCTGGATTGAGGCGGCGCGGCCTGGGGACACGCAGAGCATGATGTTTTGCAGGCGCGGCATCGTGCCGAAATAGCCGGCGGCGATCTCTACCATCGCGGGCGACAGGGCCGCGTCGAGAAAGGCGGGGCGATCGAGAATGTCGCGCGATGTCAGGATGTCATAGAAAGGCTGCGCCCCATCTTGAGGTACGGAACTCGCGCGTTCGGCGTAAAGCGCCTGCCCGGCGGAAACCAACGCCGCGACCTCCGGGACGATCGATGAATCGATAGGCGCAAATCCCTTCGCCCGGGGAATGTGGTTCCCCCGCGGCGACCCCGCCGACACCGATCGGGCGACCCTGCGGCGAGGCCAGCAATCCAACGGCCGGCGCGCAACGTCCAGGGCCTCCGCGGCGACCCTGATCGCCGGAAAGGGCAAGCCCGCGCGCAGGCCGTAAATGAACATCATTTCTTGGACCGGTGTGCGGCGCGGTTTGATTTTGGCGGGGACGTCCATGGTTGCCTATCCCTGCGCCGCCGCCGCCCGTGGCTGAGAAATCGCCGCGCTCGGCCGCAAACGGAAACGGGCCATGCGGATGGGCACGGTTGGCTTGTAGCCCGCGGTCGCCCATTCGCGAACTTCCTCGCAATCCAGCCGCGTCCCTTTGATCGCATCCATAAAGAATCGCGAGTTGTGGTGCCAATTGACGTTGTCGTTTTGGTATTCGCAATCGGAGTCCGCATAGGTGAAGGTCAGCAGGAATACGCTTCGTTCGTGAATGAAATCGGCCATGTCGCGGATCAATTGTCGAACCGCCTCGGGCGGCATATGCACAACGACATCTTGGGCGTAGATGACATCAAACTTTTTCCCGGCCAGCGCGGCCAGCGAGCCGCCGCTCAAATGAACGAAATTCGGGTTCTTGTGCGAAAGGCCACATGTGGCAACCCACCCGCGCGCGCGTTCGAGGCATTCGCTTGAGATGTCGGCGCCGGTGTAACGGCCAGGCCCCAGATGCAGAATGAAATTGACCCCCGTGGCGCCCCCGCCGCAGCCATAGTCCAAGAACGTCGTCGCCGGCGTAATCCAACCGTGGGTTGCGAAATATTCCGGCGCGAACCGGCGGCGACGCTCCTCGGGTGTGCCGGTAACGGCCGCGCCCGATTTGCCCGTCCAGGCGCCGCGGGCGCGGCGGTCCATCATCCGCTCGTAGAAATCGGTGTAGCTGCCGCCCCGAAGCCTTGTCGTCCACAACAGCCACTTATTCACGGTGCGCCGGAACGGCTTTTTGACTCTATTGAGGAAGGCCAGGACGATCGGGAACAGCCCGAGTGCCACCAATATTCTCTTCAGAATCTTGCGCATGGTTCCATCCGGTGTTTATCGCTGGGACGCCTGCCAATGGCCAAGGGGCGGCAGATCACTCGATTGCCTCGGGCGTGAGCGCCTCGAACGCCGCGATGCGCCGCCGAAGCCTGCGGCCGGAAAGATGAGGCGCATCAGCTGGGGACAGCGGTCCCTCCGGACGAATGATCTTGATGTCAGTTTCGGCGATCCTGTGGCCGGCATCGAGGTCGCGTGCAGCGTAAAGCCCGCGGCGCATGCGCCGGCGCATGGCGTCCTCGCCCGGCGCCGGAATCTTTTGTCCGTTGCCTAACATCCGTTCAATGCGGCGGATCGAGGTTACCAATCCCGCCATACCGACGGGATCAAGCGACAGCGGGTGATCGCCGGGGCGCTGATTGCTGTCCAGCGTGAAGTGCTTCTCGATCACCCGTGCCCCCAACGCCACGGCCACGATGGGTGCCTCGGCGCCGATCGTGTGGTCGGAGTAGCCCAGCGTGACATCGGGGAACCGGGCGCGCATGGTCTTAAGCGCGAGCAGATTGGCGTCCTCGTCGGGCAACGGATAAAGCGACACGCAGTGCAGCAGCACAAGCCGTTCGGCCGGAACCAAAGCTGCGGCCCCGGCGACTTCGTCAAGCGTGGACATCCCCGTGGACAGCAGCACCGGCTTGCCGGTCGCGGCCCCGGCACGGATCAATTGGTGGAACGTGAGATCGCCTGAAGCGATCTTGATTGCCGGCATGCGTGGCGCCATTGCGTCAAGGATGTCGAGGGCGAATGGTGTCGTCAGGAAGTCGATTCCGAGGCCCGCGCAACGGTCGATAATTCGATCATAGGTCTCGGGGGGAAGCTCCAAAGATTTGAATCGTTCGAACTGGGATCTATAGGCGCTTCCGGCCATCGGCATCGGCGCGGCATTTGGGTGAATCAGAGACCCGGCGTCATAGGTCTGAAATTTGACGGCATCAGCGCCAGCGCCAGCCGCTTCCTCCACGAGTCGCAGCGCGACCGTCGAATCGCCATTGTGGTTGCCGCCGATCTCCGCGACGACATAGACGTGGCGGCCCAGGTCGGTGCGGCCGATGATCATCCTAGGTCGCGACCCCGTGAGGGGCGGAACCGGCGCCCTGCCATGAATCGGCGCCACGGGTCATGTGTTGCGCCGTCCAGTAGTCGAAGGGCGTGGCGATGCGCAGCGCATCATAGGGCGCCAACTCGATATGCCCGACGGCGCGGCCGAACAAATCGCTGCCCGAGATCAGATTTTCAGCCTTTAATGCGTACAGGCCGCCAGCCTCGCGGTAGATGACGTCGCGATCCTGGCGCACGACTCGTTTCTGGTAGCCGACCGGCGTGAGTCCGAATCGTCCGACTTTCCAGTGATAGGTGAGGTCTTCCACGACCGCGACGACCGAATCTGTATCGTAGAGCAGTAGGGTATCCAGCGCCTCTACGACATGGTCGCGGCGAATGAAAGGCGATGTGGGATGGATGATCAGGACGAGATCCGGCTGATATCCATCGTCGGCCTGAAGGCGGTGCAACAGGTCGGTCAAGACCGCCTCGAACGCGATGGCCGGACTGTTCAGCGCCTTGCTACGCAGGAAGGGAGCCTCGGCGCCGGCCGCCCGCGCTGCATCCGCGACCTCGGCATCGTCGGTCGAGACAACAATGCGCTCGATCATTTCGACGCCGCGGAGCTTATCGATGCAGCGGGCCAGCAGGTTGCCGTTCTCGAGGGATAGCAAGGGCAGCTTCGATCCATTGAACCGGTCGGCCCTCGCCGGAAGGACGGCGAGGACCCGCCGCTGGAAGCGTTCGCGATGTTCTGCGACGAAGCGGTGTTTGACCGCCCGCCGCGTTTCCATCCGCCCTTCCCAGTTTCGAGACATGCTCTTGCCGTGCTCGCGGCGGAAGTAGAGCGGCAACGATACATTCCGAACTTGGAACTTTTCGATGAACTTGATCCAGAAGTCATAGTCTTCTTGGTAGCGAATGGACTCATTGTAGCCGCCGATCGCGTCGAAACAGGGGCGGCGATACATGGCGCCGGCGGCCGGCGCGGAGCGATCGAGCAGCTCCACCTCTTCATTCACACGGTAGTGTCGTACGCGCTCGATGATGTCGCCATGCGAATCAACGGCGACGAGGTCGCAGAAGACAAGTCCAATATCGGGGTGACGATCGAGATAGGTCGCCAGCACCAGAGCCAGGTTTTCGTCGTACCAGTCATCAGCGTCGAGTCGCACAATGTATTCGCCCGTCGATGCGGCGATCCCGCGATTGCAGGCGGCGGCCAGGCCGATCCCGGCGGTGCGGACGATCTTCAATCCGGGTCTTCCCTCATAACGAAGGAGAATTTGAGGCGTTTCATCGGTCGACCCATCGTCGACGACGACGACTTCGACCGCCGCATAATTCTGGCTGAGCGCGCTGTCCAGTGCGCGCGGCAAGTATTTCGCGTAGTTGTGCGCAGTGACGATGATGCTGACGGGAGTAGGCACTATTCTCTGTCTCCGCGTAGCCTGACGTTGATTGACGAGTCGATCTCCATCGCCGGTACTTGGCTGTTCAACGCGACGATTTCCGGATGGGCGTCAAGCCAGGCGATAATTTCCTTGAGCCGCGGGGGATTGCCTCCGAAGGCCTCATAGACCGCGCGGACGACGGCAAGGTCCTGCGGCGTGTCGATCGTCAACCGCAGTTCCGGCCGCCTTAGCGCGGGGTCGGCGACTGCGAATTTGCAAACATTGAATCGATCCGGCCGGCGAATCATCAAAGTCATGTACTCGCTGGCCTTGGGGTCTTCGGCGAGATCATGGCAGCGTTCGAGCGCCTTCAACGACATGACTTCGCATCGCGTGCCGCGCGGCGGATCCTCCGTGTAGGTATAATCGGCGCCGGCCTCTTTATGGGCCGCCAGCAACTGGTCCATGATTTCCGGATCGGTCAGCGGATTGTCACCCGTAATCCGGACGATTGTGTGGGTGGCTCGACTCCAAGCCACCTCGATGAAGCGCGACATCACGTCGAGCTCGTCGCCACGGTAGACGCGCGCGCCGATCGTCCCAGCCAGTTCCTCAAGCGGATCGTCGTCCGGGTTCGTCGATGTACACCAGACGACATCCTCCGAAAGCCTCGCCTGCGAGACACGTTCGTGAAGTCGAAGAATCAATGGTTTGCCCACGAGGTCGGCCAGGGCCTTCCTGGGAAGCCTTGAGGATTTTAGCCGTACGGCAACCAGGGCCAGCGTGCCGCTATGCGGGATCATGGGAGATCCTCCGCCAGGATCGGCTCGTCAGGCAGTTTGGCCGCCGCCAACAGCCGTCCCGCGAGCCGTTCAACGTCCGACTCGCTTAGCCCGGCCCGATTGGTGCGCTTAAAGACCGCGTCTTTGGCGGTGAGGTGGTGGTCCCTGGGCAATGAACCCGCGGCGACAGCCTGCCGTTTCATCTCGTAGCGATACTTCGTCTCCGCGGGCGAGAGTGCGTCGCCGCCGTCGCCGAGGGATGTCCCGACGAGGCGCAGGAATCGCGTGAAGTCGGCGAACTCGGCGGGCTCGAGCGCCGAGAAATGGTCGCGACCCTTCCTCGACCGATCGTCCGTCACGTGTTTTTCAATGACCTCCGCTCCGGCCGCGAGCGCCATCGCCGGCAGGGTTCGGGCTTGTTCGCGGGCCGATGCGTCGGTGTGATCGGCAAATCCGACCGGCAACCCGAAACGCTGCTTCAAAGCCGGAAGTCGCGCGAGCTTCATGTCCTCTATCCGCGTGGGATAGCTCTGAAATCCGTGCATGAGCGTGACGCGCGCCTGGGTGAGGGGACTAATGACACCCAGCGCCGCGGCAATCTCTGCGTCCGTGGCGCCGCCGACGGCAAGGTGCAGGGGCTTGCCCGTGTGCGCCGCCGCCGCAAGGAAACGAAGGTTCGCGATATCCGAGGTAGGAAGCTTGTAGCCGCTGACGCTGCCGCTGCCTTCGGCCAGGTCCAAGCTAGGCTCATCGAAGGCCTCAACCCAAATTGCGACCGACGCACCGCGATATTCCGCAAGAATTTCTCGCCATGTTTCGGCGGCGATTTCGATCTGTCCAAAGGATTCGAATTTCGGATGGAAACGCGAAATCAGCGCGTCGCGGCGGAAGATCTGGAATTTTACCGCGTCAGCTCCGGTTCCCGCGGCCAGTTCAAACAATCGCCTTGCCAGCGCGGGGTCGCCTTCGTGAGCGGAGGCGATCTCGGCAACGATATAGGGAAGGTTCACGCCGATCCAACTCTAGTTGAAGGGCCCAATTGCAACACTGGCTATATCGCGGTCGCGTCGTGGCGCCGCTGTTCTTCGGCCTTATCGGCGTGATGTTCGTGGTGATCGACATCGGCGCGAATGAAGCGGCCCGGCGCGGACTCCGATTCCTTCGCCAGCCGTTCGCGTTCGGCCAACTCGGTTGGGCTCATCTTCCGCCATTCATAGGACGTCATGACGAAGCAGCCCTTGCAGGGGTCGAATTCGTCCAGACGACCGCTGCGATTCCAGTCGCGCAGCGTCTCCATGCGTTCGCCCTTCCAGATGTCTTTGAGCGGCACCTTCGTCGCGTCGCCGATGGTATAGGTGCGCTCCCAATCCGAACAGCAAGGGAAGACCTTGCCGTCGCGGGCGACGATCATGCGCTGCCAGGGCTGGTTGCACCGCTTGCGTCCGACGGCGATCTGGTCGCCGCTGTAAAAGGCGTTGCCTTGGCCGCGGTCGCTGACATCCTTGACCGCGATGTCGTCGGCGATCTCCTTCCACATTTCAAGAAAACGATCGACCTCGGCCTGATTCTCCTTCATGCGCACCATTTGAATGCGGATGAACGGCTTGACGCGGCCCTTGGCCTCTCGAACTTCGTGGAATTTGCGGATGTTGGCAGTCAGGCGGTCGTAATCCGAGCCGACCCGAACTTTCTCGTAGGTCTCCTTGGTCGCCCCATCCATGGAAAAAATGATGCGGTCGAGACCGGCATCGATCAGCTTCTCGATGCGCTTTTGCGTGTAGGGGATGCCGTTGGTGTTGATCTGGACCTCGAGGATTCCCTTCTTCTTGGCGTAAGCCACGAGGTCCTCGAGCCCGGTGTGCAAGGCCGGCTCGCCGCGCCAATTGAACTTGATCGATTTCGTGCCGCCGGCGGCCGCCTGATCGATGGTGGATTTGGCGAAAGACATGTCCATGCGACCGGTGATCGGAACCCCGGTCGTGCCATGAACGCACATGATGCAGCGCAGATTGCAGGCCTCCGTCACCTCGATGTCGAGATGCAGGGGGAACGGCGTCACATGATCGTATTTCGCGACGAATCCCCATTTGGCCCGATAGATGAAGAAATTGAGATCGAAGCCGCGCTTGGCCCATTCGAGCGCCGCGTTGATCTTGCGGGCGAAGCCGTTGATTTCTTCATACTTGGCCATGATGCGTCCCACTGTAGCCGACTTCGCCCGCTTGCCTGAAATAGTCGAAGGTGCGGCGCACGCCTTCTTCGAGTGCAATTCGCGGCATGAAATCAAGCAATCGAGCCGCTTTGGATATGTCGGCGAAGCTGCGGCGGACCTCGCCGGCACGCTCCGGATGGTGCTTTAAACCGATTGTCCGACCGGTGCCGTGGCGAACAACTTCGGTGATCAAAGCGGCGAGCTCGTTGACCGTGCTTTCGGTTTGGGTGGCGATTTGGATGACTTCGCCGCCGATTCCGGGGCGAGTCGCCGCGCGAAAAATTGCCTCGATCAGATCGTCGACAAAGACGAAATCGCGGCTTTGGTCGCCGTCGCCGTAAACCTCGAGAGGTTTGCCGGCCAAGGCACGCTTCAGAAAGGCGGCGACGACGCTGTCCTTGTGCGCCGATCCGGGTCCGTAGACATTGCCGAAGCGCAGAGCCACGGTTTCAATGGCGAATGTGTGGAAATAGGCGCTGCAATAACCCTCGCCCGATAGTTTGCTCGCGCCATAGGGGGATTTCGGCCGGGGCGGCAGATTCTCGTGCAGCGGTGGGGCATGATCGCCCAGCGGTGCGGCCGACGATGCGAAGACAAATCGCCCGACGCGGTTTTTGCGCGCTGCCTCCAGATAGTTGAGCGTGCCGACCACGTTCACGGCGCAGTCGAAGGCCGGATCGGCGATGGACGACATCACACCGGCGTTGGCAGCAAGATGGACAATGACATCTGCGCCATCGGCCGCGCGCAAGGCCGCCGCCGCGTCGCGTATGTCGGCGATCATGACTTGGCAACCGGCCCATTCAGGCCCGGCACCATTGCCGCCCGAGTCGACCGCGTTGGTGCCATCGGGCAATGCCGAGCGCTTACCGGTCGATAGATTGTCGACGACCCGCATGGAAGCGCCCTCGCCATGCAGCCGCGCGACCAGGGCCGACCCAATGAAACCGCAGCCGCCAGTAATCAGCCAATTCATGCCCATTTCACTCGCGGTAGGATGTAGTCCTTGCGTATGGCGTTGCCGTGACGGCGCACGAAATCGATCATGCCCACAATCAGTTCATCCGAGAGCGGATGGGGCTTCAATCCCAAATCCAGCAACCCGGTGTTCTTGGGATTGTAGTAGTGCTCTTCGGCCTCGCGCCTAGGGTTGTCGACCGGCCTTATCGCTACCTTGATCCCCGCGGCTTTGCCTGCTCGCTGAACGCGGTTCGCCAGTTCGTTCACCGAGAAGGTTTCGGTGAATTGGTTCAGTACACGGAATTCGCCGACCTTCGCCGGCTGGCGCAGAGCAAGTGCGACGCATTGGAGCGTGTCGCGAATGTCGAGATAGCCACGGGTCTGACCACCCTTGCCATACACAGTCAGCGGCTCGCCCGCTACCGCCTGCACGACAAATCGGTTCAAGACGGTGCCGAAGATGTCGTCGTAGTTGAACAGCGGCGCGAGACGTTCGTCGGCGGCCAGTTCCTCCGTCTCGATCCCGTAGACCGGCCCTTGGTTCAAATCGGTTACGGCAATATTCCAAACGCGCACGGCCAGATAGAGCAAGTCGCTGTCCTGGACCTTGGTCAGGTGATAGATCGATCCCGGCGTTTTCGGATAGAGGAAGCGATGTTCGCGTCCGTTGTGGGTGACGTCCAGATACCCTTCCTCAATATCTATATTCGGCGTCCCGTATTCGCCCATCGTGCCAAGCTTGACGATGTGGCAGCCGGGTGCTTTTTCGCGAACCGCCCATACAACGTTGAGCGTCGCCAGAAGATTGTTTTGAACGGTCGCGGCGGCGTGAGGCTGGCTCATCATCGAAAAAGGCGCCGAGGGTTGCTCGGCATAGTGAACGACGGAATCGGGACCGAATTCCCCGAACAGGCGCCGTAGGAATGCGTAGTCGGTGACGTCGCCGACATGCACGGCGATGCCGCGCCCACCGGCCGCGCGCCAGATCGCGGCGCGCTCGGGCATTTCCGGAACCCCAACCAATGGCTGGCAATCGAGATCGCGGCAATTGCGCCGGCGCAAGTAGTTGTCCGCCACTGCCACGTCATGGCCCTGCGCGGCGAGGTTCATGGCCGTCGCCCAGCCGAGATAGCCGTCGCCGCCGAGCACGAGCACTCTCATGCGGCGGTCTCGGGTCTCAGAAGGCCGCTATCCCTTAAATAGGCGCGCAGCGAGTCGCGGTCCATGGGTGGGTGGTTGGCCGATGTATAGGGCTGCTCCACCTGTTCGCGGAGAGTTTCGGGATAGCTGAAGTTCACATCGCGATAGAGATCGCGCAGGGCCGGGAGCACGGCAAAATGACGGCCAAGCTCGACTGACCGCCGGGTCTCCTCGCTGGTCATCAACTCCTCATAGAGCTTTTCTCCGGGGCGTGAGCCGATTTCCTTGATAAGGATCGCCTTCGGGTCAAGACCGAAAACCGGCGCCAATTCCTCGATCATCACACGCGCGAGGTCGGAGATGACGATCGTCGCCATCTTCGGGATGAAGACCTCGCCCCCGCGGGCCAGCGCCCCGGCCCCCAACACTAGATCGACGGCCTCGTCCAACGTCATGATGAACCGGGTCATCGCGCGATCGGTCAACGTGACGGCTCCGCCGCGCCGAATTTGTTCGCGGAACAGCGGCACGACTGAACCGCGCGAACCCAGGACATTGCCGAAGCGGGTCGACGTGAATAGCGTTCCGTCGGGTGAAACGGCGGCAGCCGACATCAATCGCTCGCCCATCAGTTTCGATGCGCCCATCACATTGGTGGGGTTCACGGCCTTGTCGGAAGAGGTGTAGACGACCCTTGCCACCTTCGCCGCGCGGGCCGCGGCCACTACGTTTTGCACGCCCAGAATATTGGTTTGTACGGCTTCGAGCGGGCTGCGTTCGCACAGCGGCACATGTTTCAATGCCGCGGCGTGGAGGACGATGTCTACTCCCCGGCAGGCGTCGGCTACCTTGTCGCCGTCACGCACGTCGCCAAGGAGGGGAACAACCCGGTCCGCCCTGTGAGTCTCGGCCAGAAAGAACAGCTCGCTTTCATTGTTGTCGAGGGCGCGCAGTTCTCCCACGCCGAGGCCGAGCAGCCGAGTGACAAGCGCTCGCCCGACCGTGCCAGCCGCGCCGGTAACAAGCACGACGCGGCCTGAGAAAAGCATGCTAGGAGTCACGGATGGACTCGGCGACGTTCAACGGCCGATCGCCTCGATCCACGAAGTTTCCCGACGCGTACGCCGAGCGAGGCCCGTTCGCGAACTCATTGATAGCCTTGGGTACAGATAACATCTCGCTATGTGTAAGAATCAGGTGGCTTGTTGGAGAACGGCATTCACGTCGCTTTCGCCAAGGCTGTCGATTAGGCCCCCAAACGCGTTCTTTACGGCGGCGTCCAAGAGTGGCTCGGTCTGACCCTTGGTCTTGAGAGCAAAATTGTGCATATCGAAGGAACAGGCGATAGCCGCAGCCAGGAAACGGCTTCCATCCTTCCATGCCTTTTCGGCATCGACACCGTAGAGCGCGCGCTGAATGAACCCTTTGATTTGCGCCTCATCAATAACCGTCATGACGTGAGGGGCCATCGCATACATATTGTGTCGGCCGAACGTAATGACTGGCCGACCGAGTGCCGCGGCTTCAAATCCCGCGGTCCCGGTAATGGTCACCGTAAATGCGGCCCGTCGCGCGCAATCAATGCCGCTTTCGCCCACATGGAGAAAGACGACATTCTTCAAATCACCGATCTGATCGTAGAAATCGGTTGGCCGACGTCCGAGGGTGTAGAGATTTTCCTTGATCGCGAGAACGACACCCGCCGGTAGATCGCGGGCGATGGAGAGAATCGCGGCATGTTGGTTGAAGTATTCCGGAGACATGAGTTGCAAACTGGTTTCCGGCTCCTTGTGCAATGGGAAATATGCAAAGCGTCGGTCGGCAAGATCGGCAAGCCGGATGGTGCGTGAACCTGTCATGCGACGATAGGCGGCGTGTTCCCGAAGCGGGAAAGAAACGAACTCGCCGAAATCGAAACTCCGGGCTTTCTGATAGCCGCGTAGTTTCCAGTAGCCGTAGCTCAACGCGGCTACCGCGGCGCGGCGCAAACTTGTCGCGAGCGAGTGGCCGGTAAACCAGGTTTTCTTGGCGACAGCCATGCTGTAAGGCTGCTCTATTGTCGATTCCGGCCATGATGTCATGGCATGATAGGCGCGCTCGACCGCTGGGTTGAAGTAGTACTCGGTCGGCGTCCAATACCAGTAGTTTTTGTAGCGGCTCGTATCGAGTCGACGATAGAGAATGCCATGGGCGCGCGCCATCACGGCAGCGTCCTTGTCGCCTTGAAGCAGGATGGTCAGACCCTTGCCCTCGATTTCGCGGCGCCAGAAATCGAGCAACTCGCTATGCGCGTGCAGCATCTGGATATAGCTGACGTCCCGATAGTGCTTCGATCGCGGGTAGTGAAAACTGCCGGGGCTGAAACCGCGTCCGAAATGCCGGTGGATGCAAGCAATCAGGCTGAATGTCGTGTCGCTCAGCTTCTCGAACGCCTGGGCGCGGGCGATGACCTCGGTTTCGTTCAGATCCGTGGCGCGCATGGCTTCCGGAATAACGTTGTTGTTGGATACGGAATCCCAGCGGCCGTGGGCGTTCATTTCTCGGAAGGCGCGGAGTTCCTCCGGACTGCGAACGTAAAGGTGGATCTTGGAGCCGTACCGCTCCTTGAGGCGGTCCGCCAGCTTGAGCGCGAGATCGCGCCAAACCGCGCGCACCTCAATCCCAACGCTGGCGAATCGACGTGACGCCGTCGCCTCATCGACATCTGGCGAGAATCCCGTGGCCGAACTCATTCGGCGCCCAACAGCGACATCAGCTTGTCAAGGCGCGGCGGATGGGCCGCCAACAGGCGCTCGCGCTCGACGAAAAGGCTCCCACCCTCCCAAGGCGCGTCGCTTAATGCAGATTCCAGCCGTCTTTCGAAATCTGGCGCCGCTGGGTTGACGAATATCGTGCCATATCCCTGACCGAGCGACGTCTCGCCCTGCCGGTCGTAGTGCTCTTCCCGGTAGTCCGCGCAATCGATGAAACGTCCTTCGGGGCTCGTGAATGCGACATTGGTCGGTGCGTTCACGATCGCCCGCCTGGACAGGGCGATCAGCACCTCTGGATGGGCGAGGCTGACAACGATGTGGGGATCGTGAAGCCAGCCAAGAGTATCGGAGAGGTAGGCGGCATTTTCGGCGAGAGGATGCGGTCGCACGAGAATCGTCGATTTCCGGCGGAGTTGCCGAAGGGCCATTAGAATCTGGCGGAAAGTCCTTTCTGCGGAATCGGGCGTGCGTAGATTGGCCGAGCTTGCCGTCTTCGGCGCAAAGAAGCAGTAGATCTCCCCAATTGGGTGCCCCGTCGCCCGCAACCGCTCCCGCTCGGCCGCCGCTTCGGCGATCACCAAGCGACGCCACGCTTCCAATTGGTTCGGGAGGCCCATGCACAAATTCGGTAGCGGCTGAACTGTGCCCCATCGATTCAAAGCGTTCAGATAAAGGGTCTGCCGGTCATGGTAGTGGATCAGCGCATCGGCATCCCGCCCGAACAGCCGTCGCACCATGCTGGGTCCCAAATCCGACACCATCAGGCGTGGCTGTACATGAGGATGAATGCCGGCATCGACTCCTCGCCCGCCCGCCAGGATGATGCCGCGGCCACGGCGCAGCCGCGCCAAAAGGAACCAGACCGGGTATGGGCCCGAGCTGAATTGTCGCCCGGCGAATAGGATCGGCCGCTTCCATCGCAACACCCAAACGCAGATGCGCCCGAATCCCGATATTCTTCGCCACCATCGGACCAGGGTATTGGGCGCAGTCTTGGCATCGAGACAATGAAGCGTGCCGCATCGTTCGAGCCCGCGCATCAGCGTCGAATTGCGCCGGATGAAATCGAAATTCTTGGCGGAGAAGGTGACAAAACGGATTTGCCAGTCCGGCCGGGCTTCCTTCAACGCCAGCGCGGTTGGTAGATAGGTGTCGAAGTCGATGACTCGGGGCGAAAGCATGAAGACAACAAGACGCCGCCGGGATGCGCGCGCCGGCGCGAACGCAGCAGCGCCGTCCGCCATCGGGGTGTCCGCGTTCTCCGCCAGCACCTAACGCCGCTTCGCCGGAGAGGTCGCGCGCTGGTCGCAACGCATCATGTCGTCGCGTTCGGCGAACCACTCGGCCGAATATTCGCAATCCCGGTATTCGTCGAAATAGGGTCCGCCGATTGTGTAGTGGACCAACGCCGCATCGGGTCGGGGCGCTGACACGCCGACCAAGTGGTTCCATTTCGACGGCAGCTCGCCGATCAGTGAGTCGTCCTCGAGCCATTTAAACTGGTGGAGTTTAAGTCCGTTTGCCGCATTGACATAGGCCGGCGTCAACGCCCGACACCGGTCGCAATTGAACAGCATGACACTCGACCAGTTCTTCTTCCCGTATTTGGACTGCGGCTCATCGAGAAATTTCTTGGTCTCGGACGGGACATGATTGTGTTTGACCGCCATGACGGCGAAACGTTCGTCACGGAGGTGCCACAACGCGCCGATGTCCTCGCGCATGATCATGTCGCAATCCATGAAGATCGCCCAACCGCGATAGTCCACAAGATGCGGCGTAAGGAATCTGGAAAACGAAAAATCCGACGATTGCAACGGCTCGCGCGGCCGCGTGAGTGAGCCGGCGAGTTGGGTCAACATTAGAGGCACCACACAAACCGGCTGGGTCGCCCGTTTGTGTATGCTGTGGACCAGCACGCTGAAGGCTGCCGCCTCGCGCGGGTCATAACCGATGAAAACTCTGATCATTTTGGGAAGGAAACCTTGTGATCTCGGCAAAGCTACCGCAGTCCGGGTGAAAGCCTTCACCCAGTGGAACTCGACACCAACCGCGCTCTAGGCCGCGGCAAACTGGGCTCGCCGAGGGCGAGCGCCAGAGACAGAGACGCCTAGGCGCAGGCGGCCACCGCGTCGAGCGGAAGCCTCACGCGCACCGGGCGGCCAAGGAGTTGCAGAAGGACGACAACACGCTGAGAATCGGACCCGTCGTCAAACAACCCGATCTGATCGCTCAATGCCCCGGTGACCACGCGTATCCGATCGCCCTTCGCGAAAATTGTCCCCCGGCCAAGGACCACGAAGCCGCAATCATCCTCGCGCGCCCGGATCGCCTCGATCACCTCCGGCGGCACGGGAATTGGTCCGTCACCGCCCGATACCAGCCGGTGAACGCCGACGGTGGAGTCGATGGAACGCCACCGCTGCCGCTCCATGTCGATGCCAACGAACAGATAGCCCGGAAACAGGGGGGCGGCGACAATTTCCGCGCGACCCGCATGCCGGCGCTGTTTCTTGTGACGGGGCAGGTAGACGGCGAATTCCTGGCGGCGCAAATGCATTTCGGCCTGGGCTTCGGCGCGCGGCTGCGTATGGGCGACGTACCAGCGCTGCATGTCAGCGGTTCCGTCCGTGCGTGAGCCGTAGCAGATTGGGAGTCAGGATGCGTTCTGGATCGAAATTTGCTGCGGCTTCGTCAAAGGCGGCCTGCGGTGATCGCGTCTCGGTGAGGATGACGGCATCGACCGTGCCAAGCTGGCCCGGCAGCCTCGATACCTTCAGCCCGGCGAAAGTGTCGGCCTTACTCTTCGAATCCTGGATGCCGACCAGGACCACGCCATGTTCACGCGCGCATAGGGTGGCGATTTCCGCCAACTCGCTCGAACCCCACAGGGCGATGCGGCGCCAGTTTCGTTGCTCGCACAGTCCGAACAATTCCGAGAGCTGGCTGCGGGCCTTGCGAAAAAAATTGAACGACGACGACAGGTATTCCGCGGTCAGCCGGCTTTTTTCGGCGAATCCCTTGGGCGTGAGATAATACGCATAACGCTTCCGGGGAATTTGCCGGACCTTAATCAATCCCTTGCTCACACACCGGCGCAGATAGGCGTTCGTCAGTCCCAGCGCGATGCCAAGATCGCGGGATGCCGATCGCTGCGTGAGATCGCTGTTTTTTTCGACGGCGTTGAGCAAACCGAGCGTGATTTCGGTATCGCCCGCGCCCGTCGATGCCTGTGACTTCGCCAAGGGTATCCTTGTTCAGATCGTGAACGATACCCCGTTCATGGCATGAACGTCAAGGCGCCCCGCCGCATTTCCTGTAGAGGAATTCCGGGATGAATCGCGGCGGTCAAGCCTTCGTCGGAAGGCGTTTGATGGCCCATTTCACCGCGGCATCGTCGGTTCCAGTCGCTCCCTCGACGACGATCTGCTCGCAACGCCGGGGCTTGCCAGCCTTGCCCAAATAGACGCTCTCCGCGAGCCCGATCCGCCCGCCCGCGACCTGAAGGCGCCAGCCGGGCCCGCGCGGTGGCCGCAACAGCGCCATGGCGCTGTTTTGCGCGAGCGACACCTGCACTTCGGGATGGATGTGGAAGCGGAGAGCGAAAGGCCGTCCGGCGGGACCGGTCAGGCGATCCTCGCCGCGCAAGTCATCGCCGGCGGCGGAAAGATAAAGCCGACGATGGTGGATGACGCCGAGCGTGCCGTACCCGTCGTGGCTTGCTTCGATCCAGATATTCTCATCGGCTTCGGCGCGGCGGCACTCCACGTGCACTGGCCGATGGCCGAGACCGCCATCGGCGAGCAGCTCCGACGAATTGGTGTTGGCAACCACGACGGTGCTGTGGGCGGCGGTGGCGCGCTGGGCCGTCCGCCACGCGGACGAATCCGCGCGTGTACCGCAATTGACGATCAGGCGTTCGCGGCCGACGCTCATCTCAAAGCTGAGCGTGCCGGCATGGGCTCTCCGATCGAGCCCCGGCGGCGGTGGCGCGCCGGCGTCGAAAATAACCAGCGTGCGCTCCGCGCTCAGGCGTTGGAAGCCCAGATGCGGCGCCGCGGCCGGTGGTTTGCCCTTGGCTTCGCTGGCGGCAAGGATAGCGTCGATCTCGGCGCCGTCCTCCTCGCCGCTGTCGTTGAACAGGGCCAGACCGCCATCGCCATGCCGAAAGAAGCGGAGCATCGGAGCAACGCGGTCGATGGCGTGATGCAGGGCCTCGGGCACGCCGATGCCGCAATCGCTCAAGAGGACGCGCAACTCGACAAGAGCCCGCAGCGCTTCGAGTTGGGCGGCCGGCGAACGTTCGACATGTCCGCCGTCCACCAAGATTTGGCGCCCAAGCTCGCGCTCGAGCAAGGTCAGGCCGCGGGTGAGGAGGGCGTCCCGGCCGGGCAGGCAGGCCCCGGCAAAGATCAATCCCTTGATGGCGATGAGGCGGGCAACTCCGTCGGGCCCCGCGCCGGCGCTGCGCGCGAGACGGCGGAGTTGCCGGGCGAAGCTTCGGCGGAGGCGAAGGTCAAGGTCGGCGTCGGGTTTGAGAAAATCGTAAGCGCGCAGCCACGACGTCAAGCGAGCGCCCAGAATGTCGGCGCGCCAGGATACCGGATTCGGATCGCCATGGAGGTCGATCCAGGACGAAACCTCGGCGATAGCCAGGTTCCGCGCATCGGCGTCGCCCGACGCGCGCAAATCACTCAACCACTCAAAAGAATGGAAGCCGGCGCCAGCCGAATCGCCGGCTTCTGCTCGGGCTTTTTCTTCGAAGGCAATTTGGGCGCCACGATTGGGATCGCCGGCCCAGGGGTAGGATGGAATGCAATGTGGCCGTGGAACGGCGCCGGTGGTCCAGTCACGCCACAGCCGCGATAGCCGCGCGATCAATGTGGGCGGGCGAGAACGGGGCGCCTTCCCGGCGGTGCCTTCCATTCCGGCAGGCGATCAGCCGTTCCTGAGGCGCCGGATGTTTTCGGCGTAGGCGGTCGGGCCGCCGGTGAACGTCGCCGTGCCGGCAACCAGAACATCGGCGCCGGCGGCGGCGGCGCTGCGCGCGGTCTCGAGATTGATCCCGCCATCGACTTCAAGATCGACACTTCGGCCCAGGGCATCGATGCGCCGGCGCAAAACCCGAATTTTGTCTAGTTGGCTGGCGATGAATGCCTGACCGCCGAAGCCCGGATTGACCGACATGACCAAGACCAGGTCGATGTCGCCGAGGATGAAATCGATCGCCTCCACCGGGGTCGCCGGGTTCAGCGATACGCCCGCTTTCTTTCCCAAGGATTTGATGAGCTGCACCGTGCGGTGCAGATGCGGACCGGATTCCGGGTGAACCGTGATGATGTCGGCACCGGCCTCCGCGAAATCCCGGATAAACGGGTCGACCGGGGCGATCATGAGATGTACGTCGAAAACCAGCTTCGTGTGGGGCCGCAACGCCTTCACGACACCTGGGCCGATGGTGATGTTGGGCACGAAGTGGCCGTCCATGACGTCGACATGGATGTAGTCGGCGCCCGCCGAGGTCACTGCCCGCACCTCTTCCCCAAGCCGGGCGAAATCGGCCGACAAGATCGACGGTGCGATGCGCACGGATTGCTGCATGGATGACCTTAAAGATTTCCCCGTGTCGTATCAGGTGGAAGTGTTGACGACAAGGGACAAGGCTAATGGCGGCAAGCTGCCGCCCTTCCGCGAAGGTTAGGTGGCACGCTGCATATAGTTCTTGATGAGGTGTTCGGCGATCTGGACCGCATTCAGCGCGGCGCCCTTGCGCAGATTGTCGCCAACCACCCACAAGGCGAGGCCGTGCGGCACCGTATGGTCTTCCCGAATGCGGCTGACAAAGACATTATCCTCGCCGGCCACCTCGATCGGCGTCACATAACCCTCGTCGGCGCGTTGGTCGACCACCGAAACCCCGGGCGCCTTCTTGAGAGCGGCCCGCGCTTCGGCGGCCGAAATCGGCCTGGCGAATTCAACGTTGAGTGATTCAGCGTGGCCGATGAACACGGGCACACGCACACAGGTGGAGATGACCTCGATATCGCGATCGAGAATCTTCCGCGTTTCCACCCGCATTTTCCATTCTTCCTTGGTCGCGCCGTCGTCCATGAAGACGTCGATGTGCGGGATGACGTTGAAGGCGATCTGCTTGGTGAATTTGTTGAGCTCGATTCTGTCGTTGACGAATATCGCGCGGGTTTGGCTGAACAGCTCGTCCATCGCCTCTTTTCCCGCGCCCGAGGTCGATTGATAAGTGGACACGACCACCCGTTTGATTCGGGCGATATCGTGCAGGGGTTTGAGGGCAACCACCATCTGGATGGTCGAACAATTGGGATTGGCGATGATATTGCGCCGGGCGTAATTGGCGATCGCCTCCGGGTTCACCTCGGGCACGACGAGCGGCACGTCCGGCTCCATGCGGAATTGCGACGTGTTGTCGATAACGACGCAACCCGCCTTGGCGGCCTTCGGGGCGAAGACCGCGGACACTTTCGAGCCCGGCGAGGACAGCGCGATATCGATTCCCTTGAAATCGAATTTCGCGAGGTCGCGGACCTTCAAGACATTGTCCTCGCCGAATGAGATTTCCGAACCGACCGATCGCTCGGACGCCAGCGCCACGACGTCATCGACGGGAAATTTGCGTTCAGCGAGCGTCGCCAGCATTTCGCGCCCGACATTGCCGGTGGCCCCAACCACTGCAACCCGGTAACCCATGGTCCTTGATCTCCGTTTGGCTTGACAAGCAAGACCGCGTTGCTTACCCCTCATGGAAGGGCGATTGCAAGTGCGCTTGCCGGTTCCTTGCAGCAATGGCGGCGTGGGCGGCAGGGGCGCGCGTCTGACAACCAGACGGCACGCTTTCCCCGGGGTCTAGCATTATGCCCAATCCTCCGTCCAGCCACTTCCACCGCAGGTTGCGAGGCGTCGTCGCCGCCCGGCTCAATGATGCCTTTGGCCTTGGCATAGGCGATATCCCGGCCCAACCAGCCAAGCGTGGCGAGGATCTGCTGTTTCTGGGGCGCTGGCTTGCCAATCCCCTGAAAGTCGGGTCGGTGCTGCCGAGTTCCCCGGCGCTGGCGCGCCTTGTCGCAAAACACGTCAAAGTTGCCGAAGATCAGGCCATCATCGAGCTTGGCGCCGGTACCGGTGCCGTGACCCGCGCTCTGAGAGCCTCAGGGATCCCCAACGACCGCCTATTCGTCGTGGAAATCGACGGCCGAATGGCTGCGTTCTTGCGGAAGCAATTCGCCAGTCTTCAAGTCATCCATGGCGACGCCACCAACCTCTCACATTTGGTGCCAGCGGCGTGGCATGGCCGGATCGGCACGGTCATCTGCGGAATTCCGATGGTGAATCTGCCGCTTGCCATTCAAAAGCGGATCGTCGATGAGTGCTTTTCGGTCTTGGCGCCCCGGGGCCGCTTCCTGCAATTCACCTATTTGCCGGTATCCCCTCTGCCCAAGGGTCGGCTCGGCCTCACGGGCAAACGGTTGGGCACGACAATCTTCAACCTGCCGCCCGCCTCGGTTTGGGCCTATCAAAAGGCCGAACCGGAAGCCGCTTAGGCCGTTCAGGCCGAGAGCTGGTCGAGCTCCCTTAACACGGCGTCGCCCATTCCGGTCGTTGAAACGGGTGTCTTGCCGGGTTGCATGATGTCGGCAGTACGAATGCCGGCGTTCAGCGCGGCCTCGACGGCTCGCTCAACCAACCTCGCATCTTCCTCGAGGTCGAACGAATAGCGCAGCATCATCGCGAAGCTCAGCACGGTGGCCAGCGGATTGGCGATATCTTTGCCCGCGATGTCGGGGGCGCTGCCATGGACGGGTTCGTACAGCGCCCGGCGCCGTCCCGAACCGTCGGCCTGGCCCAGCGAGGCTGAGGGCAACATGCCGAGCGAGCCGGTCAGCATCGCGGCGCAATCGGAGAGCAAGTCACCGAATAGATTGTCGGTGACGATGACGTCGAATTGCTTCGGCGCGCGCACGAGCTGCATGGCGCAGTTGTCGGCGTACATGTGCGACAGCTCGATGCGTGGATAGGAGAAATCGCGCAGCTTCTGCACCTCCTCGCGCCAAAGCTGGCCGCTTTCCATGACATTGGCTTTTTCCACGGAACAGAGTTTCCCGCGGCGTTTACCGGCAAGCTCGAAGGCGACACGGGCGACGCGGTCGATTTCCGCGGTCGTGTAGACCTGGGTATTCACACCGCGTCGGCTGCCGTCCGGCAATGTCTCGATGCCGCGGGGCAGGCCGAAATAGACGCCACCGGTCAACTCGCGGACGATCAAAAGATCGAGACCGCGTACAATTTCAGGTTTAAGCGTCGAAGCGTCGAGCAAGGCCTCGAATAGGAAGGCCGGCCGCAGATTCGCGAACAAGTCCAAATCCTTTCGCAGCCGCAACAGGCCGCGCTCAGGCTTCTTGACGAAGGGTACCGAATCCCATTTTGGGCCGCCGACGGCGCCGAACAACACAGCGTCGGCCTGCATCGCCCGATCGAGCGTGGCATCGGTGAGCGGTGTGCCATGAACGTCGTAAGCGGCGCCGCCGACCAACCCTTCTTCGATATCGAAATCGACGGCGCGGTTGCGACTCATCCATTCGATGATGCGGCGAACTTGCCGCATGGATTCGGGACCGATGCCGTCGCCGGCAAGGATCAGGAGTCTGCGTTTGGCGGGCATCGGGTTCACTTGAACAGCCACGGCTGGGTTCGCCGCGCCGCCTGTTCGTAAGTTGCGATCGCGGGCGCCTTCTCCAGGGTCAATTCAATATCGTCCAGGCCGTTGAGCAGGCAATGTTTGCGGAAGGGGTCGATCTCGAAGGTCACCGTCCTGCCGTCGGGATCGATGATTTCCTGTTTCGCCAAATCTATGGTGAAAACCGCGTTGGCGCCGCGCCCGGCGCACTCTGTGAGGCGGGCGATTTCCGGCTTTGGCAAAACCACGGGCAGAATGCCGTTCTTGAAGCAGTTGTTATAGAAAATATCGGCGAAGCTTTCGGCGATGACACAACGGATGCCGAAATCGAGTAGGGCCCAGGGCGCATGCTCCCGGCTCGATCCACAGCCGAAATTCCCTCCCGCGATCAGGATGCCGGCCTTGCGGTAGCGGGGTTGGTTGAGGACGAAATCCGGCCTCTCGCTGCCGTCGGCGTTGTAACGCAGGGGATAGAGCAGGGCCGTGCCGAGTCCGCTCCGCCTAATTGTTTTCAGGAACCGGGCCGGAATGATCCTGTCGGTATCGACGTTGTCGATCGGTAGCGGAGCCGCGACTCCGGAAAGCGTGTCAAACTTTTGCATTTTTGTCCGCTTGTTGTCGTCGTGTCGGCAGCGCTACACGACCTCGCGCACATCCGCGAGGCGGCCGGCCAACGCGGCCGCAGCAGCCATTTCAGGGCTCATCAGATGGGTTCGTCCGCCCGGTCCCTGCCGTCCCTCAAAATTGCGATTGGAGGTCGAGGCGCAGCGCTCGCCGGGCTTCAACTTGTCGGCGTTCATTGCCAGGCACATGGAACAGCCAGGTTCGCGCCATTCAAATCCCGCGTCGATGAAGACGCGATCAAGCCCCTCCGTTTCCGCCTGGTTCTTGACCAGGCCGGACCCGGGAACCACCAACGCCCGGACCGAATCGGCCACATGGCGGTTCTTGACGACGGCGGCGGCGGCGCGCAGATCCTCAATGCGTGCATTCGTGCAGGAACCAATGAACACGGTGTCGATCTGTATGTCGCGAAGGTTCATGCCTGGCGTGAGACCCATATAGCTCAGGGCGCGCTCCATGGCTTCCCGGCGTCGCGGATCGGCCTGTTCGGCCGGATCGGGGACCGTTCCATCGATCGCGGCCACATCTTGGGGGCTGGTGCCCCAAGTGACCTGGGGCGCGATTGCGCCGGCATCGAGCGCGACCTCGCTCTCGTAAATCGCCCCGGGATCGGAGGGCAGCGTCTTCCAATAGGCGAGCGCCATTTCCCAGGCCCCGGCCTTCGGCGCCAACGGACGCCCGCCAAGATAGGCGAAGGTCTTTTCATCCGGAGCGATCAAACCCGCCCGTGCTCCCGCCTCGATGGACATGTTGCACATGGTCATGCGGCCTTCCATCGACAGCTCGGCCACCGCCTCTCCGGCAAATTCGATGACATGTCCGGTGCCGCCGGCCGTTCCGATCTGGCCGATGATCCCCAAGACCAAATCCTTGGCCGCGACGCCTTTTCCACGCCGCCCCGACACGGTGACGCGCATGTTCGAGGCCGGACGCTGGATCAGGGTTTGCGTGGCCAGCACATGCTCGACCTCGGAGGTGCCGATGCCAAAGGCCAGCGCGCCGAAGGCGCCGTGGGTGGACGTATGGCTGTCGCCGCAGACGATGGTCATGCCCGGTTGGGTCAAACCCTGCTCCGGGCCCACGATATGAACGATGCCCTGCCTTATATCCCCCATGTCGAAATAGCGGATGCCGAAGGCGGTGCAGTTCTGCCCCAAGGTTTCGACCTGGAGCAGCGATTGTTCGTCGGTTATGCCGAGCCGGCGGTCGGTTGTCGGGACGTTGTGATCGGCGACGGCGAGCGTCAGGTCCGGGCGGCGCACCGGCCGCCCGGCGCTACGCAATCCCTCGAAGGCCTGCGGCGAGGTGACCTCGTGAATGAGGTGGAGGTCGACGTAGATGAGGCACGTACCGTCCTTCTGCCGATCAACGACATGGTGGTTCCAAATCTTGTCGAACAGGGTGAGCGGCTTCGACATGTCGCTCCCGCCTCACCGCGCCGGTTCGTGGATCATTTGTCCGCCTTGGCCGCCTCCGCCGCGACCGGGGTGGCGTCCGCAATCAGCTCAGCTTCTGGCAAATCCGAGGCCGTCGCCGCACGTTCGGCGATACGCGCCTTCTTGCCGGTCCGGCCGCGCAGGTAATACAGCTTGGCCCGGCGCACATCGCCGTGGCGGACGACTTCGATATCGGCGATCCGGGGAGAATAAAGCGGGAAAACACGTTCAACACCCTCGCCGAACGAGATTTTGCGCACGGTGAAGGACGAGTTGAGTCCGGAATTGCGGCGCGCGATACACACGCCCTCGAACGCCTGTAGACGCTCGCGCGTGCCCTCGACCACCTTGACGCTGATCTTGAGCGTATCGCCCGGTCGGAAGCTCGGCACTTTGCGTTGCGCCGTCAGCTTGGCGATCTGTTCATTCTCGAGTTGTTCGATGACGTTCATGGTTAGTCCTTTCTGCGAATGCACTACGCGCGGGCAGCCACATATCGGGCCCACAAGTCGGGCCGCCGCTCGCGCGTTATTTGTTCGGCCTGACTAAGGCGCCAGGCCCGGATTTTCTCATGGTGACCCGAGACCAACACATCGGGCACGGGTCTTTCTTGCCAAATCTGTGGCCGGGTGTAGTGCGGATATTCCAGGAGGCCGCGCTCGAAGCTCTCCTCCGCCAGCGATTGTTCCTGCCCCATGACGCCGGGCAACAGCCGCACGCAGGCATCGATCAGCGCGATTGCCGCCGGTTCGCCGCCAGACAGCACGAAGTCGCCGAGGCTGACTTCTTCCAATCCGCGCGCGGCGATGACCCGTTCATCGATGCCCTCGAATCGACCGCACACCATGACGACGCCGGGGGCTTCGGCAATCTCGCGGATGCGCCGTTGCGCCAGCAGGTTGCCGCGCGGCGATAGGCAGATCGTGGGCCGCGCCGGGCCGCGCTGGACCGCCCAAGCAAGCGCGGCGTCGATGACGTCGGGACGCATGACCATCCCCGGGCCGCCGCCGAAGGGGTAATCATCAACCGTGCGATGGCGGTCGGTGGCGAAGCCGCGAATGTCCACGGCCTCCAACGCCCAACGCCCATCGGCCAGGGCGCGGCCGGCCAAGGAATGGCCGAGCGGCCCCGGAAACATCTCCGGGAACAACGTCAGCACCGTAGCTGACCAGGGAAGCCTTGCGGTCTCGGTCATTCCATCAATCCCGATCGACGGATCGTCCGCTCGCAGGGAGGGGCGGGCGAAGCCCGCCTTGTTCGATATCCGGGTCATCGTCGGTTTCCGTCGGAGGATCGACAACGACGCGTCCTCCGCCCAGATCGACGACCGGCACCGTCCGGCGACCGAAGGGAATCATCATTTCAGACGTTTCGCCGGCGATTTCGAGATAGGGCCCGCCGCCATGGTTGTGGACAGCCTTGACCGTTCCCAAAAAGCCGCCGTCGCTCGACTCCGCGCGCAAGCCGATCAGATCGGCTTGGTAGTATTCCTCCTCGGCCAGTTTCGGCAGGGCATCGCGCGAGGTAAACAGCCGCGTGCCCGCCAATGCCGCGGCGGCGTCGCGGTCTTCGACGCCGCGGATCGCCGCGACCAGCCCTCCCCTTGCCGCCGCCAGCTTCTTCAACGCGAAGCGCCGCGAGCCCGACTCGTCGAAAAGGGGTTGATAGGCGGTGATCGCGGCCGGGTCGGAGGTGAAGCTCTGGACACGCACGGCGCCGCGCACGCCGTGTGGCCCCACGATCACACCGACGCAGATGGGCTGCGTCGGCGTTCCAGGCTGCTTCACTGCGACCATCGTCCGATCCGGCGTTTAGGCGGCGGGCGCGCCGCTGGCCGGCGCCGTAGCGGCGGCGGCCTCGGTGCGCTCGCGTGTCTTCTTGCGGGGCGCGCTCTTTTTCGGGCTTTCGCCATAGGTCGGCATCGGCGCCAGACCGGCTTTCCCTAGGAAGCGGCCGACACGATCGCTCGGCTTGGCGCCGACCGATAGCCAATATTTGATGCGTTCGGCATCCAGCGTTACGCGGTCGGGATGGTTGTCGGCGACCATCGGGTTATAGGTGCCGAGCTTTTCGATGAAACGTCCGTCCCTTGGGCAACGGCTATCGGCGACGACGATACGGTAGAACGGCCGTTTCTTGGCTCCGGCCCGGCTCATGCGAATTTTCAAGGCCATGTCGGTCTCGACCTCATTTCTGGTTGGAGTGACATCATTCCGGCTTGTGACAGACGGCCTCGATGTGATGGCCGTCGGGATCGATAACAAAAGCGCCATAGTAGTCTGCATGGTAGCGTGGCCGGGGGCCGGGCTTGCCGTTGTCCTTGGCGCCCGCCGCGATCGCCGCCTTGTAGAAACGATCCACGGATTTGCGGTCGGCGGCCACAAAAGCAACGTGGAAACCGGGCATCACTTTGGGTTTTGCGCGCCCGGCCGCCTGGCCGGGCCAGAAACTCGGCTTGCCCTCGCGGCCGTAACCGACTGCGTGGGGAAAGGTGAGCGCGCGTTTGTAGCCCATCGGCTTCAGTACCTTGTCATAAAAGCCGCGGCTGCGCGTCAAGTTCGCGACCCCGACGGATAGGTGATCGATCATGGTTCGGTCCCCGGCCTAATGACGCCGCATGAGCGCGGCCATGCCTTGGCGCGCCAATCCCTTTTGGCCCATGCGGCCGACCTGTTTCACGATCCGGCTCATTTCCATGTACTGCTTGATCAACCGATTGACGTCTTCGACGGACGTGCCCGAGCCGCCGGCGATGCGACGCTTGCGCGACGCGTTGAGCAATTTGACGTTGCGGCGTTCACCCCGCGTCATCGATCCAATGATCGCCTCCTGGCGCCGCAGGACATGCTCATCGACTTTCGCACCGGCTAGCTTCCGTTTGATCTGACCGATGCTCGGCAGCATGCCCATGACCCCAGACAACCCGCCCATGCGGCGGATTTGGCGCAGTTGGGACGCCATATCGTCGAGGTCAAAATCGCCTTTTTGCATTTTGCTGGCGATCTTCTCGGCCTCGTCGCGTTCGACCGTTTCGGCGGCGCGTTCGACCAAGCCAACGATGTCGCCCATGCCAAGGATTCGGGACGCGATGCGGTCGGGTTGGAAAATCTCAAGCGCATCGGGTTTTTCGCCGGTGCCGATCAATTTGATCGGCCGACCGGTGACCGCGCGCATGGACAAGGCCGCGCCGCCGCGGGCATCGCCATCGACACGGGTCATGACGATGCCGGTAACACCGAGCTGTTCATTGAAGGCCCGCGCCAAATTGACCGCGTCCTGCCCGGTCATGGCGTCGACGACCAAAAGCGTCTCGGTGGGCGAGGCGATCGCCCCGATGGCGCGTGCCTCCGCCATCAACTCATCGTCGATATGCAGGCGGCCGGCGGTGTCGAGCAGGAGTACATCGCAGCCCTCGCGGCGGGCGGCATCCAAGGCGCGGCGGGTGATTGCCTCGGGCTGCTCGCCGATGACGATCGGCAACGTAGCCACGTCCACCTGGGTTCCCAGAACGGCGAGTTGCTCCTGCGCCGCCGGGCGCCTGGTGTCGAGCGAGGCCATCAAAACCTTTTTGCGCTCGCGGGTCTTGAGGCGCAGCGCGATCTTGGCGGTCGTCGTCGTCTTGCCCGAACCTTGAAGTCCGACCATGAGGACGACCACGGGAGCGGCCGCGCGCAGATTGATGCCGGCTTCATCGACCGGCTGACCGCCGCCCAATAGCTCGACCAGCTGATCGTGGACGATCTTCACCACCATCTGGCCGGGCGTAACGCTCCGGATCACGTCCTGGCCGATAGCGGCGCCGCGAACACGCCCGGTGAAGTCCTTGACCACGGACAGGGCGACGTCGGCTTCAAGCAGGGCAACGCGCACTTCGCGCAGCGCGGCGTCGACATCGGCCTCCGACAACGCCCCGCGCTTGCGCAAGCGTTCGAAGACTTCACCGAGTTTTCCCGTCAAGGATTCAAACATCGCCGCGGCGCCGCCTTGCCAAAAACAACAACACGCCGGTGCGCGAAACTCGCGGACCGGCGGACCCTCAAGGGGTTCGAATCGCCACAAACTGCGTGGACGGGCGAAATCTAGAAGTCGCGCCCTGCTTCGTCAAGCATCCCCAGATCCGTTCGGCCGGGAGCGTTGCGGTTGCGCCGGCGCGCGACTCATTCAGCCGAGGTGTACGGCCAACCCCATTTGGCGAAGATAGACGACCCTTGCTGGCTCGCCAGGAAGGCGACGAAGGAATGCGCCAAGGTCTTGGATTCACCCAGATCGGTGAACATGACACTTGTCGGGCGGTACAGCGATTCCGGCAGGCCGCCCGAAATTTCGGCGAATTCGCTCTCCTCGACCTTTCCGGCGCCCCAATTCAGCCAGACATCGATCGTGGTGTTCATCGCCCAAAACTGTTCGGCTTCCTTGCGGTCCCTGGCGACGGCGACAACATTGTCGAGGAGTGCGCTTAACAGAACTGCATCCGCCGCATCGGCCGGCGTGGATGCCTGCAACCAATCATGGGTGCCCGATACAACCATGATGTTCGTGCCGGGTCGCGCCAGATCGCGCACCGTGGAAATGTTTTCCGGGTTGCCCGGCCTGACGACAACGGAGGGCGGCCGCGAGAAGAGCGGTATCGCGGGCCGCGGCGCCAACCCGACGGGCAAGCCGGCCGCGATTTCAGTCAACGCCGTCTCCCCGTCGTCGAAAAGAAGATCCGCGCCCGCCGCGGCTTGGAGGGCTCCGTTCGCTGAGGCGATCGAGATCTCGATGCGCCCATCC
The DNA here is from genome assembly GCA_945892765.1 of Asaia bogorensis. GTDB lineage: Bacteria > Pseudomonadota > Alphaproteobacteria > CACIAM-22H2 > CACIAM-22H2 > SHVT01. The sequence continues at coordinate 62,612 of CAMDDQ010000002.1, forward strand.
TGCTTCTTGGCGAAGGCCTCGGCGGCTTCGACGAAGGCAGGAGCCGCGCCGGCCGCGCCAAGAACCTTCACGACCAAGGGCGCACCGGAGACCTGCGGCCCCGAGAGGCAAGTGGCACCGACGAACCCGATGAGTCCAAGCGCGGCAGCGGCGATACGTACGTACATGGGCTCACCTTATTTTGTATGTCGACCGGCCAGCGAAACGACTGTGTCCCTTATATGTACGTTGCCCCCGCCGATTTCCTCTGGTGGTCACGGGGAAGTGAGCCAACGTGACAGGCATTTGGCGGCCTCGCGGCGAAGGGCGAATCCTATGGACTTGCGGACTTCGGCCGCCCTATAAGCCGAAATGACGAGCGGACGGGCTTTTCTCAAGATGCATGGGCTCGGCAACGATTTTGTCGTCGTTGACGCTCGCGGCGAGCCATTTGTTGCGGATGAACGCGTGGCGCGACACATCGCCGATCGCCATATCGGAATTGGCTGCGATCAGCTTATCGTCATCGAAAAACCTCGAAATGGGCAGGCCGACGCGTTCATGCGGATTCGCAACGCCGATGGCGGCGAGGTTGCCGCATGCGGCAACGCCACGCGCTGCGTTGCCCAGCTCTTGATGGCCGAATCGGGTCGAGACCATGCCTACATCGAGACCGTGGCCGGACGGCTCGAGGCCGCGCGCGCCGATCGTGGACGGATCGCGGTGGATATGGGTCCGGCGCGAACCGACTGGCGCGACATTCCGCTGGCGCGCGCCATGGACACACAAAGGCTGCCAATTTCGCTCGGTCCCCTGAAAGACCCGGTCGCGGTGAGCATGGGGAACCCACATATGGTTTTCTTCGTGGACGACGCAGACGCGGTGGACCTCGCGACGCTGGGGCCGGTGTTGGAGACCAACGCGCTGTTTCCCGAACGGGCCAATGTCGGCGTGGCCACCGTTCTAGCCCCCGACCGGGTTCGTCTGCGCGTGTGGGAACGAGGCGCCGGCCTCACGCGGGCCTGCGGCAGCGGCGCCTGCGCCGCGATTGTCGCCGCCCATCGGCGCGGTCTTTCGGAACGCCGCGCCGTGGTCGCCGTGGATGGCGGTGAACTGTCGATCGAGTGGTTGCCCAACGGACACGTCACGATGATCGGACCGGCGGCCATCGCCTTCACCGGAATCATGGACGGGACGTTGCTGTCATGAGCGGTCCCGAGATCGTCACTTTCGGCTGTCGGCTCAACGCTTATGAATCAGAAGCCATACGCGCGGCGACCGCCGGGCGCGACGACCTCGTCATCGTCAATACCTGCGCCGTCACGGCGGAGGCCGAGCGGCAAGCACGGCAGGCGATTCGCCGCCTGCGGCGCGAACGACCGAACGCCTGTATCGTCGTCACCGGCTGCGCCGCCCAGATCAATCCAGGCGCCTTCGCAGCGATGCCCGAAGTCGACCGTGTCCTTGGCAATAGCGAGAAATTCCGACCGGAGCGCTATGCGGACACCGAGGCTCGCGTGACCGTCGGCGACATCATGGCGGTTCGAGAGACGGCCGGGCATCTTGCCGCTGGTTTTCGTGAACGCGTCCGCGCCTTCGTTCAAGTGCAGAACGGCTGCGACCATCGATGCACCTTCTGCATCATTCCTTACGGACGTGGTCCCAGCCGCAGCGTGCCGACTTCGCGCATAGAAGAAGAACTGAAGGCGCTGGTCGCGGCCGGTTATCGCGAGATCGTTCTCACCGGCGTCGATCTTACCTCCTATGGCGGCGATCTGCCGGAGCGCCCGCAACTTGGCGGCATGATTCGCGGCTTGCTCGATGCGGTTCCGGGGCTGGCTCGTCTGCGGCTCTCCTCGGTCGATCCCGCCGAAGTAGATGACGATCTGTTTCGTCTGTTCGCCGAAGAAGGCCGGCTGATGCCCCATCTCCATCTCAGCCTTCAATCCGGCGACGATCTCATCCTCAAGCGCATGAAACGCCGGCACAGCCGCGCCGATGTCGTTCGGTTGTGCGAGCGCCTACGCGAGGTGCGTCCCGATATCGCCTTCGGCGCCGATCTCATCGCTGGCTTTCCGACCGAAACCGAGGAGATGGCGGCGGGGACGCGATCGTTGCTCGACGAATGCGGCATCGCCTTCCTGCATGTCTTTCCCTTTTCGCCGCGAGTGGGAACGCCGGCCGCGCGGATGCCGCAGCTTCCCGTGGCGCTGCGGCGCGAACGTGCCGCCCAATTGCGGGAGCAGGGCGTCGTGTTGAGACGGCGATTTCTCGCCGGCCTCGTTGGCGCAACCGCCGATGTGCTGGTCGAGGATGGGTCGTTCGGGCGCACCGAACATTTTGCGCCGGTCCGCGTCGATCGCGAGTCGCACCTCGGCGCCTTGGTTAAGGCTCGCCTAGAGGCCGTCGAAGGCGAAGAGCTGCGCGCCCGCGTCTTGGCGTGATCTCGGCATGACCGAAACGACCGCCGAGGGCCGCGGCTGGTTGGGCCGGCTCAAAACCGGGTTGAGCCGCTCGTCCTCGCGTTTGGTCGAAGGCATCGCCTCCGCGCTCACCAGTGGCAAACTCGATGAGGCCACTCTCGAGCGGTTGGAGGAGTTGCTCGTCGGCGCCGATCTGGGTCCGCGCACGGCGGCGGCGCTGGTTGCCGCCTTGAAGGCGCGCAGGTTCGACCGCGGTGTTACGGCCGACGACGTTCGCGCCGCACTGGCCGGCGAAATCGCAACCCGTCTTGCGCCCGCGGCCCGTCCCCTTGTTCTCGACCCCGCGCGCCGGCCCTTCGTCGTGCTCGTCGTCGGCGCCAATGGCGGCGGCAAGACCACGACCGTCGGCAAACTCGCCAGCCTGTTCGGCGCCGATGGCAAGCAAGTCGTCCTGGCAGCCGGCGACACTTTCCGCGCTGCCGCCGTCAGCCAGTTGCGGCTGTGGGGCGATCGTGTCGGCTGTCCGGTGATCGTTGGCCCCGAAGGCGGCGATCCCGCGTCCCTTGCTTATGACGCTCTCGAAGAAGCGCGTCGCCGTGACGCCGACCTCCTCCTCATCGACACCGCCGGGCGTCTTCACAACAAGGCCGGCCTCATGGCCGAATTGCAAAAGATCGTACGCGCTCTGCGCAAGGCCGACCCAACCGCGCCGCATGAATGTCTGCTGATCCTCGACGCAACCATCGGCCAAAATGCCTTGGCTCAAGTCGAGACATTTCGCACCATGGTCGATGTCAGCGGACTCGTTTTGACGAAGCTCGATGGCTCCGCGCGCGGCGGCATCTTGGTCGCGTTGGCCGAAAAATTTTCGCTTCCCGTGCGTGCCATCGGCGTCGGCGAAGGCGCGAAAGATTTTCGGCAGTTCGATGCGGTGGAATTTGCAGGGGGGCTGTTGTCGGAACCGCTGCAACCGCAAGATGTATGACGATCTCTCCGCTATCGCTCAGTTTGTGCAGTTACCAGCGTTGTTGTGTGGAAGTGTCATACCACGGCGTGTGCTAACAAATTTCACGTACGCAACCATTGGGGGCATACGCAATATTTGGATGATTTGCAAACTCGACCCACAGGATATTGAATTTTCTTGACAGGGGGTTGAATTGCCATGATCTTCTGCCGCTTAGGACCGGTTGCGCGTTGTGTGCAGTGGTCGAGGGGTGGCCCGATCATCATGCGATGATCAAGTCCGCGAAAAAGCTCCGCGGTACCGACAGCCACCACCCTCGGCCGACCCGGTCCTTAGTGTGACCAATAGGAGGTCAATGACATGCCAGTGAAGAAGGCTGCTGCAAAGAAACCGGCGAAGAAGACCGTGGCGAAGAAGCCCGCCGCAAAAAAGACTGCAAAAAAGAAGTAGTTGGTTGGAGTCTTCATCGGCCTAGCGGCCGTTTGAAGACTCCATCGCGTCCGGGCGCGGTTTGCCCCCGGCCTGCTTCAGTCGGCGGCCCTCTGGGTCGCCGACTTCCTTTTTTGGGCAACAACGTTTTAGCGTTGCCCGAGCCGTCCATCCCTCAGATTCAGACGAGAATGTTCAGCAGGCTCCCGCGCGGGACCGTAGGCAGATGGGAAATCGCGACCGGTTTATTGGCCCCCGGTTGGGGCTGGGCGGCGACCGCTAGACGAGCATTGGTCGCCGTCAGCGGTTGCGTTCGCGCGGCAGCCGTCGTGGGTGGTTGCGGTTTGACCGGCGCCGGGCGCGGCGCCCCGCCATTGGCGGGGGCGACGTGTCGCGAAAGTGCTTCCAAGACGGAAAAGCTGGGTGGGATTTGCATCCGGGCGCTCGCGTGTCATTGCCGTCGCCCTGTTGTATGCGCCCGTGACTAACGATCGGTTAACGGCGGTATTGAATGCGCCAGACGACATTGCCGACATCGTCGGCGGCGAGCAGGCTGCCATCGTCGGCGATCGCGAGGCCAACCGGGCGGCCCCAAACCCGAGCACGGCCGGGGCCCTGTGTGGCAAAGCCGGTGGCGAAAGCCTCGTAGTGGCCGGAGGGGCGTCCATTCGTGAAGGGCACGCGAACAATCATGTAGCCGGTCGTCTGGCTTGCATTCCAGGAACCGTGAAAGGCAACGAACGCGTCGCCGCGATAATCGTCGGGGAACTGCGTCCCAGCGTAAAACGCTAGGCCCAGCGGGGCCGAGTGGCTCTGGAACAGCACATCGGGAACCAGGCTGCGTGCAACGAGATCCGGGCGTCTTTCGGCAAGTCGAGGCTGCGGATTGCGTCCGATATAGGCATAAGGCCACCCGTAGAAGCCGCCATTCTCAATCCGCGTGAGATAGTCCGGAACCAAACCGTCGCCCAGACCGTCACGTTCATTGACGACGACGTAGAGGTCGGCGGACCCCGGACGGAACGCAATGCCCACGGGGTTGCGCAGGCCGCTCGCGAAGGTGCGCTGGTTGCTGCCGTCGGACCGGAATTCCTGCACGGTCGCGCGGGGTTCGCTTTCTTCCCCCAAATTGCCGCGTGAGCCGATGGCGACATAGAAGCGGCTCCCGTCCGGGCTGAAGGCAAGGTTCCGTGTCCAATGACCGCCGCCATCGCCAAGGGCCCCCGCGGGCGTCACCGCCTCGCGCGGACCGGCGGGTCTGGTCTCGCCAGGGCGATACGGAATGCGCCAGACGCGATCGACATCGGCGACGTAGAGATAACCCTGGCGCACGGCAAGTCCGTGCGGCTGGCGTAATCCCTGCACGAAGGGAACATTGATGTCGGCCCGCCCATCCCCATCGCTGTCGCGCAGCAGGGTGACGACGCCATTGTCTGGCTGGGCGAGAAAGACATCGCCGTTGGGTGCGGTCTCGATCCAGCGCGCATGACCGAGGCGATCGGCGAAGATCGTCGCCGAAAACCCCGGCGGCAGGTTCAAGCCGGCGCCGCCGGGGCGCGACACCGCGACCGGCGGATTGGCGACGCTTGGGGTGGAAAAGGGCGGTGGCAGGTCCCGCGGATCGATGCGGAATCTGTCTCCGGGCTGCTGGCCATGCGCGGCTGAGGCGAGCGCCAATCCGACCGCAACCCCGACGATCGTCCGACGCGAACTAAGAGTGGCGGCGATCTGGCGGGTCCACATGACCAGGCGATACTGCCATGTTAGCCTCGCGGTCGCACGCAAGTCTGTTTGGTGGGTTGGCCTGCTGCCGGTTTCGTGGACACTAGGTTAAGCTAATTCAGCCTTCATTTCGAACTCCATTGGACTGACATAGCCGATGGTCGAGTGGCGCCGTTTCG
>CAMDDQ010000003.1 GCA_945892765.1 Asaia bogorensis
CTCCATGTGGGCGAGGCCTATATGGACGGACATCTCACGGTTGAGCACGGCAGCCTTTACGACTTCGTCGATCTGATCATGTCCAATCTCGCTGCGGTGCAGGCGCCATGGGCCATGCGGCTCTACCGGGACTTCGGACCATGCGTTCCGGGTATTTCAGCAATACAATCCCGCCGCCAGGGCCCGCGCAAACGCCGCGCACCACTACGATCTGTCCGGCAAACTTTACGACCTGTTCCTTGACGCCGATCGTCAGTATTCCTGCGCCTATTTCATCTCTGCAAGTGACAGCCTTGAGGTTGCCCAAGCAAACAAGAAGCGACACATCGCGGCCAAGCTGGCGCTGCGACCGCGGCTAAGGGTTCTCGATATCGGCTCCGGTTGGGGCGGGTTGAGCCTATATCTGGCGCGGGAAGCGAACGTGGAGGTCACCGGCATCACGCTTTCCAGCGAACAGGAGGCCGAGTCGAATCGCTGCGCCCGTGAAGCGGGCATGGGAAATCAGGTGCGTTTCCATCTTCGGGACTATCGAGAGCAGACGGGCACGTTCGACCGAATCGTTTCTGTCGGCATGTTCGAACATGTTGGCGTCGCTCATTATGCCGAATTCTTTGCCAAGATCCGCGAAATGCTGACCGAGGACGGCATCGCGCTCTTGCATTCGATCGGTCGCAGCGACGGACCGGGGTTCACCAATCCTTGGATTCGCAAGTACATCTTCCCGGGCGGCTATTCGCCCGCGCTATCCGAAGTGACGGCGGCCGTGGAGCGGTCCGGGCTGTTCATGACCGACATCGAAATTCTACGCTTTCACTATGCCGAGACTCTCCGGGAATGGCGGCGGCGATTCGCCGCCAGGCGCAACGAGGCGCGCAAGCTCTATGACGAACGATTTTGCCGCATGTGGGAACTTTACCTGACCGGAAGCGAGCTTGCCTTCCGGCGGCAGGGGCAAATGGTCTTCCAGATGCAGCTCGCGCGGCGGCAGGACACCGCTCCTCTGACCCGAGACTACATCGTCGATTGGGAGCGCACTCAAACATCCGCCGCTAACCTCGCGGCGTGAACTATCCCCATGTTTCACTCTATGCACCGATAGCTTGTCACAACGCCTCGGGCGCGATCCTGCTAATGTTCGAATCATGGAGACTGCATCAAAAAGTGTGATTCTTTCCGTCGCCCGTCGCAACGACGACGTAACGACCGAACGCCTTCCTCCCCACAACGCCGAAGCGGAAATGGCTCTTCTCGGGGCCATCCTTTCAAACAATCGTGCGTTCGAGAAGGTCGCGGAATTCCTGCGGCCCGAGCATTTCGCCGATGACGCCCATCGGCGCGTGTTCGAGGCCATCGCCCGCATCATCGACCGTGGCCAGATCGCCAACCCGATCACGCTCAAGACCTATCTCGATCAGGATGGCGCTCTCAACGCGATCGGCGGCCTGCAATATGTCGCCCGGCTGGCGGCTGCGGTTCCCAGTATCATCAACACCGAGAATTACGGCCGGCTGGTCCATGATCTCTACCTGCGGCGGGAACTGATCGCGCTGGGCGAGGACCTCGTCAACCGGGCCTACGCGCCGGATTCAGACAGCCGCGCGATCGATCAGATCGAAATGGCCGAGCAGCTGCTTTACGATCTGGCCTCCACCGGACAATTTGAAGGCGGTTTCCAGGATTTTTCACGGGCACTCGCGGCCGCCATCACCATCGCCGAGGCCGCTTACAAGCGCGATAGCCACGTCACCGGAGTCTCGACCGGACTCGTCGATCTCGACAAGAAGCTTGGTGGTCTTCATCCTTCCGATTTGATCGTCTTGGCCGGACGGCCATCGATGGGCAAGACCGCTCTGGCGACAAAGATCGCCTTCAAGGCTGCCTGCGCGTATCGCGAGACACCCGACGGTGCCGGTGGCATCAAGGTCGTCGACGGCGCCAAGGTCGCCTTCTTTTCATTGGAAATGTCGGCCGAACAGCTTGCCACCCGCCTTTTGGCCGAGGAAACTCAGGTTCCTTCCGACAAGATACGGCGCGGAGAGGTACGCAAGGAAGATTTCCCCCGCTTCATCGAAGCCAGCCAACAATTGGCGCGAATCCCGCTCTATATCGATGACACGCCGGCCCTGACGATTTCCGCGGTACGCACACGTGCGCGCCGTTTGAAACGCCAACATGGTCTCGGCTTGATCGTCATCGACTATTTGCAGCTCTTGCGACCGTCGCACGGTTCGAAGCCTGAAAACCGAGTCCAGGAAGTGTCCGACATCACGCGCGGATTGAAGGCGTTGGCCAAGGAACTCCACGTCCCCGTCGTCGCCCTTTCCCAGCTTTCGCGTGCTGTCGAACAACGCGAAGACAAACGGCCTCAGCTCGCCGATTTGCGCGAATCGGGCACCATTGAGCAAGACGCCGATGTCGTGATGTTCGTCTATCGGGAGCAATATTATCACGAGCGGGCCGAGCCGACCCGCCGGCCAGACGAAAACGACGATCGTTTCAACGATCGCATTGAAAAATGGGCGGAGCGCGGCGAGAAAATCCGTAACATCGCCGAAGTGATCATCGCCAAACAGCGTCATGGTCCGATTGGAGCGGTGAAGCTGTTGTTCGACGGTACATTCACGAAATTTGACAACCTAGCGACGCCGATGCAGGGAGATGATGCTCCCTTCTGAGGCCACGCGGTCCGTCCTCCATATCGATCTCGACGCGCTTGTCGCCAATTATCGCCTGCTGGTAAGCCGCCTTTCCGGCGCGCGTTGCGGCGCGGTTGTGAAGGCAGATGCTTATGGGCTCGGTGCCGAAAAAATTGCGGTTGCCCTAGCCGGCGCCGGTTGCGAAGATTTCTTCGTCGCGTCGGTCGATGAGGGAATCGAGCTTCGCCAATATCTGCCGGCTAGGCGAATATTCGTGTTGGACGGCGTCGGCTCCGACGATGCCGCGGAGGCGGCGGCGCACGGGCTTATTCCCGTTCTCAACCATCGCGGTCAGATTGAGGCTTGGATGCGGGCCACGGCGGCAAAGCCGTCGCCAAGCGCCATCCATGTCGATACCGGGATGACGAGGCTGGGCCTGTCGGCGGCTGATATAGAACCGATGATTGCGTCCGGTGCTTTCGAGCGCGTTGGCCCCCAACTCCTGATTAGCCACCTGGCTTGTTCAGAGGACGCCGCTCATTCGATGAACCAAACCCAACGGTTGGCGTTTGTGCGGGTGCTCGACCGGCTGGCGCCGGTTCAAGCGAGCCTCGCCAACTCGTCCGGCATCTTCCTGGGCGGCGATTTTCATTTCGATCTCGTCAGACCCGGGGCGGCACTTTATGGTATTAACCCGACCCCAAATGCACCCAACCCCATGCGTCAAGTTATTCAATTAAAAGGAAAAATCGTCCAAGTCCGTGACATTGACAGCCCCCGGACCGTTGGTTATGGTGCAACCCATCGCCTAAACGGTACCGCCCGCATCGCCACGATTTCGGTTGGCTACGCCGACGGTTATTTCCGTGCCCTTAGCAATCAAGGCAGCGGCCATATTGGCAATGTTCGGGTACCGGTTGTCGGGCGCATTTCGATGGATCTGACAACCCTCGATGTCACGGCGGCCCCGCTCGCGGCCTGCCAACCCGGAGAATTCGTCGACCTGATCGGCCCGCACAATCCGGTCGACGACGTCGCCGCCAAAGCCGGCACGATCGCCTATGAATTGCTGACCCGCCTTGGCCCGCGTTTGGCGCGCGTCTACGAGGGCGGCTGAAAACATGGGTTTTCTCGCGGCGGTCGGCCGTATCTTCCTGCATTTTCTCCAAGCCATCGGGCGGGTCACGCAGTTCACCGGCACCGCCCTCTTCCACTGCGCCGCCCCCCCGTACTACCTGGCCCATGTTGGCCGGCAGATGCTGGAGATCGGCTATTTCTCCCTTCCCGTCGTCGGGCTGACCGCGCTGTTCACGGGCATGGTGCTCGCTCTGCAGAGCTACACCGGTTTCGCGCGATTTTCGGCCGAGGGCGCGGTGGCGACGGTCGTCGTGCTGTCGGTGACCCGTGAACTGGGTCCGGTCATCGCGGGATTGATGGTTGCCGGCCGCATCGGTGCGTCGATGGCGGCGGAAATCGGTACTATGCGCGTGACCGAGCAGATCGATGCACTCTCCACGCTGTCAACCGATCCGTTCAAATATCTGGTCGCACCCCGGTTGATCGCTGGGCTTACCATGCTCCCCCTGCTTGTCCTCGTCGCCGACATCATCGGCGTTTTCGGCGGCTATCTAGTGGGCGTCTACAAACTCGGCTTCAATCCGGCGACCTATCTGAAGCGCACTGAAGAGTTTCTAGAGGCGATGGACGTGATCTCGGGCCTGGTCAAGGCCGGCGTCTTCGGCTTCATCATCTCGCTCATGGGCTGCTACCACGGCTATCATTCGCGTGGCGGCGCTCAGGGAGTCGGCGCCGCCACGACCGACGCGGTGGTCTCCGCATCGATTCTTATCCTTGTTTTCAACTATGCGATCACCGAAATCTTCTTTGCGAAATGACAGAGAACCGCCCGAAGATTCGCATTCGCGGACTGGTCAAACGATTCGGCAAGAAAGTCGTGCTGAACGGTGTCGACCTCGACATCGGCTATCGCGAATCGGTCGTCATCATCGGCGGATCGGGCACGGGGAAATCGGTGATGCTGAAATGCATCCTGGGTTTGCTCGCGCCGGATGCGGGAAGCATCCAGGTCGATGGCGAGGAAGTCGTCGGCGCCCGGCGCGCGGTGCGAGAACGGGTAAGTCGAAAGATCGGTATGCTGTTTCAGGGAGCCGCCCTGTTCGACAGCCTTAGCGTCTGGGAAAATGTCGCTTTTGGGCTGATTCAGGCCGAAGGCATGGGCCGCGCCCAGGCACGCAAGATCGCGGAAGAGAAGCTGGCCGCGGTTGGATTGGGGAAAGAAGTTGCCGTTCTCTCGCCGGCGGAGCTTTCCGGCGGCATGAAGAAGCGCGTCGGGCTGGCCCGCGCCATCGCCACGAATCCGGAAGTCATTTTCTTCGACGAACCAACGACCGGATTGGACCCCATCATGAGCGACGCGATCAACGACCTGGCGGTGAAGAGCGTCAAGGAACTTGGCGCCACGGCTCTGTCGATTACCCATGACATGGCTTCGGCGCGCAAGATCGCCCATCGCATCGCCATGCTCCATGCCGGGCGCATCATCTGGGCCGGACCGGTCGCGGCGATCGATCATGTCGACAACGCCTATGTGGATCAGTTCATCCACGGCCGCGCCGAAGGGCCCATCAAGATGGAAGTGCGCGCCTGATGCCGCGCGCCCAACCCCTGTTCGTTTGTCAGGAATGTGGGGCGAGCCACCGAAAATGGAGCGGCAAATGCGACGCCTGCGACGCCTGGAATAGCATTGTCGAGGAGACTTCCCGCGAAACAATACCCCGAGGAATGTCAACGGGCGGGGGGCGCCCGCTCGTTTTTTCCGGATTGGCCGACGCCGTGGAAACACCTGCGCGCCGCGTCACCGGGAACGCCGAATTCGACCGTGTCTGCGGCGGCGGCTTGGTCCCCGGATCGGCCGTGTTGATCGCCGGAGACCCGGGAATCGGCAAATCGACGTTGTTGTTGCAGGTCGCGGCGGGTCTGGCTGGAAATGGAAATACGCCTGGGATTCGCACCGCCTATGTTTCCGGGGAAGAAGCGATCGATCAGGTTCGCCTGCGCGCCGCTCGTTTGGGGCTGGTCGGATCGCGGATCGAGCTGGCGTCGGCCACCAGCCTGCGCGACATTTTGGCAAGCTTTGACTCGGCGGATAGTCCCGATGCCCTTGTCATCGATTCGATCCAAACGATGTATATCGACAATTTGGATACCGCCCCCGGCACGGTCGGCCAGGTGCGCGCATGTGCACAAGAGCTCATTCGGGTTGCCAAGCGGCGCGGCGCGATCGTCTTTATTGTTGGCCATGTTACCAAGGAAGGCACGATCGCCGGCCCGCGCGTGCTCGAACACATGGTCGATACCGTGCTGTATTTCGAGGGCGATCGGGGACACCAGTTCCGCATCCTGCGCGGCGTCAAGAACCGCTTCGGGCCGACCGACGAGATCGGCGTCTTTCAGATGACCGGGCGCGGCCTGCTGGAGGTCGCCAATCCATCGGCTCTATTTCTTGCCGAACGTAGCCGCGAATCGAGCGGCAGTGTCGTTTTCGCCGGTATGGAGGGCACGCGGCCGGTCCTCGTTGAAATCCAAGCCCTCACCGCGCCCGCCGGCTATGGCACCGCGCGACGGGCGGTCGTGGGCTGGGACTCGGCGCGGCTCGCCATGATTCTGGCCGTGATTGAAACCCGCTGTGGCCTCGCCTTTGGCGGTCGTGACGTATTTCTGAACGTCGCGGGCGGGCTGCGTATCGCCGAACCGGCGGCAGACCTCGCCGTCGCGGCGGCCCTGATTTCGTCGCTGCTCGATCGGGCGGTTGCCGCGGATACGGTCGCTTTCGGAGAAATCGGGTTGTCCGGCGAGGTCCGCGCCGTGGGGCAAACGGAGCCGCGACTCAAGGAAGCCGCGAAGCTCGGTTTCACGCGCGCCCTGATTCCGGCTCGGCGGCACGATCAAGGCGCCGAATTGGGCGGAGCCATATCCATGCGCGGACTCAGGGACCTCAACGATCTGATCCGCGTGTTGGACCCAACCCCGCCTCGTCGCGCGGCACGATCTGCACCCGAACCCGCACCGGCGCGTGAATCATGAGCGGCATTGCCATCAACCTGACCGACTTCGGCGTTGTCGCCATTATCCTGATATCGGGGTTGCTTGCCCTGGTACGGGGTCTGGTGACCGAGGTCTTTTCGGTGGCGGGTTGGGTGGGTGCCGCGCTCACCACACTGCATGGCTTTCCGCGTGCTCGTCCAGAAGCCAGGGCATGGATCGAAAATGCCCTGCTTGCCGATATCGTCACCGGAGCCACGATTTTTCTGGTCACGCTGGTGGTCCTTTCTCTCATCAGCCAAGCACTTGCCCGGCGGGTCCGCGACAGCCGTTTGAGCGCACTTGACCGCAGCCTTGGCTTTGTCTTCGGGCTGGCGCGCGGCGCCGTGCTGGTCTGTCTGGCCTATCTTGGGATCGTCTTGGTGACCCCGCAGGACGAATATCCGCATTGGCTCGTCGGCGCCCGTTCGGCCCGGCTTATCGAAAGCGGCGCTGAAATGCTCATGACGCTGGTGCCGCGCGAGTTCCGCAGCGGCACCGCCGCGGCAGGCGGGGCGGTCTCCGCGGGCGGCGGCGACGAAAGGGCGTTCAATAGCCTTGCCAATCCCTTGCCGAAAGGACCTGCGGCGCGTGACGATCCGGGATATAAGGTTGAAGAGCGCAAGGGATTGGACCGTCTAATCCAGACGCTGCCCGGCAAACCGGACGGTTGAAACGAGGGCGATGTCGATGCTCACAACCCATCCCTTCGATGACGACAAACTACGCGAGGAATGCGGCCTGTTTGGCATCCACGGTGCCAAGGATGCTGCAGCCCATACCGCACTTGGCCTGCACGCGCTTCAGCACCGCGGACAAGAGGCCGCGGGGATCGTCACTTATGACGGCGCCCGTTTCCACAGCCATCGTGGATTGGGACATGTCGCGGACAACTTCGGAACCGAGTCGATCATGGCCAAGCTGCCGGGTCACGCGTCGATCGGTCATGTCCGTTATTCGACCACCGGCGAAACTGTCCTGCGCAATGTCCAGCCGCTTTTCGCCGAATTCAACGAGGGCGGCTTCGCCATCGCCCATAACGGCAACCTGACCAACGCAGCCACCGTGCGGCGGCGGCTGGTCAAGCAGGGCTGCCTGTTCCAATCGACGACCGACACCGAGGTCATTAACCATTTGATGGCGATCGGACCGGAAAGCAACGTCGTCGATCGCCTGGTTGGCGCTCTGCGCCAGGTTGAAGGCGCCTATTCCCTGGTCGCGCTCGCCAACGACATGGTTATCGGCGTTCGGGATCCCTTGGGCGTACGTCCACTTGTCATCGGGCGCCTGGAAGATGCAACGGTTCTCACGTCTGAGACCTGCGCCCTCGACATCATCGGCGCCACCCAAATTCGCGATGTCGAACCCGGCGAGATGGTCGTGCTCGATCGCAGCGGTATGCGAAGCATCCGCGCCCTGCCGTCGACGTCGCAACGTTCTTGCGTGTTCGAGTTCATCTATTTCTCGCGGCCCGACAGCGTTGTGGGCGGCATCAGCGTCTATGAGACACGCAAACGCATCGGCGCCGAAATCGCGCGCGAGAGCCCGGTCGATGCCGACATGGTCATTCCGGTTCCCGATTCCGGGGTGCCCGCGGCGATCGGTTATGCCGAGGAGTCCAAGATTCCGTTCGAACTCGGCATCATCCGCAACCACTATGTCGGTCGCACATTTATCGAGCCGAACGACCACATCCGCCACCTCGGTGTCAGACTAAAACACAATGCCAATCGCGCCCAAATCGTGGGCAAACGTGTCATCCTCGTCGACGACAGCATCGTACGCGGCACGACATCGAAGAAGATCGTTGAAATGGTTCGTCAGGCCGGCGCACGCGAAGTTCACATGCGCGTGTCGAGTCCGCCCACGACCCATTCGTGTTTCTATGGCATCGACACGCCGCGGCGCGAAAAGCTTCTCGCGTTTCACTACGACCTCGCCGATATGGCGCGTTTCATTGGCGTCGATAGCTTGGCTTTTGTGTCGATCGACGGCCTCTATCGTGCGATGGGAGCGACGGGCCGCAATTCCGCGGCGCCCCAATATTGCGACGCGTGCTTCACCGGTGACTACCCGACGCCCCTGACCGATCATGACGGCGATGGCGGCCCCACCCAGCTCTCACTTTTGGAAGTCGCGTGATCCTGCGCGAAGCCGGTTCGCTGCGACCGTGACCGTCGACGCGAGGCCCTCGGGCCGACTCGTTGGCCGCGTCGCCCTCATTACCGGCGCCTCCCGCGGCATAGGCGCGGCGGTCGCCGTTCGCTTCGCCCGTGAGGGAGCACACTGCGTGCTCGTCGCGCGCACAGTCGGTGGCCTCGAGGAGACCGATGACCGCGTTCGCAGCGCCGGCGGGACCGCCACGCTTGTGCCATTCGACCTAGCCGAACCCGACCGTATCGAACAGTTGGCGCCGGCATTGGCCGAGCGTTTTCGGCGCGTCGATGTCATCGTCGGTAACGCTGGTGTTCTCGGCGTCCTCGGCCCCGTGGCGGATCAGGATATTGAAACCTGGCAGAGGGTGATGGACGTCAACCTCACGGCAAATTGGCGGTTGATTCGGTCGTTCGATCGGGCCTTGCGTGCCTCGGACGCCGGCCGCGCCATTTTTGTCACTTCCGGCGCGGCGGAGACGGTGTTTCCGTATTGGGGTGCGTACGCTGCCAGCAAGGCCGCATTAGAGATGATGGCAAAGGTCTATGCTGGCGAAGTTGCGCGCACCCGTGTGCGCGTCAATTTGATCGACCCCGGGGGCGTGCGCACGGCGATGCGCGCGCATGCCTTCCCGGGCGAGGACCCGACCAGACATCCCCCGCCGGAAAACGTCGCCGGCCTGTTCGTCGATTTGGCCGCGCCCGACTGCACGCGCCACGGCACGGTATTGCGCGCCTATTGATTCTTCACATAAGGATTGTTGCCGGCGCGCAGGAACCAGCGAACCGGAACGCCGGGTAGATCGAATACGTCCCGAAGCGAGTTCGTGAGATAACGCAAATAGCTCTCGGGCAGCTTCTTGGCTTTGGCGGCAAATAAGGCGAAACCGGGGGGCCGTGTCGATACCTGGGTCATGAACCGAAGCCGCGGCCGCAGCCCCTCGACAATCGGCGGCGGATTTGCGGACGTCGCCTCCCCGAGCCAGCGATTGAGCGAGGGTGTCGGCAGCCTCCGCGACCAGACTTCGTGTATCTGCAGGACCGTGGTCATGAAACGGTCCACCTTTTCGCCGGTCAGCGCCGAGAGCGTCACGAAGGGAATGCCTCTAACCTGCGTCAGCGACGTCTCCAGGCGGTCGCGGAGCCGGCGCAGCGCCGCGTCGCGATCGGCGACGATGTCCCACTTGTTGACCACGATAACCAAGGCTCGACCTTCCTCGATTGCCATTCCCGCGATGGTCAAATCCTGCTTCTCGAGCATGGTTTCACCGTCGAGGACCAGTGCCACGACTTCGGCGCGGCCGATGGCCCGGATGGTGTCGCCGGTCGAAAGCTTCTCAAGCCGGTCTTCAATTCGCGCCTGACGCCGAAGGCCGGCCGTGTCGACCAGCCGCACGCGCCTGTCGCCAAATGTCCATTCGATATCGATGGCGTCGCGTGTGATGCCGGGCTCCGGCCCGACCAGCACTCTGTCTTCGCCGACCAGACGATTGATCAAGGTCGATTTGCCGACATTGGGACGACCGACCACCGCAAGCCTGAGCGGGCGGTTCGCGACACTTTCTTCAGTGTCCTCGAACGCCGCGCGCCCGATTTTTTCGACGAGGGCGGCGTGCAGATAAGCCAGGCCGTCACCATGTTCGGCCGAGATAGCGATTGGCTCGCCGAAGCCCAGTCCGTGGCCCTCCGCCACACCGGTCGCGACGGCCTTGACCGACTCGCATTTATTGGCCAGGAGCATCACAGGATGGCCTCGTTTGCGAAGCCACTGCGCGAAATGCCGATCGACCGGCGTGACGCCAGCGCGCGCATCGATGACAAACAAGGTGAGGTCAGCGGTATCGACGGCGTATTCGGTCTGACCCCGCATCTTGGAAGCCAGGCTGTCTGGTGGCGCTTCCTCCAGACCGCCGGTGTCGACGACGGTGAAGGTCAAATCGCCGAGCTGCGCCTGGCCTTCGCGGCGATCGCGCGTCAGCCCCGGCGTGTCGTCCACCAAAGCCGTGCGGCGCCCAACGAGGCGATTGAACAACGTCGATTTTCCGACATTCGGCCGGCCGACAATGGCGACGACGAAAGCCATGAATTCCTTTAATTCCGAAAGACAGAGGCGCGCAGGGCGGCGCCAAGTCTAACGCAGGGCAACCAGATCCGCGTTGTCCGTGATCACGTAAAGCGTGCCGTTGGCGGCCACCGGCGACACCATCGTGGCATCGGGCAACGCCTGCCTGCCGACAATAGCACCGCTTTCCGGAGCCACCCACACGGCCTCACCGAGCGAGTTGGTCAACAGAAGCCGCCCGCCCATCAACAACGGCCCCGTCCAAATGATGCGGCTGCTTTTGTTGTTCTCATCGCGGTAGCGACGCAACTGAGTCACCCAGCGCACCCGCCCTTCGCGACGCGTCAGACAAACCAGTTCGCCGTCGACGCCCACGACGAAAATGAAATCCCCCGCCATCCACGGCGTTTGGATACCGGCGAGTGTATGGTCCCAAATGCGGTTTCCGGTTCGCAGGCTAATTGCTGCCATTCGGCCGCCATGGCTGATAGCAAGGACCAGATCACGGTCGATCACCGGATGGGCGCGAATATTTGAGAATGACGCGGCGGCGTTGGCCCTGCGGTCGCCGGCGAGGGAATCCGACCAAAGAACGCGGCCATTTTCGACGCGGAGGGCAAAAATCTCGCCCGAGGAATAGGCAACCACAACGATGCCGCCTTCCACGGCGGGGCTCGCCCCGCCGAAGACTCCGGCCACCTCAACGATTCCTGTGTGTGTCCATTGCTTTCGCCCGTTGCCGACATCGAAGGTATGGAGTTGATTATCGATGCTCACGGCGAAGACGCGACCGCCGCTGACCGTCGGCGCCGTCCGCACCGGGGCGCTGACCGGCTGACGCCAGATTTCTTTGCCACTTACCGCGTCCAGCACCAATACTTGGGCGTAGCCGGTCGCCACGTAGACCCGGCCGCCGTCAAAGGCAACGCCGCCGCCTTGCCCGCCGGTGCCATGGTTGCGCGGTGTAACGTCGAAGGTCCACAAGCGACGGCCGGTATTGGCTTCGAAGGCACTGACAGTGGTTTCGGCGTCCATTGTAAAAATCCGGCCACCACCGATGACGGGCGAAGCCGTCAGCCGGCTTTCGTCGCTAACGCCCTCACCAATTTCGGCGCGCCAAATTTCGCGGGGGGCCGAGCCGATCGCGAGGTGCTGGACGAGGTGGTTGGGCGGCCCGCCCGCTTGGGGCCATTCGATATTTGTTGTCGCGGGCGGCAGGCGCACGGCTAAATCGGCCAAGCCCCGGTCGGGCTCGATCGACTGCTGTTGGCTCATGATGCTGATCCGCTGGCCCGGCAACGGCGGCGCCTTGCGCGCGGCGAGCAGGTCCGAATCGCAGGCGCCAGCGAGCAAGCCTGCCACCATCAGAGCCAAAATCGCACGGTGACCGGAAAAAATTATCACCCGCCGAGGCCCGCCAACATTTCGGCCGCGCGCGCACGAATACCCGGCGGGGTCGCGGGATCGTCGGCGAGGCGCAAGAAAACCTCGGTGGCCTTGCCCGTGTCGCCGGTTCGATGCGCCAACACCGCCAACAACTCGAATGCTGCGTGGCGCCAGGGGTTCGTTTCGACGGTCAGGGCATTGAGCCGCGTAGCGAGACTTGTCGGCTCTTCGGTTTCGATAACAACGAGCACCGACTGCAACAACGCGACATCGCGCAGTGCCGGATCGACACCGCTATCGGCGGCGATCATCCGGTAGAGAATAGAGGCCGCGGCCACGTCGCCGGCGCGTGCCTTCAGCCCCGCCTCCTGCAACCGCGCTAGTGTCGCGTATCCCGAACTCGCGTCGCGGGCAAGCGATTCAAACGCTTTGGCCGCCTCCGCGCCAACTCCCGCACGCGCCAGATCGGTGGCGGCTAGATATGTCGTCGCTTCGCCTGCCCGAATCCGTGCATCGTATTCGCGCCAGAAAACCACGACCGCGGTCGCGGCGACGAGGACGACCAATCCGACCAGGACGTAATTGCCATAGTCCTTCCAAAGCCTGAGATACCGGTCGTGTCTCAGGTCTTCATCGACTTCGCGGAAAATGTCGCCCACGTTCCTACCCGAAATTTGCTGGTGAGAGTTGTCTTGCGGCGGCGGAATCGGCCGGTTCGGTCACGCGGCCTGACGCCACTTGATGGAGCAACCCATGCTTGGCGTTTGGTCTCGCGGTCCTTGCCCGGTCGCCCCTATCGCTGTCATTGCCTCGAACAGTTCACGACGGGCGCCGGCCACGAGTTCGCGGCGCGAAGCATCCATGCGTCCGCGATATTGTAACTCGAGACTCGCATTGAAACCGAAGAAATCCGGCGTGCAAACAGCACCATAAGCCTGGGCCACGGCCTGCGTCTCGTCGATGACGTAGGGAAAGACGAAGTTGTGCTGGCGAGCGAATTCCTTCATTTTGTCAAAGGAGTCTTCGGGATAGGACGATACGTCATTGGACATAATGGCAACACCGCCAACCCCGTGGGCCTGCAATTCACCGACTTCACCCACCAGGCGATCAATAATGGCGCGCACATAAGGGCAGTGATTGCAGATGAACATGACCAATGTGCCCTTCGGGCCGCTAATGTCGGCCAGGCGGTATCGCTTGCCATCCACCCCTTTTAGGTCGAAATCGACGGCTCGCCGCCCGAAGTCGCAAACCGGCGTCTCCGCTGCCATGGTACTTCCTTCCGTCATTGACGCGGGCCGACAATATTTCGCAAAATTGCGGCCACAACAAGACCGCGGCACGGAATGATGAACGGACGCTGGGGGAATTGGTGGAAGGCCGTGGGGAAATGACAAACCGATTTCTCTGGATTGCCCTTGCCTTGCTTACCGCAGGTTGCCAAACCCCGATCGAGTTTGGGCTGAACGGGCTCGGCTTGATGACCTATATGGGCACAGGAAAAGGTCTGTCCGACCACGTCGTTTCGTACGTTTCTGGCCGCGATTGTTCAATGCGTGGATTGATTTCGGACGGTCGACTATGCCGAGACCTGACCCCGGACCTGCCACAGCCGGAAGAAAAGACACCGGTTTTCTGCTACCGCACTCTAGGGGTAGCGGAATGCTACACACAGCCCGATCCGTTCGCGCCGCCGTCGCAGCGCTTGAACTGACGGCCCATGAACAACGTCGTTCGACTGAAGGATTTTTCACGGCGTCCTGCCGGCGTGCGTTTTGAAGCGGCGGAACTGCGCCGTCTGCTCCATTTTTACGGACGCAAGGTGGCCGATGGCGCGTGGCGCGATTATGCCATCGACAGCGGCCCCCGCATGGCGGCGTTTCAGGTCTTTCGCCATGCTCGCGGCGAACCGGAATTCATCATTGCGAAGTTCCCGGCGGGATCGCGGCGCGCGGGGGACTACGCCGTTTCCCACGGCCGCCGCCTCGTTCGGCAAGCACGGTCCGTTGACGAAGCACTTTCGGTCCTTGCGCTCAAGCTGGCTCACCGCTGAACGCCGAAAAGTCTTACAGCAAGCCTCTAGCTCCGCCAGCGTAGAACGCGCTCCTTCACGGGGTTAACGAAGGCGCGGCCTTCGTCCTGGGCGCGAGCAAACTCCGCCTTGATTCGGTAGTACCATTTCGCGGGTCGATCGGCGTCATCGATCAGCAACAGCGCCGGGGCCCCGGCCAAGCCGAGTTGCTGGCGCGCGACGGTTTCTCGATCCTGGTCGAGAAACGTCCGCCCAAGACGGCGAGCGAGCGGTTTGAGGAGGCCCAGCCACGGAATCGTCCAATAGACCAGGTGATTGATCTGCGTGCTGTCCTTGTCGATCGGAGTCACGGCGGTCAGGTTGCAGACCACGCCATTGTCTGATTCGATGTGTTCGACCCGAATTCCGGGTAGTCGGAAGGTGATCTCAGTCGTTGGCCGGCCCAACAACTTGTAGGCTCGCGAATTGCTCGACGGCTGGTGGCGGACCATACGGAAGCCAAACGGTGATGGCTCGAATCGCCGTTCCTTCTCGTGCGCCGAGCGCCGTGATCGCCAGAACCAGGAACGATGAACGAATGGCCCGTGAGCGGGGTCCATCAGACCAACGACCGCGTGATCGACCGCGCAGGGGAAAACCATCGTCAACGCCAATTGGTAGGATCTCGATCCGACCGCCGGCACTTCCGGAATTTCGGGCAGCGGTTCGGGGGCTTCCCTCGCGCTGGGGAAAAAGACCCAGATGTTGCCCTGAACCTCGCGGCACGGATAGGCGACCGCCTTGATGCGATCGAGGTCGAAGGACTGCGCCTCGACCAGTGACGGAATGGCGGTGCACCGCCCGGAGGGATCGAAGCGCCAGCCATGGTAACAGCATTCGATCTCGCGGCCGTCGAAATGACCAAAGGACAGCGGCATCCCACGATGAGGACAAAAGTCACGGAGGCAGAAAGGCGCGCCCGCGCTGTCGCGCCCGATGATGAGGCGTTCACCAAGAAGCGTTTTGGGCACGATCCGTCCGGGCTTTAGGCCCTCGCCGGGAAGCGCCAGGTACCATATGTCGCGAAGAAACATCGACCCCTTGTCGCTGATGGTGATTCGCCGGTCAAGCCGGCGACGTTGCCGCCTGATGCCAGTGCCGGAGCAGATTCAACGAAACGACGTCCTCGCCTCGCGGATCGCCGCGGAAGATGCGAAAGGGTGTGCCGGGCTCGCCTAGGTCGGAAAGCACGGCCATGGCGCCCGTAAAGTCTTGGCCGATGGTATAGGCGCTGACCGTGATCAGCGTCGGAATCCGCGCGCCAAGAGCGGATTGCAGGCCATTGGCCGAGTCCTCGAAGGCCATGCAGGCATTCGGGGCGAGGCCCAGTTTATCCAATGCCAAAGAATAAATATCGGGCGCCGGCTTTTTCGCGGCCACCATGTCGCCGCCGACGATCGCATCGAACCAGCCAGGAGAGTCCGGACCCAGCGTCCCGACTAGAAGCTCGCGAACCGAGCGCAGGGATGTTGTCGTGGCGATGGCGAGGCGCAGCCCGCCATGCCGGGCGTCCACGATCAGGCGACGAATTCCGGGGCGCAGTGTAACGGCGCCACGCGAAATCGCGGACCAATAGCCGCGATTCTTCGCCTCATGAAGGCTTCGAATCGTGTTCTCGATCCCCGCGGTCTTGAGCAGTTCCGGCTGAAACCGAGAGAGATAGTGGCGGATACGCTCTTTACCTCCGGTGACGCCCAGAAGGTCGCCATAGAGCGCGCGGTCCCAGATCCAGGGGAAGCCATGGTCCTGGAACGCGGCATTGAATGACTCTCGGTGCGCTTCTTCGGTTTCGGCGAAAGCGCTGTCGATGTCGAACAATAGAGCGGTGAGCGCCATAATTCTGCCTTCTGTTCCCGAGCTCGGCCGGTATTTGACCAGGCGCGTCATCTGGCAACCGACCTTAACCGCGGCTGAACCCGTGGCCTCGTGCGATTGCGCCGCGAACGTGGCTCCGCTATGACACCAAGATGGCGACAAATCCACTGCTGCCCAACCTCGATCCCTTCGATTTGGCGCGGGCCCTCTCCGGCTCGTTGTTGATCGACGGAAAACTATGTCGCGCGGCTTCCGGCAAGACCTTTCCGGTAATTTCTCCCGCGACGATGGACACCGTTGCCGCCGCGGCCCTTGGCGAGGCCGAAGATATCGATCGCGCGGTTTCGGCCGCCGCCACCGCGCAGCCAGGATGGGCCCGCATCGCTTCCCGTCAACGCGGCAAATTGATCGCCGAATGCGGCCGCCGGTTGGGCGAACACGCCGAGGAATTGGGGCGATTGGTGGCTTTGGAGACCGGCAAGGCCCTGCGTACGGAAAGCCGCGTCGAGGCGTCCGTCCTCGCCGACGTCTTCCTATTTTATGGGGGCCTGGGATCGGAACTGAAGGGCGAAACCGTGCCCTTCAGCCCCGACATGCTGACCATGACGCTGCGCGAGCCCCTGGGCGTGGTTGGAGCGATCATCCCGTGGAACGTGCCGATGATGCTGATGGCGCTCAAGATCGCGCCTGCGCTCGTCGCCGGGAACGCCGTCGTCGTGAAATCCGCCGAGGAAGCGCCATTGGCGGTCCTCCGAGTCTGCCAGATCATGAACCAGGTCTTGCCGCCGGGCGTATTCAACATCGTTTCGGGATTCGGCCCGGAATGCGGCGCGCCGCTGGTGGCCCATCCCAAGGTCGCAAAGATCACCTTCACGGGCTCCGTGGAAACCGGGAAGGCCGTGTCGCGCAACGCCGCCGACAAACTCATTCCGGTGACGCTCGAATTGGGCGGAAAAAGCCCGATGATCGTAATGCCGGATGCCGATCTCGGCCGAGCGATCGCGGGTGCGGTCACCGGGATGCGTTTCACGCGCCAGGGTCAGAGTTGCACCGCGGCCAGCCGCATATTCGTGCACGCCAGCCTCCACGACGCCTTCCTGCGCGGCATGAAGGCCAAGGTGGACGCGATGAAAATGGGTGATCCACTCGACGAGGCAACCGACATCGGCGCCATCATCTCCCAAACGCAATGCGACAAGGTGAACCGCTACATTGCGCTTGGCAGTGAAACACCGGGCGCCGTGGCCCATCGATGTTCGGCGTTGCCGGCCGATCCCAGGCTGAAACAAGGCCTCTTCGTTCAGCCTGTGTTGTTCAGCGGTCTCACCAACCGGCACCGTGTCGCGCGTGAAGAAATCTTCGGCCCAGTCACATGTTTGATCCCCTGGTCCGATGAGGATGACGTAATCGG
The DNA here is from genome assembly GCA_945892765.1 of Asaia bogorensis. GTDB lineage: Bacteria > Pseudomonadota > Alphaproteobacteria > CACIAM-22H2 > CACIAM-22H2 > SHVT01. The sequence goes on from CAMDDQ010000003.1 coordinate 17,639, forward strand.
AGAGGCCAATGACAGCGATTACGGCCTCGCGGCGACGGTGTGGACCCGCGACATCGGGACCGCCTTGAACGCCGCACGCCGTCTCCAAGCCGGATTTGTCCAGGTCAATCAGAACATAGTGGTGCAGCCGGGGCTCTCCTATGGCGGCATCAAGCAATCCGGCCTGGGCAAGGAAGCATCGCTGGAGGCCATGATCGAGCATTTCACGCACAAAAAGACGGTCATCGTGAATCTCGGTTCATGACCAGGGTGGCGACGTCCCGCTGGCTTCGGCGCGGCGCCCTGCTCGTGGTCGCGCTCGTCGCATTGGGTCTGAGTGGGGCTTATCTGTGGCTCCGCACGTCACTGCCGCAGGTTGACGGGACGATCCGCCTCGCCGGAATTTCCGCCCCGATCGAGATCGTGCGCGACGGGCACGCGATTCCCCATATTTTCGCTCAAACCCCGAACGACGGTTATTTCGGCCTGGGTTTTGTCCACGCTCAGGACCGTCTCGTTCAAATGGAATTGATGCGACGCCTCGGTGCGGGTCGACTGGCCGAAGTGGTGGGAGCGGCCGGCCTCGGCAGCGACCGTTTCATGCGCGTACTCGGCCTTTATCGCCTTGCGGAGGAAGGACTGCCGAACCTCTCCGCCGAGACCCGTGGAGCTTTTGACGCTTATGCCGCCGGCGTCAACGCCTTCATCGCGGGCAATGCCGGAGCTTGGCCACTCGAATTCTACCTGCTCGGCATACATCCCGAGCCCTGGAAGGCCGCGGATTCTTCGGTTTGGGGAAAGCTGATGGCCATGCAGCTTTCCGGAAATTGGGGAAGCGAACTGTTCCGCTCGCGCGTCCTGCGCCGGCTCACGCCGTCACAATTCACCAGCCTGTGGCCACCCTATCCGCCGACAGCTCCGGTCACGCTCGCGGCCCTCGCCAGCGTGCCGCTCGAACGCCTGGCCGCGGCCACACCCGAAGCGCTTATTCATCAATCGGCCTCGAATGCCTGGGTCCTTGCTGGAGATCGCACCGCGAGCGGCAAGCCAATTCTCGCAAATGACCCGCATCTGAGCTATTCCGCGCCGAACCTCTGGTATCTCGCACGCATCGAGACGCCGTCATGGCGGATCGCGGGCGCCACCGTGCCCGGCGTTCCCTTCCACGTCCTCGGACACAACGGCAAGATCGCCTGGGGCATGACGACAACGGAAAGCGACACACAGGATTTGTTCGTCGAGCGCATGGCCCCTGGAGATTCGGACGGCTACGCGACGCCAACCGGCCGGGCCGAGTTTCGTCAGCGGCAGGAGATCATCCGCGTGCGCGGCGGCGAAGACGTGGCCCTTACGATCCGGGAGAGCCGGCATGGACCTATCCTCTCGGATGTCCTGCCCAACGCCGAGCCGATTCCGGCCGAAGACGGGTCGCGTTATGTCCTGGCCCTGGCCGCCACCGCTCTAGTCGCCGACGACCCCACGCCTGACGCGATATTTCGAATCAACCACGCCAACGACGCGGCTGCAGTGGAGGCGGCCCTGGAACTTTTCCACGCCCCGCAACAGAACGTCATGTATGCCGACCTCACCGGCACCATTGGCTTCCTAGCGGCCGGCCGCGTACCGATCCGCGCCGGCGCGGATTCATCCCTGCCGCTCGCCGGGTGGTCGGATGCGCATGATTGGACCGGCTTTGTTCCGTTCGACCGATTGCCCCGTCTTCGCAACCCGCCCGGCGGGGTTCTGGCAAACGCGAATAACAAGGTTGTCGGCGACCTCTATCCGTTCTTTCTCACCCGCGATTGGCCACCCGCCTACCGTGCCCGGCGCCTGGAGGAGCTTCTCGCGGAGACACGCAAGCACACGATGGAAACTACCGCGGCGATACAGGTCGATTCGGTTTCTTTGGCGGCCCGCGACCTGGTCCCGTTGATGGTCGGCATCGTTCCGACGAACCCGAAAGCCGTCGCCACGCTCGCAAGCCTCGCCGCCTGGGATAGAACGATGGCGCATGATCGCGCCGAGCCTCTGATCTTCAGCTTTTGGCTGCGTGACCTCGTGCGAGCGCTTTTCGCCGACGAACTTGGACCGCTCTTCGGCGACTTCTGGGACTTGCGCGCACCCTTGGTCGAGCGCGTCTTGCGCGACGATCAGCAATGGTGCGACGACATTGCCACGCCTGAAGCGGAAACCTGCGACCAGCAGCTTCGGACGTCGTTTGATTCCGCGATGGCCGAGCTTGAACGTCGATATGGCGCGGATTGGACACGCTGGCGGTGGGGCGACTCCCATGAGGCTCGTTTCGACAACCGCATCGTGAGCCAAATTCCGGTCCTGGGACGCTTGGCCAATATCGCCCTGCCGATTGACGGCGACGATTTCACGTTGCTTCGTGGTCGTTCGCGAATTGGCAGCGATATCAATCCCTTCGCCGCTGCCCATGGTCCGGGCTATCGCGCGGTCTACGACCTGTCCGACCTCACCTCTTCGCAATTCGTTCAGGCTGTCGGTCAATCGGGAAATCCGCTCTCTTCCTTTTACAGCGATCTGTCCCCACTTTGGCTGAGTGGCGGCTATGTGACGCTTGCCGGCACACGCGAAGACGTGGCGCGCCGAGGCATCGGAATTCTTCGATTGGCCCCGAATTGAGAAGGCACCGATGCCAGCCCGCCGCGAAGAGGTTGAAACAATAACGATCATGCGCTAAACTAAATCTTAACCAAAGTTGAGGCAGTTTCTTGTTGCATCAACCGGTTTGAGCCGATTCTTCGCAATGCTGTTCATCGTCGCTGCCATTGTTGTAATGGTCAGCGTCCTCGGTGGCTATATGGCCAACGGTGGGCATCTCGCCGTTTTGTGGCAACCCTTCGAGTTCGTGATCATCGGAGGCGCCGCCGCCGGTGCCTTTCTGATCGCCAATCCGCAGGGCTACAGCAATTGGGAGCTTTCAACCGACCGCGCCAATTCGAGCCGGCGGGCGCTTGTCGAAGCCGGCGTTCCCACGAGCAAATTCGAACGCGTCGTCGGCAAGGCAGAACGTGATCCCCTGATTGCCCAAAACGCCTTCGATCCGCGGAATCGCCGAACCAGCATTCTTATTCTGCGTGAAGCTGGCGAGCCGCCGCCGGAAGGACAATTTCCCGGCGCGCCGAGCGGCGCCACGCGCACGGGCGAGGGACCGGCGCCGGCACCCACCCGGTCGACGACGACAACCCCATCCGCCGTGCCGGTGACGGTAACGCCACTGCCAACTCAGCCGCGGCGCTAGGGTGTGACCGCAACCGCCCAGACGGCATTGGGTCTTCGGGCGAGAGTCCATGGGTGGACGTATGCGTGACGACATACACATCCAGCCGCGCTTCTACTATTCCGCACCGGCCCCCTGCCCCTATTTGCAGACCCGAACCGAGCGGCGCATCTTCACGGAATTGACCGGCGCCGGTGCCGGCGCTCGATACGATCATCTGACTCAGGCCGGATTTCGCCGTAGCCAGGATTTTGCCTACCGGCCTGCCTGTCCAGGCTGCCGGGCCTGCGTGCCGGTGCGTGTCGTCGTGAAGGGTTTTGCCACGGCCACGACCGGTCGCGGCGGAAGGTCATGGCGGCGAATAATGGCGATGAACTCGGATTTGAAGGTGTCGTCGCGGCAGGCCAAGACGACGGAGGAACAATATCGGCTGTTTTCGATCTATCAAAACACGCGCCACGGCGGCGAAATGGCCGAAATGGATTTCGCCGCCTTCGCATCGATGATCGAGACTAGCCCGGTCGACACCCAGATCGTTGAATTCCGCGATGGCGCGGGCGATCTTGTCGCGGGCTGCTTGATCGACCGCCTGGGTGATGGGCTATCGGCCGTCTATAGCTTTTTCGATCCGACACAGGATCGGCGTGGATTGGGCAATTTCATGATCTTGTGGCTGATCAATCGCTGCCGCGGCCTTCATTTGCCGTTCGTGTATCTGGGCTATTGGATCGCCGGCAGCTCGAAGATGTCCTACAAGGCCCGGTTCCAGCCCCTTGAAGCGCTTGGTCCAGAAGGTTGGCGCAGCCTAGCGCCAGCCCCCGTGCAAGCCGGCTGAACGCGATCGTCGATCACAATCGGCGACGTTCGATGCCCCACCACCCAGCCTGCACCGCCGCGACCGCCAAGGCGATCTTCAACACATCGCCGAGCAAGAATGGCTCCACGCCAAGCTGATAGGCCCGCGCCAAACCGACATAGCTGCCGAGCCATGCGACACCCACGGCAAAAACTAGGACATCGGCAACGATCATGGCGGCGCCGATCTTGAGCCAGTTGCGGGCCCATCCCCTTTCGGCCAACCACCCCACGACCATCGCGGCGAAGAGGAACCCAACAAGAAATCCTCCCGTTGGGCCCGTCATGTAGGCAAGCCCAATGCCGCGCTCCGGCGTTCCCGAGAAAACGGGCAGCCCTGCCGCACCCTCCAGCAAATAGAGGACCACCGTAGCCCCGGCCAGGCGCCAGCCATAAGCTGCGCCGATCAGAAGCACGACAAGGGTCTGCATGGTCATCGGCACGGGCCAAAACGGCACCTGAACCCTTGCCGAAAGATACAGAAGCGCATTGCCAATTAACGCCAGCGCAATTAAGCGAACGACCTTGCCGCTCGCGGCGGGCCACACGGCGTCGATGAGAACGGATGGCGAGGATTCGGAACGTGCCATGGGTGACTCCTTTCATGCCCGGGACGACTTGGCCCCGGGGCCAATATTAGCCGAATTTATTCGCCCGCGGGAAGCCTTGCGGCGGTAGGCGTCCAGCCTGGGAGCGCGCACCGATCCAAGGCTCAATCGCGGTCTCGAGACGCACCCGGTCGCCCATCTTCCAGGACAAGCCTTCGGCGAGCGCGAAGACCTTGAGATCGGCAAGACCACCTTCGCGGTATTTCTGCAAGATCACGCCCCGTCCGCGGGACATTTCCGGAAGCTCCTCACGTTTGAAGACCAAGAGCTTGCGGTTGTCGCCCAGGACAGCGACGGCATCACCATCGGCGGGAACACAGATTTTCGCCTCGACGTCGCCCGCGACATTGAGGACTTGCTTACCGGCGCGGGTCTGCGCGATGACCTCGTCCTCGGCCACGATGAAACCGCGTCCATCGGCGGCGGCGACCACCAATTTCCGGCCAGGTTTGTGCACGAACAACGCAACGAGGTCATGGTCATTGGCGAGATCGATCATCAGCCTGAGGGGCTCGCCATCGCCGCGCCCACGTGGCAGCCGATCGGCGGCAATCGTATAAAATCGGCCGTTCGTGGCAAATACGATCAGCCTGTCCGTGCTGTCCGCGGGCAAGATGAACTTAGCCGAATCGCCTTCCTTGTATTTTAGCTCACCCGCATCGGCGAGGCGGCCGCGCATGGCGCGGATCCAACCCTTTGTCGAGCAGATGACGGTAATGGGCTCCCGCTCGATCAACGCCTCGATGGGCACGACGATCGGCGCCGGCGCGTCCCCAATTTCAGTGCGCCGGCGACCGAGTGAAGTTGCCTGCCCGAAGCGTTTCTTGATGTCGGCGATCTCGGCCGCGATGGCCTTCCAGCGCCGATCCTCGTCCCTTAGGAGTTGCGTTAACTCCTTCATCTCGGCGCCGAGGGCGTCATGTTCCTTGCGGATCGCGACTTCCTCCAGGCGGCGTAGCGCGCGCAGGCGAAGGTTGAGGATGGCCTCGGCCTGCGCGTCCGTCAGCTCGAAACGTTTGATCAAAGCCGGCTTTGGTTCTTCGGCCTCGCGGATGATCCGAATGACTTCGTCGAGATTCACATATGCGATGAGATAGCCGGCCAATACTTCGATCCGGCGTTCGATTTCGGCAAGCCGATGCCGCGTGCGACGCAGCAGCACGTCATGGCGGTGATCGAGGAAAGCCTGCAGGGCGTCCCGCAAATTCATCACGCCCGGCGTATTGGTCCGGTCCAGCACGTTGAGATTGAGCGGAATGCGGACTTCCATCTCGGTATGCCGGAACAGAGATTCCATCAACACGGCGGGATCGACATTGCGGCTCTTGGGCTCCAACACCAGCCGCACGTCTTCGGTTGATTCGTCGAGGACATCGGCGAGCAGCGCCAATTTCTTCTCGGTGAGCAGCTCGGCGATTTTCTCGATCAGGCGTGATTTCTGAACCTGGTAGGGTATTTCCGTTACGATGATTCGGTATTGCCCAAGCCCGGTTTTCTCCGCCTCCCACCGCGCCCGCAAACGAAAGCTGCCACGCCCTGAGCTATAGGCGGCGACGACCGAGTCGCGCCCCTCGACGAGGACGCCGCCGGTGGGAAAGTCCGGGCCGGGCATGAATTCGACAAGCTTGGCGATAGTTGCCTTCGGAAACTTGATGAGGTGAACGAGCGCGTCGCAGATCTCGCCCGCGTTGTGCGGCGGAATGCTCGTCGCCATGCCGACCGCAATGCCCGCCGAGCCATTGGCGAGAAGGTTGGGGAACCGCGCCGGCAGCACCAGCGGCTCCTCGCCTTCGCCATCATAGGTCGCCCGAAAATCGACGGTATCCTGGTCGATGTCCTCAAGCAGGGCGGCGGCGACCTCGGTCAGGCGAGCCTCGGTGTAGCGCATGGCGGCGGCGTTATCACCGTCGATATTCCCGAAATTGCCTTGGCCGTCGACCAACGGATAACGCTGGGCAAAGGACTGCGCCAGGCGGACAAGCGCGTCATAAACCGCGACATCGCCATGCGGGTGATATTTGCCGATGACATCGCCAACCACCCGCGCGCATTTCTTGAAACCGGTGGCCGGGTCGAGACGGAGTTGAAGCATGGCGTAGAGCAAACGCCGATGCACGGGCTTGAGACCGTCGCGAACATCAGGCAACGACCGCGCCATGATCGTCGACAAGGCATAGGAGAGATAACGCTCGCCCAGGGCCTCGGCGAACGGTTTCTCGCGGATGTCTCCCGAGGGTTGGCTAGCGGCACTCATTTGCTAGATATAGTAGCCGAAGGCGCACTTCCCACCAAGCGTTGATAGTGCGAAACCATTCGCCCACGCGCCGCCGGCAGCGGCTTGTTCAGCCCGCCAAAGACGTGCCGATCGAGAAAGAACCCGGTCATCATCAGCCCCCGCGCAACCTGATCGATATCGGCCGGCAGCGATCCGTCCGCGAGAAACGGGGGCAGCGACAACAGCCGGTCGCGATACGCCTCCCCGGCCGCCAGCGAAACCGCGCGTCCGCTGCGCGGCGAGACATAGGCTAAGCCGTCCTCGGAGCCGGTCGCTGCGCAAACCGAAAGATCGAGGCCGAACCCCAAATCCCTGAGAAGATCGAGTTCCCAACGCACATACAGCGCGGACCAAACCGCTACGTGGCCACCGGCCTTGTCGTCGGTCAACGCGCCGAGCAGATGAAGCATCGAGCTAAAAATCGCGGCGTGAGGTTCGCGTTCCGGCAATGCGCCGTCGGCCACCGCGCACGCCGATGACAGCACGGCGAGCCGTAGCGGGTCGTCCAAAACCGCGGCCGAATACGCACGATCAAGCTCCACTGTGTAGGTGCCGAGGTGGTCGGCCAGCCGCGCCCGCCACTCCGCATCCAACAAGTTTCCGGGTTCCATCAGACTGCGTTTGCTTCGGCCCGCACCACCCCTGACCAGGCCCATGTGCCGGCCATGATTCCGGGTCAGCAGCGAAACGATCGCGGCGCTTTCGCCATGTTTGCGGGCACGCAGCACGATGCCTTCATCGGACCAATCCATGGGCCTGCTCTATCCGAATTCGGCGGCAACCGAAAGACGCGCGGTTCGGCCTAACACCGATCTTGTAAGTTCATGTGTCGCCCGCCGCGACTCACCGGCCGCAAAATCGGTACTAAATCCGAAACGCGCCCGCGCAGGCGCCGTGAACGCGCAGGCGTACTAGGCCTCGAATTCGAGCCCCCAATCGCGATAATAACTCCGCTCCTCCGACCAATTGTCGCGATGTTTGACGTGGAGGAATAGATGCACGCGGCGTCCCAAGATGCTCTCTAGCTCTTTGCGCGCGGCGGCACCGATCTTTTTCACCTGCGAGCCGCCCTTGCCCAGGACGATGGCTTTCTGGCCTTCGCGCTGGACGTAGATCACCTGATCGACCCTGGCGCTGCCGTCGTCGAATTCCTTCCAGGATTCGGTCTCCACCGAAATCGCATAGGGCAGTTCCTGGCGCAGCTGATTGAAGACCTGCTCGCGGGTGATTTCGGCCGCCAGCAACCGCTCGGGCATGTCGGAAAGCTGATCGTCCGGATACAGCCACGGCCCACGCGGCATGTGTTCGACCAAGAACCGCTTGAGATCGGCGACTCCATCGCCGGTGATCGCCGAGATCATGAAGGTATCGGTGATGATTCCGCTTCCGACGATCTGTTCGGTCAATTGCAGCAAAACTGGCGGCTTGACGAGATCGATCTTGTTGAGCGCCAGCACCACTCGGCGATGGATGCCCTTCATTCCCTCCAGAATTCGGGCGGCATCGTCGTCCAAACCCTTGGCCGCGTCGACGACGAGAAGCACGACATCGGCATCGGTGGCGCCGCGCCACGCGGCATCGACCATGGCTCGTTCCAGGCGGCGCTTTGGTGATCTGAAAATCCCCGGCGTGTCGATGAAGACGAGTTGCGCCGCGCCGGCGACCGCGATTCCGGTAACCCGTGTGCGAGTTGTCTGGACCCTCGGTGAAACGATGCTGACCTTGACGCCGACGAGCCGGTTGACCAGCGTCGATTTCCCTGCATTAGGCGCGCCGACGACGGCGACCAGGCCGCAGCACCGCGTAGGGGATTCAGCCGGCTGGTCAATCATCCGGCGACCGCTCCCCCTCAAGGTGGTTGAGGAGTTTCTCCGCGGCCGCCCGTTCCGCTACCCGTTTGGAGCTTCCACTGGCGATGGCTTCTTCTTCGCCCTCCACTGTCACGGCAACCGTGAAGACCGGGCGATGCGGCGGACCGTCGGCGGCTACGGTCCGATAGGTCGGCAGCGGGCGGCCACGCGCCTGCGCCCATTCCTGGAGGGCCGTCTTTGGATCGCGCGGGGGGCCATCTGCTGAATCGACCAGAGGCATCCATTCCCGCTCGATAAATCGCGTCGCGACCGTCAAGCCGCCATCCTGATAGAGGGCGGCGATCACGGCTTCCAGGGCATCGGCAAGGACTCCGGGATTGTCGCGGCCGCCGGAGTCATCCTCGCCGCGAGACAGGCGCAAATGCCGTCCGAGCTCGATCCGACGGGCGACCGTCGCCAAGGCTTCTCGACTGACCAAGGCGGCGAGGCGGCGAGCGAGTTCACCTTCACGTTCCTGGGTGAACCGGCGGACCAACAAATCGGCGACGACGAGGGCAAGAACGCGATCGCCCAAAAACTCCATGCGCTCGAATTCGTGGGCCTGTGCCGCGCTGCCGCGTTCCCCGAGGCTGGCATGGGTCAGGGCCTTGTCGAGCAGTTGCGGTCGCGCGAAATCATGGCCGAGGATGGATGTTAGTGGTGCCGGGGTCGGGGCCACGGACTCCCGAACGGATTCCGGCGGTTGGGAGGAAACCCGGCTCACTCGATGGATCGCAGCAACCGGCTGAATCGGATGCCATCGAACCACCGCCACACTTCCCATAATTGGGCATTACCGTTGACGGACAAAAACAGGACCTCGGCCCGGCCCACCAAGTTCTCCGCGGGCACGAATCCCACCCCAACCGCGGTCGGCATGCGGCTGTCGAGCGAGTTGTCGCGATTGTCGCCCATGGCGAAATAATGCCCTTCGGGCACGGTATAGACCATCGTGTTGTCCAGACTGCCGAAGTCGCTCAATTCGACGATGCGGTGCGTGCGGCCGTTCGGCAGCGTTTCGATATATTGAGGAATTCGGGTCTCGTTGCCGAACCGATCACGCTCCACATAATCCTCGATGCGCTCACGCTTGACCATCTCACCATTGATGTAGAGGCTGCCCTCTCTTACCTGAATGGTGTCACCGGGAAGTCCCACGATTCGCTTGATGTAATCCGTCTTGTGGTCGCGCGGCAGCTTGAATACCACGACGTCGCCGCGATCCGGTTCGTGAAACATGACCCGTCCGGCGAAAGCGGGTTGGCTCAGGGGCAGTGAATGCCGGCTATAGCCGTAGGAAAATTTCGCCACAAATAGATAATCGCCAACCAAGAGCGTCGGGATCATCGACCCCGACGGGATATTGAAGGGCTCGAAGGCGATCGTACGAATGCCAAGTGCGATGATGATCGCGTAGACCAGGGTCTTCACGGTCTCGAACAGGCTCGATTTCTTATGCGCGGCCATGGTTTCGCGTTGCCCTCATCGGCAGAAAAAATACAGGAAGCTTCAATTAATGGCCGGCCTTGCTCGAAGCAAGATCGTTCGCCGCGAGCGATTCATGAATTGTGGCGTCATTCTGCGGTCGCGGACTCCACGCTCTTGGGCACCGCCGAGATGATCACGATAGCCTGCGCAATCGGATGGTCGTCGGTCAGGCTGACATCGATTCGCGCTTCCATGCCCGCCGGAGTTATCTCCGACAGACGGCGCCGGGCGCCCCCGGCCAAGGTGATCGTCGGTTGCCCGCCGGGTCGATTGACGACTCCCATGTCGCGCCAGAAAACGCCCCGGCGAAGGCCGGTGCCGAGCGCCTTGGCGCAGGCCTCCTTAGCCGCGAACCGGCGGGCATAACTTGCCCCCCGATCGACGCGCCCCTCGGCGCGGCGCCGCTCGGCGTCGGTGAAGACGCGCATCGTGAACCGTTCCCCGAACCGCGCCAGAGTCTGTTCAACGCGGCGTATGTCCACGATGTCGCTGCCGATGCCGAGAATCATCGCTGCCAAACCGCCGTCACGCCCTGAGATCTCTCATCCGCTCCCGCCTTGAATCGTCCATCAACGCCCGCATCCGCGCGATGGCCTCGCCGAGCCCACTGAAAATAGCCTCCCCGACCAGGAAATGCCCGATGTTCAGCTCAACGATCTCGGGAATGGCGGCGACCGGGCCAACGTTATCATAGGTTAGGCCGTGGCCGGCATGGCATTCCAGTCCGAGTTTCCCGCCATGTTCCGCGGCCCCGGCCAATCGGCGCAATTCATCGACTTGCCGGCGCCCCGTCGCATCGCAATACGCGCCAGTGTGGAGTTCGATGGCCGGCGCGCCAATCTCCCGGGAGGCATCCAACTGCGCCGTCTCCGGGTCGATGAACAGGGCGACTTTAATACCAGCATCGACCATTGCCTTAACCGCTGGCGCCAATTGGCGACGACCGCCGGCCACATCGAGACCGCCCTCGGTTGTTACCTCGCCTCGCCGTTCCGGAACCAGACAGGCGTGAGCCGGTCGCACCGCCAGGACAATGGCCAACATTTCGGGCGTCGCCGCCATTTCAAGATTGAGCGGCAGGTCGATCTCGCCGCGCAAGCGCCGAATGTCGTCATCGCTGATGTGACGGCGATCTTCCCGCAAATGAGCCGTGATGCTGTCGGCACCGGCCTGAGCGGCGGCGCGGGCGGCGCGCAGCGGGTCGGGATGCCGGCCGCCGCGGGCGTTTCGGAGAGTCGCGACGTGATCGACGTTCACGCCCAGTCTGATTCGGTTCATTGGAATATGTCCACGCGCGATCGATCGTTCAACCGCGCGCCCGTTCGACCGAATTGATCGCCGGCGTTGCCCGCAACGCGGCGATGATGTTGGACAAATGTTTGGCGTCGCGGACCTCGACGTCGATCAGCATTTCGAAAAAATCGCGCGAACGGGTTGTGATCTTGAGGTTGGCGATGTTACCGAGATTCTTGGCGATGACGGTCGACAGACTGCCCAGGCTCCCAGGTTCGTTGGCGACGACGAGGCTGATTCGCCCGACGTGGAGACCGTCATCCTCGGCGCCGGGATTCCAGGCGATGTCGAGCCAGCGCTCCGGCATGTCGGCAAAACCTTCCAACGTATCGCAGTCGATTGTGTGGATCGTGACGCCCTTGCCGGTCGTGACGATGCCCACGATGCGGTCGCCGCGCAAGGGATGGCAACAACCGGCGAAATGGACGGCCATGCCGGGAATAAGCCCAAGGATTGGCACCGCCATATCGCGTTCGGCCGGCTTGGCGGCGCGCGCCTTGGCCAATGACACGACATTGGCTGGCTTCTTCGCGCGCTCGGACGGAAAAACCGCGTTTAGGATCTCACGGCCCGTGTGCAGCCCTTCGCCGACGATCGCGTAGAGATCGTCGACGGTCGCAGCGTTGAAGTTGGCGAGGACACCCTCCAGGGCCTTTTCGGTCAGGTCGCGACCCTCCTGGCGAAAGGCTTTTTGCACAATCGAGCGGCCAAGATCGGTGTATTGGGCGCGCTGTTGCGTGCGGACAAAACGACGAATGCGGGCCCGGGCCTTGCCGGTGACGACGAAGCGTTCCCAGGTCGGTGACGGCGTCTGCGCCTTCGAGGTCACGATCTCGACCTGATCGCCATTGGTCAGGGCCGTTCGCAACGGCATCATGCGCCCATTGATCTTGGCGCCGACGCAATGATCGCCGACCTGTGAGTGGACGGCGTAGGCGAAATCCACCGGCGTGGCGCCCCGCGGCATCGAGATGATTTCGCCCTTGGGCGTGAAGCAGAAGACCTGGTCCTGGAACATTTCCAGCTTGGTGTGCTCGAGAAATTCCTCCGGGCCCGATGCGTGTTCGAGAATATCGAGCAATTCGCGAAGCCAGCGATATTGACGCCCATCCCGCCACCCGGCGCCTTGTTTGTAGATCCAATGGGCGGCTACGCCGAATTCGGCGACTTCATGCATTTCGCGCGTGCGTATCTGAATCTCGATGCGCTGGCGCTCCGGGCCGATCACGCCGGTGTGCAACGATTTGTAGCCATTGGGCTTGGGTGTGCTGATGTAGTCCTTGAACCGTCCCGGTACCACGGGATACTTGCCGTGAATAAAGCCGAGGGCCCGATAACAGTCGCCAATGGAATCGACCGCCACGCGGAAGGCCATCACGTCGGAAAGCTGCTCGAAAGTGATGTTCTTCTGCTGCATCTTTTGCCAGATGGAATAGGGCGTCTTCTCCCGGCCGGAAACGGTCGCGTCCAGCCCATTGTCGACCAAATTCCGGCTCAATTCCTGAGTAATCCATCCGATGAGATCGCCCCCCTGGTCACGCAGAAATTTCAGCCGTGCCAAGATTGAGTCGCGCGCGTCCGGCTGAAGCTCCGCGAAGGCGATATCGTCGAGTTCGTCCTTAATGGCGTGCATGCCGATGCGTTCGGCCAGCGGCGCGTAGATTTCCATGGTCTCGCGCGCGATGCGGCGCCGCTTTTCGGGTGCCGTGATGTGCGCCAGCGTACGCATGTTGTGCAGCCGGTCGGCGAGCTTCACAAGAAGGACGCGAATGTCCTCCGACATCGCCAGCAAAAGCTTGCGGAAATTTTCCGCCTGGGTCGTCTGTTCCGATTGCAGCTCCAGCCGCGAGAGCTTGGTCACGCCGTCAACCAGGCGAGCAATCTCCCGCCCGAAATGGCTCTCGATTTCCAGTAATGTCGCGAGCGTGTCTTCGACCGTATCATGCAGAAGTGCGGTGGCGATGGTCGCGGCGTCTAAGCGGTATTGGGTCAGAATACCGGCCACTTCCAGGGGGTGCAAAAAATACGGATCGCCCGACGCGCGCAGCTGCTTGCCATGCGCCTTCATGGAAAAGACATAGGCGCGGTTGAGCATGTCCTCATCCGCGGTGGGATCGTATTGTTTGACGCGCTCGACCAGCTCGAACTGACGAATCATTTTAGGCGATCCCGTTCTGCCGGCCCGCCCCCGGCCGCGCCGGGGGCACTGTTGCCGCCGCTGCTATTCCTTTTCCTCGGTACCGTCGGCGACGCCGCCCTCGGCGGAGGCTTCGCTCAAATCCTCGGCATCGTCGGCACCCGTGCCAGCCACGATCGCGTCGTCAGACAGGTCCGGCTTAGGGGCCAGAAGCTCCATCCGATCCTCCTCCGGTTCGTCCGGTTCGACATGCTTTTGCATGCCTTGGATCAGGGTTTGCTTCAGCACGGCGAGATCGACGGTCTCGTCGGCGATCTCGCGCAGAGCAACAACCGGATTCTTGTCGTTGTCGCGATCGAGCGAAAGCGGCGCACCAGCCGCGATTTGGCGCGCACGCTGCGCGGCCGTCATCACCAACTCGAATCGGTTCGGTATCTTAAGGATGCAGTCCTCGACGGTAACACGGGCCATATGGCAACTTTCCCCAATACTCTCTGAAAAGATTCAATATATGAACGATTTAGAGCAGAGGCAAGGAAAGTTGGCCGAATGCAGGGCGGGAAAACGAATCCGGCCGCCTCCTACAATGCGAGGCGGGAACAAAATCGCTCGACGCCGCCTCGTCCCGAGCCCGCCCAGCGATGAAAAGCGATGGCGGGGGTTCGGCCAAACGGCTATGGTCGGCAGAGTGTAAGTTTAAAAAATAATAGGATTTTTCATTATGAATTTTCATTCGACTGAAAGAATCGCTCTATTCATAGACGGTTCTAACCTTTATTCGGCGGCTCGATCTCTGGGTTTCGACATCGACTATCGCCGGCTTCTCGACCAATTCTCTGAAAAAGGCAGATTGATTCGAGCTTTCTACTATACGGCCCTGGTCGAGGATCAGGAATATTCACCGATGCGGCCTCTGGTCGATTGGCTCGACTATAACGGCTACACCATGGTTACCAAGCCAATCAAGGAATTCACCGACGCCTTCGGCCGCCGCAAGATCAAGGGCAACATGGATATCGAGCTGGCCATCGACATGCTCGAAATGGCGCAGCACCTCGACCACATTGTGTTGTTTTCTGGCGACGGTGACTTTCGCCGGTTGGTCGAGGCCGTGCAACGTAAAGGTGTTCGCGTCACCGTCGTTTCCACTTTGCGCTCGCAGCCCCCGATGATCGCCGACGAACTGCGCCGACAGGCCGATGTTTTTGTCGAGTTGCAAGATTTGATGCCGGCGATTAGCCGCGGCACGGTCGCGCGCGACGCACCGCCGAGCAACAATCCGCAGGGGCCGCGGCTGTTCGAAAGCGCGTGAAGGCTCCCGAACACGACTGCCCGTTTTGTCCGCGCCTTGTCGAATTTCGCCGGGCAAATCACGCACAGTCGCCCGATTGGCACAATGGGCCGGTCCAATCCTTCGGCGGGTTTGATGGCCGGCTGCTCGTTGTGGGTCTGGCGCCCGGGCTGAAGGGCGCCAATCGAACGGGAAGACCCTTCACCGGCGACGAAGCGGGCAATCTGCTTTACCCCACACTGCTCCGCCATGGCTTCGCCGAGGGCACATTCAAAGCGCGGGCCGATGACGGTTTCACGCTGCGCGATTGTCGTGTGACCAACGCCGTGCGTTGCGTGCCGCCGGCCAATCGCCCGCTACCGGCCGAGATTGCGGCGTGTCGTGGATTCCTGAGCGATGAAATCGCGGCTTTGCCCAATCTGTGTGTGATCCTAGCCCTGGGTGGCATTGCACATGCGGCGGTGCTCGCCGCGCTGTCCGTCAAGCCGCGGGGCTTTGCCTTTTCCCACGGCGCCCGGTACGTTCTTCCTTCGGGACTGGCGCTGGTCGACAGCTATCACTGTTCACGGCTCAATACGAATACCGGCCGGCTGACGCCGGCTATGTTCGATGCGGTCGTGGCCGGATTACGCCAATCAATCGAGGATTTTTAGACCTTCATGGCCTTCCAGCCGCCGCGGCGGAACATCGCGACGCTGGCAAGGGCGTGAAGAGAATAAGCGGCGGCAATGGCGTAAAAGACTCCCGACGGCCCCATCTCCAGCGTCAGCGCCAGGACATAGGCGAGCGGAATCTTGAACAGCCAGAAACTCACAAGGCTGAGATAGGTTGGCGTCGCGGTGTCGCCGGCGCCGTTGAAGGCCTGAACGGCGACCATCCCGCACGCATAGAAGAAAAAGCCGAAAGCAATGATGTGCAAACACTCGACGCCGAAGACGACGACATCTTCCTCCTGCGTGAACAGGCGCACGAGCGGCTCCGTGAAGACGACGAAGCCAATACCGACCAACCCAAGAAACACCATGTTGAAGAGGGTCGCCACCCACACCGAGCGTTCGGCGCGGTCGGGCCGGCCGGCACCCAGATTCTGTCCGACCAGGGTTGCTGCCGCATTGGCCAGCCCCATCGACGGCAGCAGGGCAAAGATAGCGATACGGATGGCGATGGTGTAACCGGCAAGCGAGGCGCTGCCGAAATCCGCCAGGATGCGCACGAGGCCGAGCCAGCTCGTCGTCTCCACGAGAATCTGTAACGTGCCCGTGCCCGCGATTCGCATCAATCCCGCGGCTGTGTCGAGATTCGCGCGCACATGGCGCGGACGCAGGCGCAGCCGGCCACCGGCGCGTGTTAACGCGGCGAGCAGATAGGCGACGCCGGTGAAGCGGCCGATATTGGTGGCGATGGCGGCGCCGGTCACACCCATCGCCGGCAGAGGCCCGACGCCGAAGACGAAGACGGGCAGAAGAATGATGTTTAAGAGGTTGGCCAGCCACAGCGCGCGCATGGCGATGGAGGCGTCGCCGGCCCCGCGGAACACAGCGCTGAGGACAAAGAGCAGAACGATGCTGACATTGCCCCCGAGCATGAGCGTCACATAACCGGCTCCCAATTCGACCACTGCGGGCGAGGCCCCCATGAGCGCGAGCAACCGCGGTCCATTGAGCGCGCCGAGGATGCCGATGACCCCGGAAGCCAGGATGGCGACCGCGATGACCTGGACGGCCGCGATGGCGGCACCTTCCGTATCTTTCTCGCCGATACGTCTGGCGACCACAGCGGTGGCCGCGATCGAAAAACCGAGAGCCAGAGCGTAGAGCATCGAGAGAAGCGTTTCGGTCAACCCGACGACGGCCACGGCATCGGCGCCAAGTTTGGAGACAACAAAGATATCGACCACACCGAACAGCGACTCCATGGCCATTTCCAAAACCATGGGCACCGCGAGCAGAAAAACCGCCCGGCCGATCGGCATCTTGGTGAAATCCCGCCGGGACCCGCGGAGCGCCTCGCCGATCGTGCTCCACGCACCTTGCGCGGCGGCACCCACGGGCGCCGGGGGATCGGCATCGATCATCCTCGGTTGCGCAGAAGCCGTGCCTTGTCCCGCTGCCAGTCGCGGTCGCGTTCGGTCTGGCGCTTGTCGTATTTCTTCTTGCCGCGGGCAAGACCGAGCTCGACCTTCGCCAGGCCTTTTTCGTTGAAATACATGGAAAGCGGAACCAGCGTCATGCCCTGCCGCTGCAATTCGGCGAGCAGCTTGTTGAGCTGACGTTTGTGGACGAGCAGTTTGCGCGGCCGCCGGGTTTCGTGGTTTAGCCGGTTGCCGCCCGCAAATTCCGGAATATAGGCGTTGAGAAGATAGAGTTCGCCCTGCTTCGGCCCGGCATAGGCGTCCTGGATATTGCTGCGGCCGGCGCGAAGGGCCTTGACCTCGGTGCCGGCGAGCGCGATTCCGGCTTCGAGCGTGTCGTCGATGAAGAAGTCGTGACGAGCCTTGCGGTTCTGCGCCACGAGCTGGCGCTCCCCGCCGGTCTTTGCCTTGGCCATGGCGCTTTCGCCTTCGCCATCAATTGAGGAGCCCGGCGCCGACAAGAGCCTGGCGGACCCGATCCCTGGTCGACGGCGCGACCTCGGTGAGCGGCAGGCGCGTCTCCGGGCTGCCGAGGCCAAGCAGGCTGGCTGCATACTTGACCGGGCCGGGGCTGGTTTCAACGAACAGCGCGTCGTGCAGAGGCATCAGACGGTCGCGCACGTCCCACACCGCCGTCAAATCGCCCTCGGCCCAGGCGTTGTGGAGCCTGGCACACAGGGCGGGCGCGACATTGGCGGTGACGGAAATGCAGCCGGTGCCGCCCTGAGCCAGGAAAGCGGTGACGGTCGCGTCCTCCCCCGAAAGCTGGCAGAAGCGCGAACCAAGGGCGATTCGCGTGCGCAAAGGCCGCGCCAGATCGTTGGTCGCGTCCTTGACGCCGACGATGTTGGGGAGCTTCGCCAGCCGAGCCATCGTATCGACGCTCATGTCGACGATGCAGCGGCCGGGAATGTTGTAGATCACGATCGGCAGATCGACCGCATCGTGGATCGCCTTGTAATGCCGATACAGCCCCTCCTGTGTCGGCTTGTTGTAATAGGGCGTAACGACCAATGCGGCGTCGGCGCCGGCCTGCTTGGCGTGATTGGTCAATTCGATCGCTTCCTCGGTCGAATTCGACCCGGTGCCGGCGATAACGGGCACCCGCCCCCGCGCGGCCTCGACGCAGAGGTCGATGACCCGACGATGTTCCTCATGGCTCAACGTCGGCGATTCGCCGGTCGTTCCGCAGGGCACCAGGCCATGAGTGCCTTCGCGCACCTGCCATTCGACAAAGGATTGAAACGCCTTTTCGTCGACCACCTTTCCCCTGAAGGGAGTGATCAAGGCGACGAGGGAACCCTTGAACATCTTGGTCTCCGCTAGAGCGGCAGCGGTCGCACCATAACCGCTCGCTACACGGGCGACAAGGATAGCCGCCGGCCATGCGCCGATAGATCTCTGGCGGGCGCCGCGGCGCCCGCGTAAGATGCCGACACAAGATTCGGGGGCTGATTGATCGGGCGAACGATTTCTGCGATGTCGGTGGCGGCGTTGGTCGTCGGCCTTTGGCCGGTGAAGGCCATGCCGGCCGGCGTGCTCCCGGCGCATGACCGGGCGACGGCGGCGGCCGTCTACGCGGCCGCGGTCGGCGGGAGATGGGCCGAGGCCCGCAAGCTATCGGCGCGCGCGCACGACCCCCTGCTCGGCAAATTTGTCGATTGGCTGCATTTCGTGCAGCCGCGATCCAACGCCCGGTTCGAGGACATCGCCGCCTTCTTTGTCGCCAATCCCGACTGGCCCGACATGACCACGCTTCTTCGGCGCGCCGAGGAGGCGCTCGAGGAACAGACACCCGACCGTTTGGTCTTGTCCTGGTTTGCGAACCGCAAGCCTCTGACCACCGACGGGGCAATTCGCCTTGCCGCGGCGTTGGCTTCCACGGGAGAGAGCGAGAAAGCCAAGACTCTGGTGCGTGAGACCTGGGTCCAAGGGGTGTTCGGGGACAAACAGGAAAAACACCTACTGACCCGCTATCGCGGCTGGATAAACGCGGAGGATCATGTTGCCCGCCTCGATCGCACCTTATGGGAGGGACGGCGGTCCGAGGCTCGCCGAATGCTGCCGCGAGTCGACGCCGATCATCGAGCCGTGGCCGATGCCCGCCTCAAGCTGATGGACGCGGCGCCCGGCGTGGACGGTGCATTAAAGCGCATCCCCGCTTCGCTTCAGAACGATCCCGGCCTGTTGTTCGAGCGCGCCCGGTGGCGGCGGAAAAAAGGCCAGGACGATGCCGCGCGCCAAATCCTTCTCAATGTCCCCGATCTCGGACGTCCCGAGGCTTGGGTAACGGAGCGCTCGATTCTTGCGCGGCGCGCACTCACGGTCGGCAATATCAGCGAGGCCTATCACGTTGCCCGCGACCATCGACTGTCATCCGGCACCGCCTGGGCGGACGCCGAGTGGCTCTCGGGCTGGATCGCCCTCCGCTTCCTCAACGATCCCGCCATCGCGTTGCCGCATTTCACGAAATTGTACGAAGCCACGCGCCTGCCGGTGAGCCGCGCACGAGGCGCCTATTGGGCAGGGCGCGCCGCCGACGCGATCGGCGACCTCGAGCGCGCAAATCTGTGGTTCGCCCGCGCGGCATCGTATTTCACGACCTTTTACGGGCAATTGGCGGCCTCGCGGGTTCCGGCCGACGCCGTGCCCACCGGCGAAGATCGCGTCATGCCGACGGAAGCGCAGCGCGCGGCCTTCAACAACCTCGAACTTGTCCGCGCCGTCCGGCTTCTGAGCGAATTGGGCGACCGCGACTATGTTCGCCCCTTTGTCCTTAGGCTGACGGCGTTGGCGCAGACACCGACGGACCACGCCCTGGTGGTTGAGATCGGTGAAAGTCTTGGCCGCTTGGATTTGGCCGTTGCCGCGGCCAAGCGTTCCATTCAAAGCGGCGTGCTTCTAGTCGGGCCGGGATATCCGATCATCCGCCTTGACGCGCGGGCCGATCTTGAGCCGCCGCTCGTGCTGGCGACGATTCGGCAGGAGAGCGCCTTCGCGGGAGCAGCGGTCAGCAGCGCCGGCGCCCGCGGGTTGATGCAGCTGATGCCGTCGACGGCCAAGGCGGTCGCGAAGGAACTCGGACTGCCCTACACGGACCGAATGTTGACGACCGATGAATCCTTCAACATCAGGCTCGGCACGGCGCATCTGGCCGATTTGATCGACGGCTATGACGGCTCGTATGTGCTGGCATTGGCCGCCTACAACGCTGGCGGCTCGCGGGTGCGCCAGTGGTTGCGTGAAATCGGCGATCCACGGCGCGCCGACACCGATGTCATTGATTGGATCGAGGCCATCCCCTTCGAGGAGACGCGCAACTATATCCAGCGGGTTCTCGAAAATCTTCACGTCTATCGCCGCCGCCTCGGCGAGGTTCGGTACACGTCCGATCGCGGCTTCGACACGGCTCGCTGGCGTTAGGATTCCCCGTCGATGCCCGACGCCATTCGTGACATCGACGCATGCGTCTTCGACGCGTATGGCACACTCTTCGACCACACCTCGGCGGTCATGCGCTGCAGTGCGGCGCTTGGCGAAAAGGCCGATGCGGTGGCCGAACAATGGCGCCGCAAACAACTCGAATACACATGGCTGCGCAGCCTCATGGGGCGCCACGCGGACTTCTGGCAAGTTACCGGCGAAAGCCTCGATTACGCCTTGGCACCGCTCGGAACGCCCGATCCCCAACTTCGGGCAACGATGATGCAGCAATATCTCAGCCTCGATGCGTATCCTGAGGTGCCGGATGCGCTCCAGCATCTGCAACAGGCCGGGATGAAAACAGCGATCTTGTCGAACGGCACACCCACGATGCTGGCCGCCGCCCTGAACGGTTCCGGTTTGGCGCCGTTGATCGGCCTGACGCTTTCGGTGGATGCGGTCAAGGTCTTTAAGCCGCACCCCTCGGTTTATCAACATGCCGCGGATCGTTTGTCGGCTCCGGCCAACCGCATCTGCTTCGTCTCCGCCAATGCCTGGGACGCCGCGGGCGCGGCAGCCTTTGGCATGCGCGCCGTATGGGTAAACCGCGCCAAGGCTCGGCCCGAATATCTGCCAGCCCTGCCCGAGGCCACGATTGACACACTGGCCGCGTTGCCGAACCTGCTCGGCCTATAATCGACGCGGCGGTCGCGAGGGGCGGGCCGCACGAATCGAGGCGATCGATGCCATCCTCGCCGATATCCAGTCCGGACCACGCGCCACGATTTGAGGACGTCGAGGCCGCCGCAGAACGTATCGCCGGGATTGCCGTTTCCACGCCGCTGCTCGAATCCAGCCTTCTCAACCAACGTCTTGGCGGGCGCCTCCTGCTCAAGGCAGAAGTGCTGCAGAGGACGGGATCGTTTAAATTTCGCGGCGCCTATAACCGCATTTGCCGCCTCGACGACAATGCGCGGCGCACCGGCGTGGTCGCCTATTCCTCCGGCAACCACGCCCAGGCTGTCGCGGCGGCGGCACGGCTGCTCGATTTGCCAGCGGTGATCGTGATGCCGCGGGATGCACCGGCAATCAAGATCGAGATGACGCGTGCGCAGGGCGCCGAAATCGTCTTCTACGACCGACTCCGGGATGTCCGCGAGGCGATTGGCGCCCGCCTCGCCGCCGAACGAGACGCGATCTTGGTCCCGCCTTATGAAGACCGGTTTGTCATTGCCGGCCAGGGCACGATCGGTCTGGAGCTTGCCGATCAGGCCGAGGCATTGCGCACCAAACTCGACGCCGTGCTCGTCCCCTGTGGCGGCGGCGGCCTCCTGGCCGGATGTAGTCTTGCCCTCGCCCACCGCATGCCCGGCGCTGATGTCTTGGCCGTCGAACCCGAGGGTTATGACGATACCGCTCGTTCCCTTGCCGCCGGGCACAGAATCGCCAACGCGGCTGGCCGGTCCAGCTTTTGCGATGCGCTGCTGACCCCGATTCCGGGCGAGATCACCTTCTCGATCAATGCGCGACTTGCATCCGGCGGCTTGACGGTCACCGACGATCAAGTCGCCGATGCAATGGCGGCGGCGTTCCAACATCTGAAGCTGATCGTCGAGCCGGGGGGCGCGGTTGCTTTGGCCGCGGTCCTATCGGGCCGATTTGACGCCCGCGGCAAGACGGTCGCGGTCGTTTGTTCCGGAGGCAATGTCGATTCCGGAACGTTCGCCGCGGCCCTGCGCCGGGTAGATGGAACGCGCACGTCGGGCCTGACGAATTAGGTCTCCGACGCCGCCTTTTGTTCCTCGTCCCAGCCTTGACGCTTGCGGTAAATCGTCGAAGGGCTGACACCGAGATATTTTGCCGCTCTAGTGATGCTACCGCCGCATAGCCGGATGGCGTCTTCGACCGCTTCCTGCTCCACACGCCACAGGGGACGGATCGCGGCCTCGGCATTGGCCCCAGGTCCGTCGCCGGCCTCGAGTCGGTGTCCGGCGGCGCCCGCCCCACCTGGCGCATAAAGGGGCGCGGGCAACATCGCGGGAGTGACGACATCGCCGTCGTGTAGCACCACGATGTTGCGAATGACATTTTGGAGCTGACGCACGTTGCCAGGCCAAGAATATCCGCGCAGCAACGCCGACGCCTCGGGCGAGAACCGCGTGAATTGCTTTTTCTCCTCCCGAGCGAACCGCACCAGGAAGCGGTCGGCGATCACCAAAACATCGTCTTCGCGGTCGCGCAAAGGAGGCAGATCAATGGGGACGACATGCAACCGGTAATAGAGGTCCTCGCGAAAGCGCCCAGCGCGAACCTCGGCAAGCGGGTCTCGATTGGTGGCGCAGAGGATACGCACATCAACTTGTTCAGTCTTGGAACCGCCAACCTTTGTGAAGGTCCCCGTTTGCAGGAAGCGCAGCAATTTCGTCTGCAGGCTGGATTCCAGTTCGCAGACTTCGTCGAGAAACAACGTTCCGGCATCGGCGCGTGTGGCCGCGCCTTCGCGATCGGCCACCGCGCCGGTAAAGGCACCCTTCACATGGCCGAAGATTTCGCTCTCCATCAAATCCTTGGGAATGGCGCCGCAGTTGATGGCGAGGAAGGGCTTGGTTCGGCGAGGGCTTTGGCGGTGAATCGCCTCCGCGCAGAGCTCCTTGCCGGTTCCGCTGTCGCCGGTGATGAAAACTGTGGCTCGGCTCGGCGCCGCGCTTTCGATGATTCGATAAACCGCCTGCATGGCGAGAGACGAGCCGATGAAGCCGCCATATTCGTCACGGCCGAAATCGCGCTTGAAGCTCTCGACGATTTGGCTAAGCCGTTGCCGTTCAAGTGCGTTGCGCACCGTGACCATCAGCCGTTCCGGCGCAAAGGGCTTCACTACAAAGTCGAAGGCGCCCTCTCGCATCGCCTCGACCGCCACGTTGATCGAGCCATGCGCACTAACCACGACCACCGTGATCGGCCATTCCTGGGCGCGCACCTGTTTCAAAATGTCGATGCCGTTCATATCCGGCAATTGCAGATCGAGAAGCATGACCTGCGGCATCCGCGCCGCGATGGCGGCAAGCGCGGCGGCGCCATTCTCGGCCACACTAAGAGTACAGGCCTCGTGGCCGAGGATTTCGCAATAGGCGCGCGCCAAGGCCGGCTTGTCTTCCACCAAGAGGACAATGGGAAGATTTGCGGCGGCCATCGCCCCATGAGCGGATTCGCGCCCCATGGAACGACACTATCGGAACATACGGTAGCCGATCAAGCCGGCCATCGCCCTCAGGGGGCTGGCGCCCCACGAAAACCAGTGGCGACGATGAAGACCTCGGCGGAGTCGGGGCGGCTAGCCGGCGGTTTGGCCCGCTTCACCGACGAAAATAGACCCTTCAACGATTCCATCACCTCGCCCTCGTCGCCTCCCTGAAGTAGCTTGGCGACGAAAGTCCCGCCCGAAACCAGTGTTGCGGCCGCGACGCGAAGGGCCGCTTCCACGAGCGCGACCGATCGCATGTGATCGGTCTCGCGGTGGCCTGTTGCCGCCGGCGCCATGTCGCTGAGGACGATTTCGGCCCTGCCTCCCAACGCCGCTTTCACCGTTTCCGGCGCATCGGGCCTCAGGAGGTCGACTTCCAGCCCCGTCGATCCTTCGATCGACGGCAGGCGGCCGAGGTCGACCGAGAGCACGCCGCCGCCGCATCTCTCCACCGCCACTTGGGTCCATCCACCCGGGGCGGCGCCAAGATCGACGACGCGCCTGCCGGGCTTAAAAAAATGGAAGCGATCGTCCAGGTCAAGGAGCTTGAAGGCGGCGCGCGACAGATACCCTTTGCGACGGGCCGCGGCGACAAAGGGATCACGTTGTTGGCGGCGCAACCAAAGCTGCGACGAAAGCGTCCGCTGGCGCGGTTTGGGTCGAGCCTTGCCTTCAGCGCCTTCGGTAGAGCGGCCTGACTTGCCGCCCCTCTTGCCCTTCACGACGCGCGCGCCGCGTCCATGGCTGCGGCTTCGATCAGGCCGAGAAGGATGCCTTCGCGCAGGCCCCGATCAGCCACCCGCAACCGACCCACGGGCCACTGCCGGCAAATCGCGTTGAGAATGGCGCAGCCGGCCAGGGTCAAGTCGGCGCGATCGCTGCCGATACACGGAAGCGCCGCGCGCTGCGCAAAATCCAGGCCGGCCAAGCTTTCGATGATGTTCGAGATTTCGGTGAAGTCGAGAAATGAGCCGTCGACTTGGTTTCGGTCATAACGCGCCAAACCGAGCCGGATGCTCGCAAGCGTCGTAACCGTTCCCGAGGTACCCAGCATTTGCACCTGCCCGGCGGCGATGGATGCGCCGATTCGGTGGCGTTCCTCGAAGGGGCGGAGAAGTTCTTCCACTTCCTCGCCCATGCTGGCGAAGACCGCCGGCTTGATGACATCGCCCCCGTAACGCTCGGCCAGTGTGACCACGCCGCAGGGCAGCGACACCGCAGCGATGAATTCCGGGGAAAGCCCGGGGATCAGGCGCAGCCAAATGACCTCGGTGCTGCCCCCGCCGATATCGAACAACAGGGCATGGGGTTTGGCGTGATCGAGCAAAGGCGCGCAGCCCGCGATCGCAAGCCTCGCCTCGACACCGGGCTGAATTGTTTCAAAGCGAATGCCCGTTTCCTCGAAAACGGTTTGGAGAAAGGCCTCGGCATTGCCAGCCCGGCGGCAAGCTTCGGTGGCAACAGCGCGGGCCTGCGTGACTCGACGCCGGAGCATCTTCGTGGCGCAAATACGCAAAGCATCGACGGCTCGCCCCATGGCCGCCTCACACAACATTCCGGTCGCAGCGACACCTTCCCCGAGACGCACCGTGCGCGAGAAAGCATCGATGACACGAAATCCCGGATTGCTCGGGCGAGCAACAAGCAGACGGCAATTGTTCGTGCCCAAGTCGAGCGCGGCGAATACGGGCGGATCACTGCAGTAAGACGGTGTCGCTCGTTCCTCGTATCGTGCGGTTCGAGGTCTTGAGGCGAGCTCGTACACACTCCGCTCCAAATCGATTTCGCCCCGGGCCAAGCCTAATTCACAACTTCGTGAACGATAACGCAATGCGTCGATCACGCAACCATTAAGATTATCCCGTAATGCGACAACGGATGGGCCAGCAATCTATTCCCAAGTGTCGCCGCGGGCAGCGGCCAAACTATTCAACAAAGTCCGCCTATGTTAAAAGCCCGATCCAGCGCGGCCCCGCTGGGGGATAGTTTAACGGTAGAACTCTGGACTCTGGATCCAGGTGTCGTGGTTCGAATCCACGTCCCCCAGCCAACTTGCTCGTCAGGCTACGGGTTCCCCTCGACCAATGTGACCGGAAGCTTCAGGTAGCGGATACCGTTGGACTCGGGTTCTGGAAATTTTCCCGCCCGAATGTTCGTCTGAATCGACGGCAACAACAGGAGCGGCGCCCCGAGTTCCGCGTCGCGAACCTTGCGCCATGCCGCGAATTCGTCGGCGCTGCGTCCCAGCAGATGTACGTTCCGCTTTTCTTCTGCCACCGTGGTCTCCCAAGCGAAGTAGTCGCGGCCCGGCGCTTTGTAGTCGTGACACATGAACAGGCGCGTCTCGTTGGGCAAGGCCAGCAGCCGATGCGCCGAGGCATAAAGCGTTCTTGCGTCACTACCCGGGAAATCGGCCCGCGCGGTCCCGTAATCAGGCATGAATAATGTATCGCCAACAAAAACGGCATCTTCGATCTTGTAAGCCACGTCCGCCGGAGTGTGTCCGGGTACGTACAGAACCTCGATCTCGATGTTGCCGATCCGAAAGCGTTCCCCTTCCTTGAATAGACAGTCGAACTCGGACCCATCACCGGAGATGTCGGAAAGGTTGAACACCGACCGAAAAATCCTCTGGACGTCCTTGATGTGCTCGCCGATGCCGATCTTTGCGCCGATCTTTCGCTTGAAATACGGCGCCGACGACAGGTGATCCGCATGGGCGTGAGTCTCCAGCACCCAGTCGATCGTCACTCCCGCTGCCTTCGCGGCCGTCAGAATCCGGTCGGCGGAAACCGTCGAGGCATCACCGGAACGGTGATCGAAGTCCAGCACCGGATCGAGGACTGCGCCCCGCATCGTTGCTCGATCCCAAATCAGATAGCTGACGGTGTTGGTCGGCTCGTCGAAAAAAGCGCGGACAGCAAAGCTTTCGCTTTTCATGTGTTTAGGGGATCGCCCCGGCCGCGTAGAGGATATTGACGATCTCGCCCTGCCGCCGGCTTCGCGCATGGGTGAGCGGAGTCTTGCCGTCGCGATCACCGAGATTGACGGAGGCGCCGGCCTCGACCAGGAGCCGGACGATCTCCGAGTGACGCACTCCGCCATCTCCCAGGATGATCGCCTCCAACAACGCGGTCCAGCCGAGGTTGTTGACATGGTCGATATTGATCGCCGTCCCGAGCAGCTCGCGCACCGTCTCGACATGTCCGTAATGCGCGGCCGGTATCAGCGCGGTTCCGCCATAACGATTGACGCTTGCAAGATCGGCACCGCTAGCGAGGGTCAAGCGCAAGATCTCGCTGTGTCCCGATGCTCCCGCCAAAAGAAAGGGACTGTCCTCGATGTTATCCTTGGCATTCACATCCGATCTGGCCGCGATCAGGACGCGTGCGGCGTCCACGTGATTGCCCTGAGTCGCGGCCAGCAACGCCGTCCGGCCACTGCCATCGCGGGCGTTCACATCGGCTCCGCCGCCGATGAGGCGCCCGACTTCCTTGGCGTCACCGCGAGCGGCCCCCGCTATCAAGGCCTGTTCCGCAGCGATCGTCTGCGCGGCGGCTGGCTGTTCGACAGACATCCAGAGCAGAATACCCGCAATCAACCGAATTAGCCGCACCGGCCGTAGCCCGGCCTTTCCCTGCGTTGGGTGCAATCTTGCCATCCGTTGAGACTACCCCATGACCTGGGGGCCTGCATGGGGCGAGTAAGAAACGATCTCGGGCAAACACGGTGACCTTAGGCTCGGCGAAGGCGTTTCTCAAGCCCCGCCCGCTCGCCGATTTGATATGTTGCCTGATAATGATGCTGCCGTGCAGTTCAGCGAGGGACCAACCGTGCCGACCGCCCTGCAGAGATCGATGATTGCGCTCGAACGATGTACAGCGCGCCGGCGACGCTCGTCTTCCCCGGTATGGATCGGCCCGGCCCTTGCGTCGCCTGCGTGACCGAACCGCGCCTCAAGACCGAGCTATGGATTCAGAGTCAGATTCGACTCTGCGACATCAATTTCATGCCGATCGCGATCCGGCGCCGCGGTGATCCCGACGCGGGCGTAGTGCTTCTGCGGCTGTTTCGCGACCGCGATCGTTCGCTTTTGCTGAAGCGCGCCACCGAACCGCCCGGGTGGATGATCGTGGCGGGGCGGACCGAAGTCGACGGAGAATCAGCCGAGGCCTACATCGCCCGCGAGATATCACGGGACCGCGACCTGTGGGTGGTGGAGATCGAAGACCCGAAGGAACGTTATGAACCGGACGGGCCGGTCCAATCCTAGAGCCGCCACAGTCGAACCTACGACGACGGCAGCTCGGCCTGTTGCTGGGCGGGAGGTAGCACGGGGTCGGCCATGCGTTTGAACCGGCCATGGGCGCGAACACTGAACGGAATACTCGCCAGGTAGGCGGCGTTGATGATGAGCAATGTCAGCCACGGTGCGCTGACGACCGCGGCGGCAAAGGCGCCTGCAACAAGCAGGACCGGCACCATGTAACGCTGCGAAATCCGAACCTGCTTCATGGAGTAGGTCGGAATCTGGCTGATCATCAGAACCGCAACGCTACAGACGACACCGCCGGTGAAGAGCGGGGCCGAGGCTAACTCGCCGCCAAATTGAAAGCTAAACATCATCGGCAAAAGGACAAGCGCAGCACCCGCCGGCGCGGGAACGCCGGTGAAAAAACCCGCCGCCCAGGGCGGCGGCGCGGGATCCCCGAGCCGTGTGTTGAACCGCGCAAGCCGCAGGGCGCAACACACAGCAAATAGTAGAACCAACGCCCAGCCAAGTCCGCCGGCGGACTGCATCGTCCACAGATACAACAACACCGCCGGCGCCACACCGAAACTGACGAAGTCCGAAAGCGAATCGAGTTCCGCGCCGAATTTGCTCGTTCCGCCAAGCAACCGCGCCAGCCTTCCGTCGAGCCCGTCGAGTATGCCCGCGATGAGCACGGCGAAGACGCCGAATTCCCAGCGCTCTTCCAGGCCAAAACGAATGGCCGTCAGGCCCGCGCATAAGGCCAGCACGGTCAGTACATTGGGAACAATTCGGTTGATGGCCGGCCGCCGCAACCGCGAGCCGCGCATCCGAAGCCTTACGGGGCGGCGGGCAAGCACTTCAGCGAACCTCTCCGGCGCGCGCCGGTTCGGCGGAGGTGAGATCGGCAAGCACGGTTTCGCCGCCGATCACGCGCTGGCCCACAAGGACGAGCGGCGCAACGCCGGTCGGGAGATACAGATCGACGCGGCTACCGAATCGGATCATGCCATAACGCTGGCCCGAACGAACCGTCTGCCCTTCGGTGAGAGTACACAATATCCGGCGCGCGATCAGCCCCGCAACCTGGACAAACGCCAGATCTCGTCCGTCGGCCAGGGCCAGCCGTACGGCCATGCGTTCGTTGGCCTCGCTGGCCTTATCGAGTGAAGCATTGATGAAACGGCCCGGGCGATAGGCCAAGGTTTTGACGACGCCATCGGCCGGGACACGGTTAACGTGAACGTCGAACGTGCTGAGGAAAATGCCTATGCGCGTGCGTGGTTCGCTCCCCATCCCGATCTCTTCCGGGGGAGGCGCGGCGGCGACGCTGACGACCCTGCCATCGCCGGGGCTGACGACGAGCCCTGGACGTGTGGGTGTCACCCTTTCGGGATCGCGAAAGAAATAAACACACCAGCCGGTGACGATCGCCCCGATCCATCCAATGGAGACATCGATCAGCGCCAGCATGATCGTCACCAGGACGGAAATGGCGATGAACGGCCACCCTTCGGGATGAACGGGAGCAATCACTAATTTCAAAGTCTGCTGCACGGAAATGGCTGGAAACTCCCTAGTCATGGAACGATCGTCGGCATGCGGAGCCTAACGACGCAGCTGAAAAAATCCAGGTTAGTTGACTTGAGGTACGATGAAGACTTGTCCGGGATATATTATGCTCGGGTCGCGAATCTGATCGCGGTTGGCCTGATAGATAGTGGTGAAGCGAACACCCTGGCCATAGGATCGGCGGGCGATTCGCCACAAGCTATTTCCAGGCTGAACGATGACGCGGCCCTCGCTGGGCAGTTGGAGCGAAAGATCAGCGCGGACAAACGGTACTTCGAGACGCGCAACCACCCTCCCGCCCGGCGAGATCTGATCGACACGCAAGGTATGCACACCCGGGTCCACGGGCTCCTGCGGTGTGAGCGTCCAATCGCCCACGATACTACTCTCCGTGCGGCCGACGGGTTGGTTGTCGACATAGACTTGAACCGATTCGCCAGGAGATGACCGTCCGCCGAAGACTACGTTCCCGGCGTCGTCGTAATCGACCGTGTCGAGATTGAGCACTGGTCCTTGGGCGTTTGTGGAGGGGGCCGGCTCGACCGGCGGCGCCTGTAGGACAGTGGAACGGCCCGCTCCTTCGCGCGGAGCCAGCAACGCCAATGGAGGAGTTGGCCGCGCGGCGGCTTCTCCGGCCAGATCCCTTCCCGGTTGCGGCACCGCCAAAACGACGACGTCATCGGAGCGTTGCGCCGGCCGGCCGGGCAATTCGGCCTTCAGGCTCAACTCGCGGTTGCCAGGCGCGAGGCGTTTGTCAGGCACGCCAACCCACTCTCCACGCGTATCGGCTTTGGCCCGCGCAATCTCGGTTTCGCTGTCATACACAGTGACAATCGAGTCGGGTGCGGCACGACCAGCGATGACCGCCTCTCCCAAGGGGCTGACCCGCACGACGTCAAAGGATGGATTGGCTGGAGCGGGCGGTGCCAGTTGAGGCACCGCCGCGGGAGCCGACGCGGCTGGACTTGCCGGTGGCGTGACAACCGGAGGAGGCGGCGTCGCCGGCTCGGGCAGAGCCGCCTGGGCCGTCGCGGGCGGCCTGGATGTGGATGTGGTCGGCGGGGTCGGGACGGGTGCAGGCCGCACCTCGGCGCCAAGCGACGGCGGAATTGGTGCGGGCACCGCCGCCGGTGGTGGCGTCAGGGCGGGAATAGTGACCGGCGATTGTGTGGCGGGAGCCTGGGTTGCGAAGGCGGGGTTCGTGTCCGGGGGCGGGCCGACAACAGGCGGCGCCACAGGCTCCGGCGATGCGCGCGCTGCGGTGGGTGGATCTGCGGTGGCCGTCTCGATCGCGGGAGGCGCAATCCTTCGCGGCGTTTCGGCCAGCGGCACAGGGCGCCAGTCCTCGTCGCGCAACTGAATCCACGCCAAGATCGTCGCCGCAGCGACAAGAGCGGAGCCTAGTACGACGACGACCAGCGGTCGGTTGGTCAACTCAACATCCTCTCACGCCGCCCACGCAATTACGGTAGTACGCAATATCGCGGGGTGCAACGTCCATTGAGGAAAAAACAAGCGCGAAGAGTCTCCCCTTCGCGCTTGCCCGAAACCGAAGTATCTCTCGAAAAAAACCTATCTGCTCCGGAAAGTCTCGCGGCAACCGCCGCAGGCTTGCTGAGTGGCGGTGATCTGGGCCTTTAGCGCGTTTTCGTCGGTGCCCTTGGCAGCTACGATCAACTTCGCCGATTCCGCCTCGAACTTTTTCGCGGCGGCCACGAAGTCATCCCTCTTGGACCAGATTTCGGGCTTGGCACGAGTCTCCGCGCCGGCGTTAGACCCGGCCGGAAAGAGAGAAGGAATCTGCATCCTAACGGCGTTGAGGGCCGTCGCAAATTCGACAAATCCGCCTTTGAACGTCACGGTGCCCTTGGCGAATTCGCCCATTGCACCCATGTGCGACGTGTTAGCCGTCATCAGCGACTTCCGCTATTTGATCACATTGGCCGGTTCATCGGCGGCCTGGACCATGCCCGCGACGCCGGTTAAGCAAAAAGCGAGCCCGGCAATAATCGCCGTCTTATTCACACGATACTTCACGGTCTTTCCTCCATGGATATTCCGACAGGGCATTCCCAGTCGACTGCACGCAATTTGAACACGTTGCCATCGACACTATTATGAACACATCGCGACCGAAATTATTCCCAACCAACCAGGGCGGGGGCTCAAATCACAACGTCTTGATCGCGAAAAGGAAAGCGGCGAGCCAATAGGCTCGCCGCTCTGCCAGACCCTCGGCCCGCCACAGCAGGGCCGAGCACTGTCGAAGTTTACTATTTCGCCGCGGGTGGCAGCGGCTTGCGGAAGGGCTGATGGCAGCCGCCGCAGGCCTGCGCGACCTTTCCGATCTGGTCCTTCATTGCGGCCTCATTGCCGGCCGCGGCCACTTCGGCCAGCTTCGTACCTTCTTCGCCCAGGCGTTTTGCCGCGGCCAAGAAATCCGCATTTTTCTGCCAAATCTCGGGTTTAGCGTTGGTCCTGCCGGTATCGGTGCCCGCGGGAAACATTCCGGGGAGCTCGAGGGATGTTCCAACCAACGCGGCCGCGTAGGCTTTGATCGTTTCCTTTGTCACAATCGTGACCTCGCCCTTGGCAAAGGCGTTGAGGGCCGCCAGATAGTCCGCGTTCCCCTTCATAGCTTCCTGCCGATAGCGAATCATGTCCAGGGGGCGTGCCTGGGCGAACGCCTCGGCCGCGATTCCAGCGGCCGCGAGTGCAACGCCACCGATCATCATGCCGATCGCCAAATTGCGTCTCATCAAACTCCTCCCATCTTCGAATGCGCCAAATATTGAACCAAGCGAGTCGCGGTTACCCGCGACATCATCTCGGCCGCTCTATCTTGTGGTCGATCGGGGGCAGCGAAAGGATGTATTTGGACATCGCCGTCCGATCCGCGTCTGTCATCTTGCTTGTGCTTTCGCGCACGACCTCGGCCATAAGGCCGCCTACGACGTCACCGCCCGGTACCGCGCCAGTCTTCAACATGTAGGCGAAATCGATGTCGTCCCATTCGCCAATGCCGGTCGCCTCATGTGGCGTGATATTCGGGGCCATCTCGCCTTCCGGCCCGTCGATCGATCCAGCCATCCACCTGCTGCGATCCATTCCGCCCAACAGGTTGCGCGGCGTATGGCATTCGGCGCAATGGCCGAGCGCCTCGGTCAGATACGCGCCCCGGTTCCATTCCGCGGATTTCGCGGGATCAGGCTTGTATACGCCTTCCTTGAAGAAAAGCATTTTCCAGCCGATCTGCAGGAATCGGAGATTGAAGGGGAAGCCGATGTCGTGAGGTTTGTTAGCCTGCGCGACCGGCGGCAGCGAAAAGATATAGGCCTTCAAATCTTTGATGTCCTGATCGGTCATCAAAGTAAACGACGTGTAGGGGAAGACCGGAAAATAGTGCGATCCGTTGGGCGAAATGCCCTCGCGCAAGGCGCGGGTGAAGTCGGCATCAGTCCACTTGCCGATGCCGTTCACCGGGTCCGCGGTGATATTGGGGCTGTAGAAGGTTCCAAAGGGCGTGGGCAGAGCCCGGCCGCCGGCCAGTTGGGCGCCCTTGTTCTTGGTATCGGTGTGGCAGGGCGCGCAATCGGCGGCCCTGAAGACATATTCCCCGCGCTTGATCGCATCGGCATTGGCCTGCGCCGCGGCCGGCGAGGCCGCCGCGAGCATCCCGCCCGCGATCACGAGCAGGGAGGCGAGGCCATTCAGGAGCACGTTCGCCGGGGTGGCGGTCATCGGATCACCGTTTTGCATCGGGCCCAACGCGACCTAACGATTAATGCGGAACGGCTCGTGGCAGATCGCGCAGGCGCGGCTCATGTTTTCGATCTCGCTGGTGAGCACCTGGTTATCACTACCCTTCACCGCGGCCAGCAATTTTTCGCCGGCGCCCACGACCTGGACGACAATCTTGTTGAACTCGTCGGTTTTCTGCCAAATGGCCGGATCGGCGATGGTGTCGCCGCCCTTTTCCGTGCCCTTTGGGAATACGCTCGGGATTTCCTTGGAGCCCGCGATGATGGCCTCGGTCCAACCGGCGAAACCCGCCTTGGAGGTTGTCCGCCCCTTCGCGAAGCTCGCCATCGCGTCGAGGTGGTGGCCCATGGCGAGCATCACCGCCCGACGATAAGCAATGATTTTCTCCGGCTCGTTGGCCGCGGACGCACTGAAATCGGCGCCGAAAAGCGCCGCCAGGCCAATGCCGCCAATGATCAAACCCTTGGTAACGCTCCGTCGCATCAATTCCTCCCGTCGTCGCAAGCCAAATCTACGCTCCCAGACAGGACTTTTTGATCCAGTCTGGTTCGGCGCAAGTGAAGTCTGTATAGCAGAGCCCTAGGCAGGGTGGAAGCCCCAGCGCCGTGGACTATCCACCGCAGGCGGCGGCACCCGCGCAGGTCGTCATTTTCATGGTGTAGGACCCCGCACATGGCCGAAATCCAGTCCTTGTGCGTTTTCTGTGGATCCTCAAATTCAGGGCCAGCGGCGCACCGCGACGCCGCGGCGCAATTTGGTACGGTGCTCGCGCATTCCGGCATCCACCTGGTCTTTGGCGGCGGCCGCGTCGGCCTCATGGGGGTCGTGGCCGATGCCGCACTGGCGGCCGGCGG
Source organism: Asaia bogorensis (assembly GCA_945892765.1). Lineage (GTDB taxonomy): Bacteria > Pseudomonadota > Alphaproteobacteria > CACIAM-22H2 > CACIAM-22H2 > SHVT01. Next base: position 51,897 of record CAMDDQ010000003.1, read on the forward strand.
GCGTGTGACCGGGGTCATACCCAAATTCCTGGAGGTCATCGAAGTCGGGCATCCCGGCGCCACGCAATTGCTGGTGGTCGACAACATGCACACGCGAAAACGCAAGATGTTCGATATGTCCGAGGCGTTCGTTATCCTGCCGGGCGGCCTGGGGACGTTGGACGAGATGTTCGAAGTCTTGACCTGGAAATACCTCGGCCTCCACGCCAAGCCGATCGTCATCGCCGATTTCGACGGCTATTGGCAGCCCCTGCTGACGCAAATCTCGAGCCAGATACAAAACGGCTACACCGCGACTGAAGCTCAAAAAATATTTTCAGTGGTCGAAAGGGTCGAGGATATTCTGCCCGCGATTGAATCTGCGCGCGTCACACTCGCCGCCCCGGCATCCGAACGGCTGTGAGCCAGGCGGCCCGTGCGGCCGAGACTCTTCGATTCCGCAACGGGAGTACAGATATGAAAAAGATCAAGGTCGCCAATCCCATCGTCGACGTCGATGGCGACGAAATGACGCGCATATTCTGGAAGATGATCAAGGATCGATTGATCCTCCCCTATCTCGACATCGACGTGAAATATTTCGACCTGGGCATTGAAAATCGCGATGCCACCGAAGATCGGGTCACGGTCGAAGCCGCCGAGGCGATCCAAAAATACCGGGTCGGCGTGAAATGCGCGACCATTACGCCCGACGAGACACGCGTGACCGAATTCAAACTCAAAAAGATGTGGAAATCGCCGAACGGCACGATCCGCAACATACTCGACGGCACCGTGTTTCGCGAACCGATCATCTGCAAGAACGTCCCGCGCCTTATCACGACCTGGACACAACCCATCGTCATCGGCCGCCACGCTTTCGGCGATCAATATCGCGCCACCGATTTTCGGGTGCCCGGTCCCGGCAAGCTGACGATGACGTTCACGCCGACCGGCGGCGGCAAACCGGTGCAATACGACGTGTTCGATTTCCCCAGCTCCGGCGTCGCGCTCGGCATGTACAATTTGGACGACTCAATTCGCGGCTTCGCCCGCGCCTGCTGCAACTACGCGCTGAACCGCGGCTGGCCGCTCTATCTCTCGACCAAGAACACCATCCTCAAAGCCTATGACGGACGCTTCAAGGACATCTTCCAAGAGGTGTTCGAAAAGGAATTCACCGGCCCCTTCGCGGCGAAGAAGTTGAGCTACGAACATCGGCTGATCGACGACATGGTGGCGACGGCGCTCAAGGTCAGCGGCGGTTTTGTCTGGGCCTGCAAGAATTATGACGGCGACGTGCAATCGGATTCGCTGGCTCAAGGGTTCGGATCGCTTGGCCTGATGACGTCGGTGCTGCTAACGCCCGACGGCAAGGTAGTGGAGGCGGAGGCCGCCCACGGCACCGTCACGCGCCATTACCGCGAGCACCAGCAGGGACGCGAGACCTCGACCAACCCGATCGCCTCGATCTTCGCTTGGACGCGGGGGCTCGCCTATCGCGGCGAGTTCGACGGGACGCCCGAGGTCAAGCGTTTTGCCGACACGCTGGAAAAGGTCTGCATCGACACCGTCGAAGCCGGCGACATGACAAAAGACCTCGCCGTGTTGGTCGGGCCGAAGCAGAAATGGCTGACGACGCGTCAGTATTTCGACAAGGTCGATGCAAATTTGAAAAAGATCTTGGCGTAAGGTGGAATTGGGCGGGCCTCTCGGCCCGCCCTAAGAAAATCATGCCGCCTTTGGCGCGGCAGCCAGCGCCCCTTCAATCGCGGCGAGAGCCGCGTCCGCCTTGGATGGGTCCGAACCGCCAGCTTGGGCCATATCGGGGCGGCCGCCGCCCCCCTTGCCGCCGAGTGCCGCCGCCCCGGCCTTGACCAAATCCACGGCCGAAAATCGTCCGATCAAATCCTCGGTGACGGCCACGACCAGCGAGACCTTACCCTCGCCCGAAGCCACGATGGCGACGACGCCGGAACCCACTTGTTTCTTCAAATCGTCAGCCATTGTCTTGAGCTCTTTGGCCGGCACGTCTTCGACCTTACGCGCGGCGAAGCGCACGCCCCCGATCTCCTTGGCGGCGGGCGCGGCGGCCCCGCCCCCACTGGCCATGGCGCGGCGCACCTCGGCCAATTCACGTTCGAGACGCCGCCTTTCCTCGATCAGGGCAACAACACGCTGCGGCAGCTCCGTGGGGCTCGTTTTGGCCGCCAGCGCCGCCGCGCGCAGCAATCCCTCTTCCTCGGCGACATGCGCTTCGGCCGATGCGCCGGTGAGCGCCTCGATGCGCCGCACCCCAGCGCCGACCGCACTTTCGCCCACAATCTTGAACAAACCGATGTCGCCCGTGCGCTGCACGTGAGTGCCGCCGCACAGTTCGGTCGAAAAAAACCGGCCTTCGTCGCTGCCCATCGATACGACCCGAACTTCGTTGCCGTATTTTTCGCCGAACAGGGCCAAGGCGCCTTCTTTCACCGCAAGGTCCGACGTCATGAGGCGCGTCCGGGTCTCGGCATTCTGGCGAATGCGGCGGTTGACTTCACTCTCCACGCCGCGGATGTCTTCGGGCGACAGCGGCCTGGGATGACTAATGTCGAAGCGTAGGCGATCACGCGCCACGAGTGAACCTTTTTGCGTGACATGTTCACCCAGGCGGCGGCGCAGCGCCTCGTGCAGCAGATGTGTCGCCGAATGATTGCCCCGAAGCCCGGCGCGGCGTTCGCCATCGACCCGCAGTTCGACGACATCGCCCAGTTTGACCGAGCCGCGGGTGACCTTGCCCACATGGACGTGGAGATCGCCCGCGTGCTTGGCCGTATCGGCGATCGCGATCTCCGTGCCCCGCACGGTGAACATCGCGCCGGCATCACCCATCTGCCCGCCGGATTCGGCGTAGAAGGGGGTCTGATTGACCACGACACTGATGTCGGCGCCGGCTTCCGCTTGCGCGATTTCCTTGTCGCCGGAAAGCAACGCCACGATCTCGCCTTCCGCCGAGTCGGTCTCATAGCCCAGGAATTCCGTGGCGCCGAGCCGTTCGCGCAGCGTGAGCCAAATCTGTTCCGTCACCGCCTCGCCCGAACCCGCCCAGGCCGCCCGCGCTTCGTTGCGCTGGCGTTCCATCGCGCGGGTGAACCCATCGAGTTCGACCCGCCGCCCCAGTCCGCGCAACACGTCTTGCGTCAGATCAAGGGGAAAGCCGTAGGTGTCGTAAAGGCGAAAGGCGATTTCGCCGGGAAGCGCGCCGCCCGCTGGCAGCTTCGCCATTTCCTCATCCAGCAGCCTAAGCCCGCGATCAAGGGTCTGCTTGAAGCGGGTTTCTTCAAGCCTCAAGGTTTCGGCGATGAGGGCATTGGCACGAATCAACTCGGGATAGGCTTGGCCCATTTCACGCGCCAGCGCCGGCACCAGCTTCCACATCAAGGGGTCGGTGCAACCCAACAAATGTGCGTGGCGCATGGCTCGGCGCATGATGCGTCGCAGGACATAACCCCGGCCCTCGTTGGATGGCAGGACGCCGTCGGCGATCAGAAAGCTCGCAGCACGCAGATGATCCGCGATGACGCGGTGGGAAACCGCCTGAGAACCGTCGGCCGACACACCCGAGGCATCGGCCGATGCGACGATAAGCGCGCGCATGAGATCGGTATCGTAATTGTCATGTTTTCCCTGCATGACCGCGGCGATGCGCTCCAGGCCCATGCCGGTGTCGATTGAAGGTTTGGGCAGCGACAGCCGTTTGTCGGGCGCCACCTGCTCGAACTGCATGAAAACGAGATTCCAAATCTCGATGAAGCGGTCGCCATCGGCTTCCGGGCTCCCCGGCGGTCCACCTGGAATATGATCGCCGTGATCGTAGAAGATTTCGGAGCACGGTCCGCACGGACCGGTATCACCCATAGACCAGAAATTGTCAGAAGTGGCGATGCGAATGATTCGGCTTTCGGGAACGCCTGCGATCTTTTTCCACAGATCGAAGGCCTGATCGTCATCGGCGTAGACCGTGACCAGGAGCCGATCCCGCTTTAGCCCATATTCCTTGGTGATCAGATTCCAGGCGAGTTCGATGGCGACGTCCTTGAAATAGTCACCGAAGGAAAAATTGCCCAGCATCTCGAAAAAGGTGTGGTGCCGAGCGGTATAGCCGACATTTTCCAGATCGTTATGTTTGCCGCCCGCACGCACGCATTTCTGCGCCGTCGCCGCCCGCTTGTAGGGTCGCGCCTCCGCGCCGGTGAAGACATTCTTGAATTGCACCATGCCAGCATTGGTGAACAGCAAGGTCGGATCGTTGCGGGGCACCAAGGGGTTCGAGGGCACGACGGCGTGGCCGTGCCGTTCGAAATAAGACAGAAAGGCGGCGCGAATATCGTTAGCGCTGGGCATGGCTTCGTCCTTGAGGAAAACCGCAGGCGCACCCGGAACTTGGGGCCCTCAAGGCTCCCGCATCCGTGCGGCCGGTCCGGCATCGCCGTGTTGATGTAGCCTGGGGCCGGAGATGTGTCCAGAAGGCGCTCGGCGGATCGGACCCGCGCACGCGTAAGGGGTCCCGATTTGTCGCGTGACTTAAGGCCTCGGACGGCGACCGTCCAAGGCCGCGCACGCCGAAAGGAACAGGGCCGGGGGATTGGCCCCGGCCCCGATTTTGTTCAGCCGCCGTCGCCGGCGGCGGCGTCGGGTGCCGCCATCAAGGCGTTGGAAACAAGCCCCACGTTCTGACGGATGGCCGCTTCCACCGCTTTGGCGATTTCCGGATGTTCCTTCAAATAGGCACGCGCGTTTTCGCGACCCTGACCGATGCGTGTGCCGTCATAGGAAAACCATGAACCGGATTTCTCGACGACGCCGGCCTTGACGCCGAGATCGACGAGTTCGCCACCCTTGGAAATGCCCTCGCCATACATGATGTCGAACTCGACCACCTTGAACGGCGGCGCCATCTTGTTCTTCACCACCTTGACCCGGGTCTGGTTGCCGACCACCTGCTCGCGTTCCTTGATCGCGCCAATGCGGCGGATATCCAGGCGCACCGACGCATAGAATTTAAGCGCGTTGCCGCCGGTCGTGGTTTCCGGGCTGCCGAACATCACGCCGATCTTCATGCGGATCTGGTTGATAAAAATAACCATGCATTGGGAGCGCGAGATGGAGCCGGTGAGTTTGCGCAGCGCCTGGCTCATGAGCCGGGCCTGCAACCCGACATGGGAATCCCCCATTTCGCCTTCGAGTTCCGCGCGCGGTACCAGCGCCGCCACACTGTCGATGACCAGAACCTCGATGGCGCCCGAGCGGACCAGGGTATCGGCGATTTCAAGCGCCTGTTCGCCGGCATCGGGCTGGGAGATAAGCAATTCCTCGACCTTGACGCCGAGTTTACGGGCATAACCCGGATCGAGCGCATGTTCGGCGTCGATGAAGGCGCAGGTGCCCCCGGTCTTTTGGGCTTCGGCGATGACATGGAGCGCCAAGGTCGTTTTGCCCGAGCTTTCCGGACCGTAAATCTCGACGATACGGCCGCGCGGGAGACCCCCGATGCCGAGCGCGATGTCCAGCCCGAGGGAACCGGTGGAAACCGTCTCCGCTTCGACCGCACTTTCATGTTGGCCCAGCCGCATGATCGAGCCTTTGCCAAAGGCGCGCTCGATTTGGCCGAGGGCGGCATCCAAAGCCTTGGTTTTATCCATCGTATCCCTATCGAGGGGGCGAAGCACGGTCACCGACATGATGCACCTTTCCTTATTTCACAGGGTTTTAAGTGATGCAACGTAAGGCCAATGTACATGATTTGTTCAAATATTTTCCCGCCCGGAGGCGGTTGCGTTGAGACGGGATTGTACACATTTTGTTCTCACATACAAGCATTACAAAATTTTGGTTTTAGCCGGCCTACCCAAGGGCTTCCTTGACCGCGGTGGCGAGCACCTCGAGCGTGAAGGGTTTGAGGAGGAAATTCACATTCTTCAGATGCTCCAGGCGCTTACGTAGGGATTCCTCAGCGTAGCCGGAATGCAGATGACCTTGAGTTTGGGATGGGTTTCACGCGCATTGCGGATCAATGTCGGCCCATCCATCTGCCGCATGACGACATCGGTTACGAGTAGATCGATGCCCGCGCCATGTTGGGCGAGCAGTTCCAGCGCACCTTCGCCGCTTTCGGCCTCGATCACCCGGTAGCCCTTGTTGCGCAGAGCGCGGACGCTGAACAGGCGCACGACGTCTTCGTCCTCGACCAACAAAACGGTGCCGACTCCGGTTATATCCTTGGCTGGCGTGGAAACCGGCATGGCCGGTCGGGCGACTTCGGGCGGTGCCGCGTGGCGCGGGAGAAGGATACTGAAATTAGCCCCCTCGCCCGGCGCGCTCTCGACATAAACGAGCCCACCGGTTTGGCGAACGATGCCGTAGACCGTCGACAGACCGAGCCCGGTGCCGGAGCCGACCGCCTTGGTCGAAAAGAACGGCTCGAAGATGCGGCCGACGATCTCCTTGGGAATGCCCGTGCCGGTATCCACGACCTCGATCAACACATAATCCCCCGCCGGCACCGATTCGGAGCCCCGTCGCAATGGCTCCGTCACCCTCCGATTGCTGGTGCGGATCGTGAGCGTACCGCCACTGGCCATGGCGTCGCGGGCGTTAACGGCGAGATTGATGATGACCTGCTCGAATTGGCCTTGGTCGACCTTGATCTGGCCGAGGCTCGCCCCGCCCTTCGCCAGAACGTGGTCGTCGAAGGCGCCACCATTCGCCTCGGCGATCTGTTCGACGATGCCGGCGCCAAGGCCGGCGAGCCGGTGGCCGCCGCCCCCGCCCCCGGACGTAAGATTTTGTTCGAGGCAAGTTGGTTGAGTGACATCGCGCGGACCTACCGACTGTCCTGGCGTCCGGCAAGCCGCTATGACCGAACCGTCGTCGAACGCGCGGGCCGCCGCTTCGACGCGGCCGAGATCACCGGCCGCCTAAGGCTCGCCCTGGTCGCCGCCGGTGCCCCCGGCGATTCTGAAATCGAAATCGCCAACCGCGATCTCGAAATGTTCGTCGCCATCGAGGCCCCGGCCACGATCGAGATCCAAAATCTTTCCTTCGATCGCAACACCAGCCGCTTTTCCGCGGTTGCCGCCGTCGGCGGCGATCATCCGAGCGCGGCGCGCACGGCCGTCAACGGCCGCATTTATCGCACGGCGCAGGTTCCCGTGTTGCGGCGCCCAATCGGCGCCGGCGACGTCATCGCCAAGTCCGACATTGAAATGGTGAGGATACGGGAGGAACGCCTTCGCCCGGGAACAATCGTCGATGCTTCGGATTTGATTGGTTTCACGCCGTGCCTGCGCGTGCGGGCCGGAGACCCGGTGCGCGAGGACGAGATCCGTCCACCGATCCTTGTCGCCAAGAACAGCCTGGTGACCATCGTTCTGCGAACCAACAGTATGATCCTGACGGTTCAAGGCAAGGCGCTCGAAGACGGGGCCAAGAACGACGTCATCCAAGTCATGAACCTGCAAAGCAAGAAGATCCTCGACGGGCAGGTCGTGGAATCGGGCACCGTCACGGTGGCCGGCCAGTCAATCCTAGCCGCCCAATGACCCGCGAATTTTCAGGCCAAGTCCCGGCCCCGAAGGAGACTCCAATGTCCCGCACCCGCCTTTCCCGTTTGATGTCTCGCGTTTTGATCGCCGTCATGGCCATTGCGCCGGGAGCATGCACGGGCACACTCGACCGCCTCGCGCAGGTCGGCGACCAACCGCCGTTGACGCGAATTCAGAATCCGCAGGCAGTTCCTGGCTATCAGCCCGTTTCGATGCCGATGCCGCCGCCCTTGCCCAACGATCGCGGCAGCAATTCCCTGTGGCGGCCGGGCGCGCGGGCGTTCTTCAAGGATCAACGCGCGAACCAAGTCGGCGATATCGTCACTGTCTTGATCACGATGAGCGAGAACGCGTCATTGAGCAACTCCACGGAACGCACGCGGACGAACACCGAGAGCGCGGCGATGCCCAAGCTCCTCGGCTATGAAGGAAAAGAGCTGCGGAAAGTGCTCCCGGAAGCGCTCGACCCAACGAACCTCATTGGCCTGCTGCCGGTTTTGTGGACACCGAGTTAGGTGTTTTGATGGAACCGGAGGTAGGTGATGGAGAGACGGAAGTTTACGCGCGAGTTCAAGCTTGAGGCAGTGAAGCTGATCAGGGATCGCGGGGTGGGCTATGCGCAAGCCTCGCGCGATCTGGGTGTTCATCCGACGGTGCTGCGGAGCTGGGTGAAGGCGCTTGCCGATGACCCACAGCAGGCATTCCCGGGCTACGGTCAGATGAAGCCCGAGCAGGCGGAGATCGCGCGGCTGAAGCGCGAAGTGATCAAGCTGAAGGCCGAACGGGACATCCTAAAAAAAGCCGCGGCCTACTTCGCGAAGGAATCGATGTGAGGTTCGCCTTCATCGCGAAGCATCGAGGGATATGGCCGGCGGGATGGATGTGCGGGGCGCTCGGTGTCTCGCGGGCTGGCTACCATGCCTGGCTGATACGGCCACGCAGCCGGCGCAGTCGCGACGACGAGGAACTGGGCACGAAGGTGCGGTCGAGCTTCGTGGCGAGCGATCGGACCTACGGGGCCAGGAGGGTGTGGCACGACCTGCTTGCCGAGGGCGTGCCGTGCGGGTTGCATCGGATCGAGCGGCTGATGCGGCGCCAAGCCCTGCGGGCGAGGCCACGCCGACGCCGCCTGCCGTCCGACACCGGTGAGCGATCCACCAGCGCCATTGCCGCGAACGTGCTGGACCGTACCTTCGAGGCACCGGCTCCCAACCGCAAATGGATCGCCGACTTCACCTATATCTGGACGGCGGAGGGCTGGCTCTACGTGGCGGCCGTGGTCGATCTCTTCTCCCGCCGCGTGGTCGGCTGGTCGATGAGCGCGACCATGACGGCGCAGCTCGTCACCGACGCCCTCATCATGGCGATCTGGCGGCGGGGCAAGCCCGACGCGCTGCTGCACCACTCCGATCGCGGCAGCCAGTACACCAGCGAACAGTTCCAGCGCCTGATGGCCGATCACGGCGTCACCTGCTCGATGAGCCGCTCGGGCAACGTCTGGGACAACGCGGCGATGGAGAGCTTCTTCTCTTCATTGAAGATCGAGCGCACGGCGCGCAAGACCTATCGGACACGGGACGAAGCAAAGGCCGATGTGTTCGATTGCGTCGAACGCTTCTACAATCCGAAACGGCGCCACTCGACCATCGGCTATGTCAGTCCAATGGAGTTCGAAATGAAGGCTGAATTAGCTTAACCTAGTGTCCACGAAACCGGCAGCAGGCCACATCGACCTCAGCAGCGATTCAGGCAGCAAGGGCACCGGAACCGTCACGCGAAGCGAAGCGCTGACGTTGCGCGTTGCCGCAATCATCACGCAGGTGCTTCCGAACGGCAATTTGGTCCTCCAGGGACACCAGGAAGTGCGCGTAAATTTCGAAGCGCGCGTGCTGGAACTCAACGGTGTCGTGCGACCGCAGGATATCGCGGCCGCCAACACCATTACCTACGACAAGATCGCCGAGGCCCGCATCGGTTATGGCGGCCGCGGACAGCTCACCGACGTCCAGCAGCCGCGTTATGGCCAGCAGGTCCTCGATATTCTCTTCCCGTTCTGACCTGAAGGCTGGGCGGTAGCCGAATACGCGACCGCCCGCCGCGCCCAGGGCGGGCTTCTCGAGTTAGTCGTCCCGGTTGGTGCGTTCGAGGCGTTCGTGCCGTTCCTGAGCCTCGATTGTCATCGTGGCGATCGGGCGGGCCTCGAGGCGGCGCACGTTAATCGGCTCGTCGGTGATCTCGCAATAGCCATAAGTGCCGTCTTCGATGCGGCGAAGAGCGGAGTCGATCTTGGCGATTAGTTTGCGTTCACGATCCCGAGCGCGGAGTTCGAGGGCCCGGTCGGTCTCCGCCGAGGCACGGTCGGCAAGATCAGGCGCCGCCACGGTGTCTTCCTGCAGGTGTTGCAAGGTCTCGGTTGAATCGCGCAGCAATTCGGCCCGCCAGCGCACAAGCTTCTGGCGGAAGTATTCGAGCATCGTCGGATTCATAAACGGCTCGTTGTCGGACGGCCGGTAATTTGGATTGAGAGTTGGCGCCGTCATCAACAACCTAGTCTGCTGCTTGGCTTGCGGCGCGCGGAGTATATGAACCGGCTCGGGGTCCATCAAGGCCGTCCGGGATACGGAGCAATCGGTCGCTGCACCGGACCGAGCCTTGGAGGACTAGACGTCGCGGTCGAGCTTGGCGAGTTCGACCTGGGCGCGCAAATCAATTTCGTCGAGGATTTCGGCCAAGCGCGGATCCGATACGCCAGCTTTTTGGGTGCAAATCACGGTGACGAGTTTGTCGAGACCGGCTGCGGGAATGTCGCCGGCCAGCAACCCCTGCCAAATTTCGTCCAGCCGATCGAGAATCTCCTCGGCACGGCGGCGGCCCTTGGATTGGGGCGAATCTTCTTCGATACCTTGCAAGGCAACAAGTGCCTCGAGGCCGGATAACGGCACAGCGGAATTAACGCCAGCGGCGTTGCTCGGACCTTCGAGATGACGGGCGAAGTCGCCGCCCTTGGCCCCGCCGGATTTCTCGGTGCGGCGGGCCGCGGAGGAGCGGACTGGCGCTTTGGGATCAATCTTCATAGCCATGGGTTCGACGTCATCCTACCATAAGCTTGGATGCGGCTGCTTTGTTGACCATAGGGCAGATGACGCAATCCCGTCACTGGGCAGTATTTGCCGCCGGCTCGGCAAGGTCGGTTCGGACCATTGGCGATTTCAGCGCCGACGGCGCCGGTCCCCAAAAAATATTGTTTAATATCAATGTGCTATTGGACTTTCACAGGTGGCATGGCTCTCTCATATCTGGGAACGCACGCTGACCATTTCGGCAGGACGCCGCAACCGCTACCCGATCGAGGAACGAAGGTCATGGTCCAACCCTGGAAAAACAAAAGGATGTTCGCCGCAGCGGTAGTTGGGCTCACGGCGATCTTCGGGACTTGCGCCGCGTCGGCCGCTTCGCGAATCAAGGACATCGCGGATTTTCAGGGCGTCCGCACGAATCAACTCATCGGTTACGGTCTGGTCGTCGGTCTGAACGGTGTCCGTCGTCAATGGATTTGAGACAACGGGCGCGCTGAGTTAACGGAGGCTGCGGCTCATCTGGTGGGTTGATCTTATGCCGCTTGATCGCGATGGATCAAGCGGCGCTGCTGGATGGTCTGTCGTTTGATTCGGTTGCGTTCGAGCAGGATGGTTTGGGCCCTGCCGAGATAGACGTCGGC
>CAMDDQ010000004.1 GCA_945892765.1 Asaia bogorensis
CGCCCGCAATGGTCGAGCTTCGCCCATCTTGAAGCGGTGATGCCGGGCGCCCGCCAGGATTCGATAAGGGCCTGGCTCGGCCGCTTCGGCCTGTCACAAGAAAAGGCGGAAATACCCGCCGCGTCCCTGTCAGGCGGAGAAAAATCGCGCCTAGCATTCGCCCTCCTGGCCCGCGCTTCTCCCAATCTTCTCATCCTGGACGAGCCGACCAACCACCTCGACATCGATTCGCGAGAGGCTCTGGCTCAGGCTCTGAACGACTTTTCCGGTGCCGTGCTCCTGATCACGCATGACTGGCATTTGATCGAGGCGACCTGCGACCGGCTCTGGCTGGTTGCCGATGGCGCTGTCAGCCCCTTTGACGGAGATCTCGACGATTACCGGCGCCTGCTTCTCGATAAGGCCCGGCGCCCGGCCGACAATCCCTCACAGCGCGGCACGCCGAGCGGAAGGAAGGAGAACCGTCGCGAAGCCGCCGAGAATCGGGCGCGCGTTTCCCCCTTGCGCAAAGCCACGCGGGATGCCGAGGCGGTGATCGCCAGCCTGGCCCAGGAACGCAAAGCCATCGAGGCCGCGCTCGCCGATCCAAGGATTTACAATGGCGGCCAGGCGGAAACGACGGCCAGGCTCAAGCGGCGCGCCGCGCTGGACCGCGAAATCGCCGCCGCGGAGCGCCTATGGCTGGAAGCCGCCGAGGCGCTGGAAGCCGCCCAGGCTTCCACGGAGGGCTAAATGAGCAACGGCTTCAAGGATCACTTTTCGGGCCACGCCGAGCAATACGCCGAGGCCCGCCCCATTTACCCGCGCAGCCTTGCCCAGGTACTGGCCGAACGTGTGGAGCACCACGGCCTGGCGCTCGATTGTGGCTGCGGCTCTGGGCAGCTTTCCCTGTTGCTCGCGGAGCATTTCGAGCGGGTGGTCGCGACCGATGCCAGCGCCGAACAAATCGCAAATGCCTTCCCGCACTCCCGCGTCACGTATCGCGTCGCGGCGGCGGAGCACAGCAATCTGCCCGACCGCAGCGCCGATTTGGTGGTTGCGGCGCAGGCGGCGCATTGGTTTGATCTGCCGGCTTTTTGGCACGAAGTCACCCGCGTGGCCCAGCCGCGCGGCCTTGTCGCCCTGGTCGGCTATGGCCTTCTGAAGATCGCCGATGATCTGGATCCCGCGATCGACGCGTTGCATCATTCGACACTTGAGGCGTATTGGCCGCCGGAACGGCAGCTTGTCGAATCGGGCTATCGGTTCATCGATTTTCCCTTTGAGGAGCTGCCGGCACCGGCGCTGGAGATGACCGCGCAGTGGTCGCTGCCTCAGCTTATCCGCTATTTGTCGACCTGGTCGGCGATCAAGGCGATGGAAAAGGCCACCGGCGGCTCACCGCTTCCGGCCCTCGCCGAGCGACTTGCGGCACCCTGGGGTCCGCCCGATAAGAAACGATTGGTGCGCTGGCCACTGGCGCTGCGGCTGGGTCGCGCAGGGTCGGGCCGAATTTGATCGCCGGCGCAGATTTGGACCTGGCAACAGACCGAGTCTAAGGCAGCGCTTTGACGCCGAATGCGTGGGTGGCGTCGCCGCCGATTCCGCTGTGGCTAAGCGGACGAAAACGCGAGATCCACGCAACCAACCTCGGGTCCTTGAATCGGGCGTAGTAGGGCTCCGCCCACACGATCATATGGCCGCCGAATGTTCCGCCGGTCCAATCCTGCTTGGCCCCGGTCAAACGCTCGAAATGCCTTGGGTCGTCGAGGCTTTCGATGACGCGCGCCGCCAAGCGATGCAGCGCGCCGCCCGCTTCGCCATACAAATCGAGCCCGTTGGCGGCGCCCATCTCCGCCAGCATGATCAACGGTTCCAGCGAGAAGACGTGGTAGTAGCGAGCCTTGCTCTTCCGCGCAACTTCCAACGGCAAAGTACCGTCGGCCTGTATCTGGGTCAGGGCAAAGCGGTACTTCGCGACAGCCCAATCGAACAAACTGCCATCATTGCCGACGATGGCGGCCGCGCCGACAGCGAGGGCCGCCCAATAGACGTGGTTGTTTTCGGAATCCTTGCCCTTCTTCGTGTCGTAATCGGCGACCACCCTGCCGGCAAGGCGCCCAATCCAGGCTTCGACGGCCTGTTTTCGGTCCGACGCCAGACCCGGTGCGTCGCGAATTTTGAGATAGGCGAGCGCGATCGTGGCCAGCGACCATTTACGCTCGTAGCCGCCCTGATTCGTGGCATCGCCGAGCAAGCCCCTCGCCTGCCGCCCAACCATGCAGCCAATCGAGCGCACAGGACGCCACCGCTCCGTCCGCCGGTTTGGCGCGGACGTAGGCGTCGCTCATGGCGGCGAGGCCGGCCGTGAGTGTGTTGAAGGGTTTGGAAGCCGCCTGATAACGAGCGTAGGCCGCCGGATCGACAATCGAGGAATTGCTGTCGCTGTAGAAACCCTCGAGCCTGATGTCGCGAACCGGCGACGGCGCCGCCTTGCAGGCAGAGGGCTTGGCGGGCTTTCCCATTTCCGCGCGCCGCGCCTCCACATCGAAGAGCGGCTTCAGCTCGGCAGCTTCGGTCGGGGCGGTAAATCCGCTGACGAGGCAGACGACCGCCAGTGAACGCAGCATGCGTTTCCGGCTCATACAAGAACTCGCGCTACCGCCTGGCCACCAGCAGCTTCTTGACCTCGGCGATGGCCTTCGCCGGGTTCAGGCCTTTGGGGCATGTCTTTGTGCAATTCATGATGGTGTGGCAGCGATAGAGCCGAAACGGGTCTTCCAACTCGTCGAGCCGCTCGCCCGTGGTTTCGTCACGGGTTTCGGCGATCCAGCGATAGGCCTGGAGCAAGATCGCCGGGCCAAGGTAACGGTCGCCGTTCCACCAGTAACTGGGGCACGAGGTGGAGCAGCAAAAACACAGGATACATTCCCACAACCCGTCGAGTTTGGCGCGCTCCTCCGGCGATTGCCGGCGTTCGCGGTCGGGGGGCGGCGGCGAATCGGCGCGGAGCCAGGGTTTGATCGAGGTGTATTGGGCATACGGCACCGACAAATCGGGCACCAAATCCTTGACCACTGGCATGTGCGGCAAGGGGTAGATGCGCACCTCTCCCTTTACCTCGTCGATCGGCTTGAGGCAGGCCAGTGTATTGGTGCCGTCGATGTTCATGGCACAACTGCCGCAGATGCCCTCACGGCAGGAGCGGCGAAAGGCGAGCGTGGAATCGATCTCGTTTTTGATCTTGATGATGGCGTCCAGCACCATCGGCCCACAGGCGGCGAGATCGATTTCATAACGATCGAGCCGCGGGTTTTCTCCGCTATCGGGCTCCCACCGATAGACCGAAAACGTCTTGGGACGTTTGGCCTTGGCGGCGGCCGGCCAGGATTTACCCGGCCAGACCTTGGAATTCGCGGGAAGGGTGAATTGGGCCATGGCGGGACGCCTAATAAACGCGCGCCTTGGGGGGGAAGGACTGCACGTCGTTGGTCAGAGGTTTCATGTGCACGGGGCGATAGTCGATCAGCACGGAGCCGTGTTCACCGAGCCAGGCGACGCTGTGTTTCAGCCATTGAGCGTCATCGCGCTCGGGAAAATCTTCACGCGCATGGGCGCCGCGGCTCTCCGTCCGATTAAGCGCCGAGTGCAGTGTCACCAACGCTTGAGCAATCAGATTCTCGAACTCTAGCGTCTCGACCAAGTCCGAATTCCAGACCATCGAGCGGTCGGAAATATTGATGTCGGCGCGCTTTTCCCAAGTTTCGCGGAGCTTCTCGACGCCGCTTTCGAGCACCTCGCGCGTACGGAAGACCCCGCAATCCATCTGCATGATGCGCTGCATTTCGAGGCGCAGCACGGCGGTTGGCGTTCCGCCCTTGGCGTTGCGCAGCCGGTCGAAGCGGGCCAGGATGGCTTCATCCGCCGATTTCGGCAACTGCGGCAGCGCCGCGTTGGGATGGATCAGCTTAGCGCAGCGTTTGGCCGCCGCGCGCCCGAACACCACGAGATCCAGCAGGGAATTCGAGCCCAGCCGATTGGCGCCGTGGACCGATACGCAGGCCCCTTCGCCGATCGCCATCAAGCCGCGAACGACCCGGTCGGGATCACCTTCGCGCGGGGCCACGACCTCGCCCCGGTAACGCGTCGGCACGCCACCCATGTTGTAATGCACGGTCGGCAGCACCGGGATGGGGTCGCGCGTGACGTCGATGCCGGCGAAGATCCGCGCGGTCTCGCTGATGCCGGGCAACCTCTCTTCCAGCACATGCGGATCGAGATGCTCCAGATGCAGGTGGATATGGTCCTTGTGCTGGCCCACGCCGCGGCCGTCGCGGATCTCGATGGTCATCGCCCGGCTGACCACGTCGCGGCTCGCTAAATCCTTGGCCGAAGGCGCATAGCGCTCCATGAAGCGTTCGCCTTCGGAGTTGGTCAGATAGCCGCCTTCGCCGCGCGCGCCTTCGGTGATCAGGCAGCCCGATCCATAGACGCCGGAGGGATGGAATTGCACGAATTCCATGTCCTGTAGCGGCAGCCCGGCGCGCAGCGCCATGGCGTTGCCGTCGCCGGTGCAGGTATGGGCGGAGGTACAGGAAAAATAGGCGCGACCGTAACCGCCGGTGGCCAGCACGGTCATATGCGCGCGGAACCGATGCAGGGTTCCGTCTTCCAGATTCCAGGCCATGACGCCATGGCATTGGCCGCGGTCCATCAAGAGGTCGAGCGCGAAATACTCGATGAAGAACTCGGCATGGTGTTTCAGCGATTGCTGATAGAGCGTGTGCAGGATGGCGTGCCCGGTGCGGTCGGCGGCGGCGCAAGTCCGATGCGCGGTACCCTCGCCAAAATGCGTGGTCATGCCACCAAAGGGCCGCTGATAGATCCGCCCATCTTCGGTGCGGGAAAACGGCACGCCGAAATGTTCGAGTTCGACGATCGCGGGGATCGCCTCGCGGCACATATATTCGATGGCGTCCTGGTCGCCGAGCCAGTCCGAGCCCTTGATGGTGTCGTACATGTGCCAGCGCCAATCGTCCTCGCCCATATTGGCGAGGGCGGCGCTGATCCCGCCCTGTGCCGCCACCGTATGGCTGCGTGTCGGAAAGACTTTGGAGACACAGGCGGTCCGCAATCCCGCGTCCGCGAGGCCCATCGTCGCGCGCAGCCCGGCCCCGCCGGCGCCGATGACGATGACGTCGCATTCATGATCGGCGATCGGGTAAGCGGTCATAGGGCCTCAGGCGCCAAGGGAAATCGACAGCACGGCGAGTCCGGCGATGGTGCCGAGAAGAATGGCCAGCCCCTTGACCGCGAGAAGCGCGGCCAGTTTCAGCCCTTCGCCGTGGACGTAGTCCTCGATAACCACCTGGAGGCCGAGTTGGGCATGGTGGAAAATCGCCGCGATCGACAGCAGCATAAGAACCGTGCCCACGGGCGAGGCAATCCAGGCGACGACCGCCTCATGTTTGGCGCCGGCCAAGGCGACGAAATTTCCGGCGAGCCAGACCGACAGCGGAACCAGAGCGATCGCCGTCACCCGCTGCGCCCACCAATGGACGACACCTTCCTTGGCCGAACCCAGGCCGCGCACCCGGGCCAGGGACGAACGCATGCCGCGCTGTTCGCCCGGCTTCATGCGCCACCGGCGCGAACGGCATGGCCCAAAATCCAGGCCAGCGTCGTCAAGACGATGGAAGCGCCGACCACGGTCCAGCCGCTGGCATAGACCGTCGCCATTCGGAATCCCCATCCGGCGTCCCAAACCAGGTGCCGAACACCGTTGCACAGGTGAAAAAACAACGAAAACGTCCACCCCAAGAGCAGAGCTTGTCCGAACCAGGAACCGATGAAATTCTGGGTCGTGGCGAAAGCCTGCGGCCCCGAAGCCGCCGCGGCGAGCCACCACACCAACAATACCGCACCGGCGCAGAGCGCCACGCCCGTCGCCCGGTGAAGAATGGACAGCACGGCGGTAAGCTGCCAGCTGTAGATCTGAAGGTGCGGCGATAACGGCCGCGGACGATCAGGTCGGGACGGGGATTTCATTCGTTCCCTTTTTCCCCCAACGCTCACCTTGCCCAGCGAGCGCGGAATCCGGAATTCGGCGCCGGCTGAACCCAGCGCTTGTTCAAGGAATTAGCCCGTGGACTTCGGCAAGTCAAATGGCGGAGGGTGGCGCGAGCGGCGGGAATTCGCCGGGCGGCCGTTTTCCGGTTATTTCGGTTGCGGAACGATTCGCAGATAGGGCTTGGGCGCCTTCCAGCCACCTGGGAATTTCTTCTTGGCATCGTCGTCCGAAACCGAGGGAACAATGATGACATCCCCACCTTGTTTCCAGTTCACCGGGGTCGCCACTTGATGTTTGGCGGTGAGTTGGCAGGAATCGAGCAGGCGCAGGATTTCATCAAAATTGCGCCCGCTGCTCATGGGATAGGTCATCATCGCCTTGATCTTCTTGTCCGGCCCGATCAGGAAGACTGAGCGAACGGTTGCGTTGTTCGCCGCGGTCCGCCCCTGCGACGTGGCGCCGGCTTCGGCGGGCAACATGTCGTAGAGCTTTGCGATCTTGAGTTCGGGGTCGCCGATCAACGGATAATTGACGGCGTACCCCTGCGTTTCCTTGATGTCGCCCAGCCACCGTTGGTGATCGCTGACCGGGTCGACGCTGAGCCCGATGATTTTGGTGTCACGCTTGTCGAACTCAGGTTTCAGCTTCGCCACATAACCCAGCTCGGTCGTGCAAACCGGCGTGAAATCCTTTGGGTGCGAAAACAAAATGGCCCAGCCGGCGCCGATCCAGTCATGGAAAACGACCTTTCCTTCGGTCGTGTCGGTCGTGAAGTTCGGGGCTTCGTCATTGATGCGCAGCGACATGGCTCGGATCCTTCTGTCCAGGGAATTGCAATCGGCCGGGGGGGCCACCACCGTCGAAGTCTGATCATACCACCCGCCCACCAAGAGGAAATGGGCGGCAACGCCGGTGGCGGCGAGGACATGCGCCCACGCGTTGGACTGGCGTCTCCACTCCAGTCGGTCTAGACTTTTGCAGGATCGACAAAAGTGCGAGTCCAGGCAGGTTGCGCCGGGCCGCGCGGCTGCCCGCCCTAGCCTCACGACCCGCAGCGAAGAAGTCTGGACGCGTTAAATGACCGCCAAGCCAAAACCCGCCAAGATGCCGGCGAACCCCCTTTGGGGTGGGCGGTTTGCAACCGGCCCGGCCGACATCATGGCCCGGATCAACGTCTCCATCGACGTTGATAAGCGGCTTTATGCTCAGGACATAGCGGCATCGCGCGCCCACGCGGCGATGCTCGCCCGTCAGAGTATCCTAAAGCCAGCCGATGCCGAGGCCATCCTTATGGGCCTTGACCGCGTCCTCGCCGAGATCGAAAGCGGCAATTTCGTATTCAAGGCCGAGCTGGAAGATATCCACATGAATGTGGAGGGGCGGCTGGCTGAATTGATCGGCGAGCCGGCAGGGCGGCTCCACACGGCGCGCTCGCGCAACGACCAGGTCGCGACCGATTTCCGGCTTTGGATTCGCGACGCCATCGACGCGCTCGATCCCGCGCTGAAGGATTTGCAATTGGCCCTACTCGACCGCGCCGAGGAACATGCCGCGACGATCATGCCGGGCCTAACCCACCTTCAGCCAGCGCAACCCGTCACTTTCGGCCATCATCTTCTCGCCTATGTCGAGATGGTCGGGCGCGACCGCGGCCGGTTCGCCGATTGCCGAACCCGGCTTAACGAATGTCCGCTCGGCGCGGCGGCTTTGGCCGGCACCTCATTCCCGATCGATCGCAATGCGACGGCAACCGCACTCGGATTCGATGGACCCACGGCCAATTCGCTCGACGCCGTGTCGGCGCGCGATTTCGCCATCGAATTCCTGGCCGCGGCCGCGATCGCCGGCACACATTTGTCGAGGCTCGCGGAAGAACTCATCTTGTGGGTTTCCGATCGCTGGCGGTTCATCACTCTTTCGGATGCCTTCACCACCGGCAGTTCGATCATGCCGCAGAAACGCAATCCCGATGCGGCGGAGTTGGTTCGCGGGAAATCCGGACGGTTGATCGGCGCGCTTCACCAATTATTGATCGTCATCAAGGGCCTTCCACTGGCATACGCAAAGGACATGCAGGAAGACAAACCGCCAGTTTTCGATGCCGCCGACAGCCTCGGCCTTTGTGTCGCCGCCACGACCGGGATGATTCGCGATCTGCGCGTCAACGCCGCGGCCATGCTCGAGGCCGCTGCCGGCGGGTTTGCGACCGCAACCGATCTCGCCGATTGGCTGGTCCGCGCTCTGGGCCTGCCCTTTCGGCAGGCTCATCATGTGACGGGCCGTCTGGTGCAGATCGCCGAGAAACGGGGCGTCGATCTTGCGGGGCTCAGTCTCGATGACATGCGTTCGATCGAGCCGCGCATCGATGAGACGGTTTTTTCGGTGCTGACGGCGGAGCGCTCGGCGGCCAGCCGGACGAGTTTCGGGGGCACCGCACCACAACGGGTGCGCGAGGCCGTGCAAGCGGCACGTCGGAGGTTCCTTTGAGCCGAAGATGGCTGCTGGCGTGGCTGCCGGTGATGCTCCTCGCGCTGCTTTCCGGGTGCGGCCGCAAGGGGAGCGTCGAGCCGCCCGAAGGCGAGGAGAGCCGCTATCCCCGGCGTTACCCGCGTGAGTGAGATTGCCTACAAGAACGGCGAACTTTATGTGGAATCCGTGCCGGTTTCGCGTATCGCGGCGGCCGTGGGGACGCCATTTTATTGTTATTCGAGCGCCGCGCTGGTTGGCGCCTACCGCGAATTCGCCGGCGCCCTGAGTGGACTCAACACCCTTGTCTGTTTCGCGCTGAAGGCCAATTCGAATCTGGCCGTGGTCCAGACATTGGCGGCCGAGGGCGCCGGCGCCGATGTCGTTTCGGAGGGTGAGCTGCGCCGGGCGCTGGCCGCGGGCATACTGCCCAACCGAATCGTTTTCTCCGGTGTCGGCAAGACCGAGGCAGAGCTGACACTGGCGCTTGATTCCGGCATTCTCCAGATCAACGTCGAGTCCGAAGCGGAATTGCGGGCCTTGTCTCGGTTGGCGGCGGGGCGGCGGCAAAAGGCGCCAATCGCGATCCGCGTCAATCCGGACGTCGATGCCGGCACACATGCGAAGATCACGACCGGCCGCAAAGAAAACAAATTCGGCATCGATATTACCGTTGCGGCCTCGGTCTACGCTGAGGCGGCTCGCCTTCCCGGACTAGATGTCAGCGGTATCGCCGTGCACATTGGCTCGCAGATCATCGACCTTTCGCCCTACCGGGCCGCTTTTTCGCGGGTCAAGGCGCTCGCCCTGGACCTCATCGCCCAGGGCCACGATATCCGCCGCCTCGATCTGGGCGGCGGACTGGGGATCGCCTATGACCAGGAAGTGCCACCCGCCGCGAGTGCCTATGCCACGATCGTGCGCCAAACCTTGGGCGATCTTCGGTGCCAGCTCGTCTTCGAGCCAGGCCGCCGTTTGGTGGGTGCGGCCGGGTTGCTGGCAACGCGGGTCATCTACGTCAAGGAAAGCGGCGCCCGTCGTTTCCTCATTGTGGATGCGGCGATGAACGACTTGCTACGCCCCTCGCTCTACGATGCCCACCACCCGGTTTTGCCGGTGCGCGAGCCCAAGGCCGGCACCAGCCTCGCCGCCGCCGACGTGGTTGGTCCCGTATGCGAAAGTGCCGATGTTCTGGCCAAAGGGCGGTTGCTGCCACCTATGGTGGAGGGCGACCTTCTGGCCCTCGGCGCCGCAGGAGCCTATGGCGCTGCCATGTCATCGACGTATAATAGCCGTCCCCTGGCGCCGGAGGTCTTGGTCCGGAACGATGTGTTCGCGGTGGTTCGGCGGCGGCCCGACTACGCCGAGATGTTTGCGTTGGAATCTTTGCCGCCTTGGTTGGGCGAGCCGCGAGCGCGGCAGTCACGGAGGGCGCCATGACGACAGGCAATTCAAACGGACCCAACGGTTTCGTCGCCGACGTTCCCGGCTGGAGGCTGTCGATGGCCCGCGCCGCACTGTTCTGGGAGAAGCTGTGGCCGGCCGCGTGGCCCGCGGTTGCCGTAGCCGGCGTGTTCACCGCTGTGGCGTGGCTCGATGTCCTTCCGTCGCTGTTGCACCCGTGGGTTCATGTCATTTTCCTGCTGGGCTTCGCCGCTACCTTTCTCTTTGCGGTGTGGCAGGTGCGCTTCTCCATCCCGACTGTGGCCGATTCGGTGCGTCGCATTGAGGTGTTAAGCGGCGTAGCCCACCGGCCGCTCGCCACCTTGCGCGACCAACTCGTCGCGGGCGAAGGCGATCCAATGAGCCTCGCGCTGTGGGATTCCCATCGCCGCAGAATGCGCGAAATGCTGGGCGGCGGTCGCGTCGGTCTGCCGGCGCCCGGCATGGCCCGGCGCGATCCCTGGGCGTTTCGTGCCGCGCTCGGCTTGCTGCTGGTCGTGGCCGCGGTCGTCGCCGGGCCGGAGGAATGGAGCACTCGGTGGTCGCGTGCCGCCATGCCCTCGTTCAAGTTGATCGAAAACACCGCCGACCGCGTCACCGGCTTCGAAGTATGGATCACGCCGCCGGCCTATACCGGCCTGCCGACCTTGCTGCCGACGCACGAGCAACGCGGCGCCGATCCGTTGTCCGTCGCCGTCGGGAGCGCGATCCTGGTCCAAGTCATCGGCGGCCGCGAGGCCCCGATGATCCAAATCGGGGAAGGAGCCCCCGTATCCTTCGAAACCATCGATGAGGGCAGTTTCCGCCTTACTTCGACGATCAATTCTGGAAACCGGTTGGTCGTCACCCAGGCCAAGAAAACACTCGCCGATTGGGCAATGGAGATCGTGCCGGATCGGGTGCCGCAGATTGCCCACGCCGCGGCGCCACAACGCAACCAGCGCATGGCCATCCGTCTCGAATACGAAGCGGCCGACGATTACGGCCTGGCCGCCGTTCGCGCCTTTGTCCGAAAGGCGCCGCGCGCCGACGGCACCGGCGTGACGATGACCGAAACACAGGAGGCGATCGAGCTTCAACTGCCGCTGCCGTCGCAACGGCCGAAAGCCGCCCATGCGACCAGCTTCCACGATCTTACGCCTCATCCCTGGGCGGGCCTGCCGGTTCTCGTGCAACTCCGCGCCACCGACGCACTCGGACAGAGCGGGGTCAGCGACGATTTCGCCATGATCCTGCCCGAGCGCGTGTTCGTCAATCCTCTGGCCAAGGCCATCATCGCGCAACGCAAGACGCTGTCGGTCAATCCCGGCCAACGGCGCCAGGTTTCCGATGCCTTGCGCGAGATCGGCGCAAAGCCGGAACAATACTTCGAGGACATCGTCACCTTCCTGTCGTTGCGCACGGCGGCGCTTCGCTTGTTGCGCGATTCCTCCGACGATGGAACCAAGGCCGTGCAATCCCTCTTGTGGGACACGGCCCTACGCATAGAAGACGGCAAGGTTTCCGTCGCCCAGCGTGACGTGCGCAACCTCCAGCAAAAATTGATGGAGGCCCTGGCCAACAACGCCTCCCCCGAGGAAATCAAGCGGCTGATGGACGAACTGCGCACCGCCATGGACCGCATGTTCCAGGAAATGATGCAGCAAGCCATGCGCCCGGACGAACAACAACAGCGGGAGCAGGCGGGGCAACAATCCGATCCGAACGCCCGGTCGACCGGGGATAACGATCTGCGCAAGATGCTCGAACAGGCACAAAAACTTGCCGAGGCGGGAATGAAAGACCAGGCCCGCGAGATGATCCAGAAAATGCAAGACATGATGGACAACATGCGCCAAGCGCAGCAGCAGGGCGATCAAGAAAAGGCCCGCCAGGCCCAGCAAATGGCGAAGGAAGTTCAAGACCTGGCGAAACGTCAGCAACAGCTTCTCGATCAGAACTTCCGGCAGCAGCAACAGGCCCAGCGCGGACAGCAACAACAACAGCAGCGTCAGCAAGGCCAACAGGGTCAAGGCCAAGAACAGAATCAGCAGGAAGGCTCACAACCCGGCGTCAGCGAACGGCTCGAAGGTCGCGGACAAAGTCAGGGACAGCAGGGTGCCAACCCCGGACGCCAGGAAGGCGAAGGCGGCGGGCAAGGCACCGCGGCTTACCAACAGCAGGAACAGCTGCGGCGCGAACTAGGTGAGGTCATGCGCCGCCTCGGCGAGGCCTTTAACAACATCCCAGACACCCTCGGCAACGCCGAGCAATCGATGCGTGAGGCCTCGAATGCGCTGCTCCGCGGCCAGCTCAACCAGGCGCTGCGCCCGCAATCCGAGGCCGTCGAGAACATGATGAAAGGCCTTCGCCAGATGGCACAACAACAGATGCAGGCGCAGGGCGAAGGCGAAGATGGTGATCCGTCGAATGAAGAAATGCGCGACCGGCAGCTGGGCGATAGCCGCGATCCGGCCGGCCGGCCGCTGAATGGCCTCGGCGGCATCGATGCCCGCGACATCCGTATCCCGGACCAAGCCGACATCCAGCGGTCCCGCGAGATCCAGGACGAGTTGCTGCGCCGCGCCAGCGAGCGCGAGCGTCCCCAGATCGAGCGCGACTACCTCGAGCGCCTTCTGAAGCGGTTCTAGTCGGCGTTTGCCGGCCTTCGCGCCCGGCCTTCCAGGTCGAGGAAACCAAAAAGGGGCGGGAGCCAATCCCGCCCCTTGTCGTTCCTGGAATCAGACCTTACGCCGCGCGGCGAGGGTGGCGGTCGACCGCGGCGGTTAGCTCCTTCAGCGCGAATGGCTTTCGCAAGACGCCGTGGATCATGTCCTCAAGACCGAACGCGCGCTCGGCCTCCGCCGGGAATCCCGTCGCAAGCAGGACGGCGGTCGCCGAATGGTCTTTGGCGACCTTCAGCGCCAGCCCGATGCCATCCAATCCCGGCATGACGATGTCGGCCACGAGCAAATCGAAAGTGGCCAGCGCGAGCGCGCGAACCGCGTCATGGCCGTCACGAACGGCCGTGACGTCGTGCCCCGCCTGCCGCAGCGCCCGCAGCATGAATTCACGCACCGATTGATCGTCTTCGGCAACCAGGATGCGCGCCATGACGGCCTACGCCCCCCTATGACGCTGTTTGGGGCAAGTCCGCGTCTTGCCCCATGGTTGCGCCCCTATTCGGCGTGAGCGAAGGCGATAGCCAGGCTCGCCGTATCCAAGCTGGGCTTCCTCACCGAAGTGCGGAAGGCGGAACTTTCCCCCGGCCCGAGACGCGAGCTGCGCGCGGCAAAGGTCCAATGTTGAAGTTCGGTTTCGCTCGCGTCGCGCAAAGCCGCCCGCAACGCCGGCACACGTCGAGCCGCGTCCGAGGTATTGACGACTTCGCCTTCCACGATGAGCAAGACGACACCTTCTTCGACCACGCTCACCTGCGTGATGTTGCGCACTTCCAGCCCAATTCCGGGTGGATCGACCGGCATGCCGAGCGATTCATAGAGACGCGCAGCCGCGGGCCACGCACCGGTGATCGGCTCCCGTGCCAAAATAGCGCCGCCCAGTGCGCCGATGACAAGAAGCACGAGCGCGGTCCAGCCCGCGACGCGGCCGCCAGCCGGCCGGCTGGGTGCGGGCGCCATCACCGGCGGCACGCTAAAACTCGAAAGATCCGAGACCGGGATCGGCGAGGGCGAGGACAGCGATCGCGGGAGATCCGTGGCCGGCTGCTGCAACCAGGTGTGTTTGCAGTTGGCGCAACGAACTTTACGACCGACCCCGCCGATGGCGGCAGCGTCCGTCAAATAGCGCGATCCGCAGGCAGGACAGGTGATGATCATGGCAGCCAAATGCCGCTGAGAAATAGAGATTTTCTTATAGGCCCGCCCCGGCGGCGTTACAAGAAGGGCGTGCGTCTGGACGCGGCGCCGAGCCGCGTGCCATTCTGGCGCCGCGAGAATCGCGACCTCGAGGGGGGGGTGTGCGGCCTGTGGTTCGATTCGAAAATGTCGGCCTGCGTTATGGGCTTGGTCCCGAAGTCCTGCGCGACCTCACCTTCGAACTCGAGTCCGGCGCCTTTCACTTCCTGGTCGGCCCGAGTGGCGCCGGAAAATCGTCCCTGCTCCAGCTCCTTTACCTCGCCCGCCGGCCGACCCGCGGCCTGATAACCCTCTTTGACCGTTCGGTTTGGAAAGTGCCGCGGCGCGAACTTCCGGCATTGCGGCAACGCATCGGCGTCGTCTTCCAGGATTTCCGTCTATTCGACCACTTGTCTGCGTTCGACAATGTGGCTTTGCCCCTGCGCCTAAAGGGCGCCAAGGAGACCGAGATACGCAAACATGTCAGCGAATTGCTGACCTGGGTCGAACTTGGCGACCATCTGGACGCCTTGCCACCGACCCTGTCCGGGGGCCAAAAACAGCGCGTCGCCATCGCCCGTGCCGTGATTGCGCGGCCGCGCCTCTTGCTCGCCGACGAGCCCACCGGCAATGTCGACGACCGCATCGCCATGCGCCTACTCCACCTTTTCGTCGAACTCCACAAAATGGGAACGACAGTCGTGATCGCGACCCACAACCTGGAGCTGGTCTCGCGCTTCCGCTATCCGGAGCTTCGGCTCGAGAATGGCGAAATCAAGCAATTTCGGCCTCCCGCGCTACGCGATGTCCGGCGGGGAATCGAAGCCGCCACCGGGCACGGGTAGGATCATGGCGGGACGTATTCGAGTGTTGCCGCTGGATCGTGACGACAGCCGGCGCTATCTACCGTGGATCGTTGCGGTCATGGTCTATCTCGCTGCGATGACGCTAGCCGGGGCTATGGCGACGGCGAGCATGGCATCACGATGGCAAACCGGGCTTACCGGGGCTTTGACGGTGCAGCTTCAGCCGTCGGCCGAAACATCGGCGACCGACGCCCGAATCGGGGCTGTGTTATCCATCCTACGCGGCGATTCCGCCGTGGCATCGGCCGAACCCGTTGATGAGGAAAAGATGCTCGGCTTCATTCAACCCTGGCTCGGCCGCGAAGGATTGGCGTTGGATTTACCCCTGCCCCGGCTGATCGACGTTCGCCTTCACGACCACGCCAGTGTCGACCTGGTCGACCTCGCTGCGCGCCTTGAGGCGGCCGCGCCCGGAACGACGGTCGACGACCATGCCCGCTGGCTCACCGGAATTTTGAAGCTGGCGCGGGTCATTCGGTTCATCGCCTTCGGCACGGTGGCGTTGATCGCAGCGGCGGCGATAACCGTTCTGGTGTTCGCGACGCGCGCCGCGCTCGCCGTCCACAAGGACGGGATCGCTTTGCTCCACATTATGGGGGCGCGCAATCGCTTTATCGCAGGCGAATTCCAGGCGGCCGCTCTGACTCAGGGGTTCCGCGGCGGGTTGATCGGACTACTGACCGCCTTGGCTACGTTGGTCGCGCTGGGCGGCGCCGGACTCAACGCGGATATCGGTATCCTGCCGCAGGTGACCCTGACCCCGCTGCAATGGCTCGTGCTGGCGGCCCTGCCTCCGGCTGCGGGGGCGGTCGCGTTCGTCACGGCACGGCTGACGGTATTGAGTGTCCTCGCGCGGCTGGTTTGACTCGACCTCCGGGACGAACGCCATGAAGTTAGTAATCCTCGACCGCGACGGAGTTCTCAACGAAAACCGCGAGGACTATGTGAAGTCGCCAGACGAACTAGTCCTGCTGCCTGGCTCGGCGCCAGCGGTGGCCCGGCTCAATCGCGCCGACATCAAGGTCGCGGTCGTCTCGAACCAGGCCGCCATCGGCCGAGGCATCATCGATCAGGCTATGCTCACCCGCATCCATGACAAATTGGGTCGGGAACTCCTCGCCCAGAACGCGCGACTCGACTTGATCCTCCATTGCCCCGATCCGCCCTGGGCCGCGAGCGATCGCCGCAAACCCGGGCCCGGCATGTTGCGCGAAGCGCTCGCTCATTTCGGCGCGGCGGCCGGAGACACACCCATGATTGGCGACGACATCCGCGATATGCAGGCGGCGGTTGCGCTCGGCTGTCCGCGCGTGCTCGTCCGCACCGGCCATGGGAAAAACACGCTCGCCGCCGGATTACCGGCAACCGTCCAGCCGGTTGCGGTGCATGACAATCTTGCCGCCGCCGTCGAGGCGCTGCTCGCTGCCCGCCCATGAACGATCGCCTCAACAAGCGCCAGCGCACGCGCACCGGTCTGACTCGCATCCTTTCGGTGATGGCCTTTGCCGCGATCGCCTGGGCAGGGGGATTAGTGTGGTTCGGCGAGACGATCCCGGATCGCGTTGAGGATTCCGAAACGCGGACGGACGCGATCGTGGTGTTGACCGGGGGGCCGCAAAGGCTGCGCGCCGGTCTCGGGATGCTTGCCGACGGCCGCGCCCGAAAACTCTTCGTTTCCGGGGTGTATCGCGGCGTCGATGTCAGCGAATTGCTGCGAATTGCCCGCCAATCGCCGGCGGAAATCGAATGCTGCATCGTCCTGGGTTACAGCGCCGACAACACGGTCGGCAACGCCGAGGAGACCGCCACCTGGATGCGGGCCGAGGGTTATGCATCGCTGCGCCTTGTCACCGCCAATTATCACATGCGGCGCAGCCTGATCGAATTCCGCCACGCCCTGCCGGAGGCAACCATCATCCCCCATCCGGTTTTCCTCGACAGCTTTCACCGGGAAGATTGGTGGCGGTGGCCTGGAACTGCGAGCCTGATCCTGTCGGAATATCACAAATTCCTGGCCGCTATTGTCTGGACGGCAATTGAAGGCGTCACTCCCGTGCCAATCCGTCCGTCATGAGATCGCCGACCATGATTGTTTTCCTCCGATCGGCTCTGTTCAACGTCTTGTTTTTCACGATGACGGTAGCGGTGATGATCGGCTGCCTCCCGCTTTTCCTCGGCCCACGCCGGTGGGTTAGAAAGGCGACGAACCTTTGGGCGCGGGGTGTCTTGCACCTGCTGTCATCGATCATCGGCCTGCGTTATCGGATTGTGGGCATCGAGAATTGGCCGAGTGGCACCGGGCTCATCGCCGCCAACCACCAATCGGCCTGGGAGACCATCGCCTTTCTCGCCCTGTTTCCCCCGACGTCTTTCGTACTGAAGAAGGAATTGCTGAGGCTGCCGATCTTCGGTTGGTATTTGCGTCGGCTGCGAATGATCGCGATCAACCGCGCCGGTGGTGGTCGCGCCCTGCAACGCCTGCTCCTTGAGGCCAAGGCGGAAGGCGAGCCGCGCCAAATCGTAATTTTTCCTGAGGGGACGCGTGTTCCTCCCGGAGAACGGCGCCCCTTTCATTCCGGCGTGGCCGCGCTCTATTCCAAGCTGGATCTTCCCGTCACTCCGGTGGCGTTGAACTCCGGCTTGTTCTGGCGGCGGCGCGCCTTCATCAAACGGCCCGGCGTCATCGACGTCGAGGTCATGCCGGCCATTCCACCCGGCCTCGCGCGCCGCCGCTTCATGACCGAGCTTCAGGACAAAATCGATTCCGCGCGTCGGCGACTGGAAGAATCGGCGATGGAAACATAACAAGAACATTTGGGTTGACCCGGTTGTCAACCGGGTCTACACTAAATACGGAAAATCAGAAATTTATACAATTTCTTAGGCACTTAGACGATGCCAACGATCGCCGCCATTTCCCAACAGATTTGGGACATGAAATACCGTCTCAAGGCGGCGGACGGCAGCCCCGTGGACAAGACCATTGAGGAGAGCTGGAGCCGGGTCGCCCGCGCGCTGGCTCAGCCGGAAAAGGACCCGCAGGCCTGGAGCGGTCGTTTTGCCGAGGCGCTGGAGGGATTTAAGTTCCTTCCGGCCGGACGCATTCTGGCCGGCGCCGGCACCGCGCGCAATGTCACGCTCTTCAACTGCTTTGTCATGGGAACGGTTCCCGATGACATGGGCGGCATCTTCGAACATCTGCGCGAAGCCGCGTTGACCATGCAGCAAGGCGGCGGCATCGGTTACGATTTTTCCTCGCTGCGCCCGAAGGGTGCGCCGGTGAAGGGCGTCGGCGCGGACGCTTCCGGCCCGCTGTCCTTCATGGATGTGTGGGACGCGATGTGCCGCACGATCATGAGCGCCGGCCACCGTCGCGGCGCCATGATGGCGACTCTGGCTTGCGACCATCCGGATATCGAAGCCTTCATCGAAGCCAAGCGCGAGCCAGGCCGGCTGCGGATGTTCAACCTGTCCGTGCTGGTCAGCGACGCCTTCATGACCGCGGTGAAGGAGGGTGCGCCGTGGGAGCTCAAATTCGGCGGCACCGCGTACAAAGCTGTCGCGGCGCGCGATCTGTGGGATCGCATCATGCGCGCGACCTATGCTTATGCCGAGCCGGGCGTGATCTTCATCGACCGCATCAATCGGCGTAACAACCTTTATTATGCCGAGGATATTCGGGCGACCAACCCCTGTGGGGAGCAGCCGCTGCCGCCTTATGGCGCCTGCCTGCTTGGTTCCATCAATCTCGCCGCGTTGGTCAGCGATCCGCTGACACCCGGCGCGCACATCGACAACGCGGCGCTGGAACACCTGGTGCCGGTGGCCATTCGTATGCTGGACAACTCCATCGATGCGTCGCGCTTTCCACTGCCGCGTCAGGCCGAGGAGGCGCGCGCCAAACGCCGCATCGGTCTCGGCATCACGGGTCTCGCCGATGCGCTGATTTTGTGCGGCGCGCGTTATGGCAGCGAAGCCTCGATCACGATCGCCGAGTCATGGATGCGGACAATCCAGCGCGCCGCCTATCGCGCGTCGACCGAGATCGCCAAGGAAAAAGGCGCTTTCCCCTTGTTCGACGCCGAAAAATACCTGGCCGGCGACACCGTGCGCGAACTCGACGGCGATATTCGTGCCGCGATCGCAAAACACGGCATCCGCAATGCGTTGTTAACCTCCATCGCGCCGACCGGCACCATTTCCCTGTTCGCCGACAATGTTTCTTCCGGGCTCGAGCCGGTTTTCAGCTTCCGCTATACCCGGAGCATCTTGATGCCCGATGGCAGCCGGCGCGAAGAAGAAGTAGCCGATTACGCCTATCGGATGTTCCGGCGGATGTTCGGCGAAACCGCGGCCCTGCCGGACGCTTTCGTCGATGCGCAGCGCCTGGCGCCGGCCGACCATGTCGTGATGCAGGCCGCCCTTCAGAAATACGTCGACAGTTCGATATCCAAGACGATCAACGTACCCGAGGACATCGCCTTCGATTCCTTCAAGGATCTCTATTTCCAGGCTTATGAGCTGGGCTGCAAGGGCTGCACGACCTATCGGCCCAATCTCATCACCGGCTCCGTGCTGACGGTGAAGGACGATTCAAAGTCGAAGCCCGCCACGCAGCGGGAGTTGCCCTTTTCCCAGGCCCCGGCCCGACCGGCGGATTTGTACGAGGCGGGCGGCGTCGTCTACATGACGCGACCGCTGGACCGCCCGGAGGCTCTGCCCGGCCGCACGTACAAACTGCGCTGGCCCGATAGCGAACACGCGCTTTATATCACCATCAACGACGTCGTTAAGGATGGGCGGCGTCGCCCCTTCGAGGTGTTCATCAATTCCAAGAACATGGAACACTACGCCTGGACAGTGGCGCTGACGCGCATGATCAGCGCGGTCTTCCGCCGCGGCGGCGATGTCAGCTTCGTGGTCGAAGAATTAAAAGCGGTGTTCGATCCGCGCGGCGGTCAATGGGTCGGCGGACGTTATGTGCCGTCGCTGCTCGCGGCCATCGGCGAAGTGATCGAACGGCATATGAACGATATTGGCTTCTTGGTCGAACCCGCGACCGCGAGGCCGAGTGTCGAGCCGCCTTCCGAGGAACGCC
This sequence comes from Asaia bogorensis, assembly GCA_945892765.1. Lineage (GTDB taxonomy): Bacteria > Pseudomonadota > Alphaproteobacteria > CACIAM-22H2 > CACIAM-22H2 > SHVT01. Next base: position 19,759 of record CAMDDQ010000004.1, read on the forward strand.
AAGTCGTCGGCCTAACCCAATCCGCCGCGCGCCAATGCCCGAAATGCGCCCTCGCCGGCCTCATCCGTCAGGAAGGCTGCGATTTGTGTACGTCCTGCGGCTATTCGAAATGCGCCTAAATTGGCGGTAACTGCAGCCGCGATGCCGCAACCGCCCTTAGTGCAGCTTTTGCGGCAATTCCGCGATCGCTTGATCGATAAGAGCATCGGCACGTTGGCCTTCAAGAGACTCGGCCAACAGCTTGCGGGTGGCCGCCACCGCGGCATCGACGGCAACGGCGCGCACTTCGGCCGCGGCCTGAGCCTCGGCCTGAGCAATCCGTTGCATCGCCAGTTCTTCGCGACGCTTTAGCGCCGCCTCCAAATCCTTTACCGCCTGGGCGGCGTGGCGTTCGGCCTCGGCCTTGGCGCGCACGACCATGTCTTCGGCCTCGCGCACCGATTCCTTGTGTTTTTGCCGGTAACTCACCAGCAGCGCCTGCGCTTCATCACGAAGCTTCGCCGCTTGATCGAGTTCGGCCTTGATGCGGACCGCGCGGGCATCGAGCGCACCCGTCAGGGCCCCCGCCGCTGGCTTCCACAACGCCACCACGAAGACGACAAAGCTGACGGCAACCCAGAATTCGGCGCTTTCCAGCATCAGCCGCGTTCCTTCAATGCCGCGGCGACGGCGTTGTCGACTCGATCGGCGGCGGGTTCGGTGCCACCGAGCCGCTTCGTCGCCGCCCGCGCCACGTCCGCGGCGACGCTGCGGATATTGGAGAGCGCGCCGAGCTTCGCCTTATCGATCCGGCCCTCGGCTTCCTTCACTTGCGCGGCCAAACGCACGCCAAGTTCATTCTGGCGTTTCGCCGCATCGGCAGCCAACCGCTCCGACGCGATCCGCAACACCGATTGGGCTTCGACGCGTGCGGCGGCGAGAGTCTTCTCATAGGTCGCCAGAAGATGTTCGGCTTCCGCTTTGGCGGCGGTGGCGCGGTCGAGATCGCCGGCGATTCGACTTTCCCGCGCCTCGACCACCGCCCCGATCCGCGGCAACAGAACCGCCCAGATCACCACGACGAGCGGGATGAAGGTCAGGGCAAGCCAGAAGACCTGCGACGCGAAAAATGTCGGATCGAGTTGCGGCATGGCGCGGCGCCTACGTCCCCGCGATCAGCCGAAGAGAATGATGAAGGCGATGACGAGCGCGAACAGCGCGATGGCTTCGCACAACGCAAAGCCCAGCATGGTGAAGGGGAACACCTTCGGCCCAGCGGCCGGGTTGCGGGCGGCCGAAGCGATGTAGCTGGAGAAGATGTTGCCGATGCCCACGCCGACTCCGGCGAGCGCGATCGTGGCCAGGCCGGCGCCCAGCATTTTTGCGGCTTCGAGTTCCATGGTGCGATCCTTTGTCGTCGTCGTTGATGGTGACGGTCGAAAAAACGCGGCGGGTCGCCGTCTCAGTGGTGCAGATGCAGCGCGTCGTTCAGATACAAACAGGTCAGAATGGCAAAGACATAGGCCTGAAGGAAGGCGATGCCGATTTCGAGCCCGGTCAGCGCCACCAAGAAAGCGAGCGGCGCCCAACCAAGCAGAATGCCCAAAGCCACGACAAATCCGCCGAACAGCTTCAGCATCGTGTGCCCCGCCATCATGTTAGCAAACAGGCGGACGGACAGACTGACCGGACGCGCCAGATACGAAATGATCTCGATCGGTATCAGGATCGGCATCATGTAGACGGGCACACCCGTAGGATAGAAGATCGACAGGAAATGCAATCCGTGTTTGACGAACCCGATGATCGTGACGCCGACGAACACAACCATAGCCAGGGTGAAGGTAACGATGATGTGGCTGGTCGGCGTGAAGCTGTAAGGGACCATTCCCAGCATGTTTGCGAACAGGATGAACATGAACAGCGAAAAGACGAACGGGAAATACCGGCGGCCCGCCGCGCCGACATTGTCGCGGACCATGCCGGCGATGAATTCGTAAAGCATCTCGGTCACCGACTGCCAGCGCGTTGGCACGAGCGCGCCGCGGCGAACGCTCAAGGTCAGGAGCAGCACGATCAGCCCGACGGCAATCACCATGACCAGAGACGAATTCGTGAACGACAGGTCGAACTCGCCGATCCGCAGCGGGATCAACGGCTTGATCTGGAATTGTTCGATGGGACTATGTTGTTCTGCCACGTCGGCGACTCGGTTTATGTCTACTGAGGAAATTCAGGATGACGAGGATCCATCCGGATCCCGAGGCCCCGGCCTCTCCAGGAAAAGTGCGTTCGCCGCCCGCCAGACATTGAGCATACCCGCCGCCGACCCCAACAGACCGAACACCAACACGCCCCACGGACCCGTGTCCAGCGTGCGATCAACAAGAAGGCCTATGCCCACGCCGATGCCCACCGCCGCGACCAGTTCCACGCCTATGCGGAAGGCGAACCCGAGGCCGCTCATATCCGCCCCCGAAGTGCCGCCTTTGCGCGGCGCCGCCGATTTCCGCCGAGCCTGCGCTTCCTTAAGCTGCGCACCGAGCTCGTCGAGAGACGGCGGGGGCTCGCGCTCTCTCATGGGAATACCCAAAAATCGCATAGCCGCCGGAACCCGGAACGATGCGTCCAAAGCGCGGGCGCACCTTAGGTGGCGGGCGAAAAGCTGTCAAGGCTGCAAGAACTAGCAAAACTGCGAAAAAAGACCGCACTCCATAGAGTTGCGTCGCGAGACTATGCTCAGCGACACCGTGCGTTATCGAAATTGAATCAAGGAAACAGCGGGGGAGTGTGAGGCGAAAACAGTGTGTCAAATGTCGCGCTGCTAACGAATGTGCCAATACCGGCACCAAACCCAACACTTAGGGCAACGGCTAATCCCCAACCAAGCGACCCAAAGGCTACAAGCGCCGGAACTATTCGAAACACGATCACTAGCATGATGGCGTTCGTCGTGACGACAGTCGCGACGAGAAAGGAGTCCGCTACATTAGACGAACTCTTTTGAAGCTCCCGCGCCGACGCCGGTGCCGTCTGATTGGTAAATCTCGGCACTCCAAGAAATGCACCTTCAATTGCAAGAGCGCGCGGAGAAGGCATGGTTGTTCTGTCGGTGTTATCCGGGCTTTTTTTCCTGGGTGTTGATGTCGTTACGTGAGTGCGTCCCGATGTCCAATGCCCGGACTTGCTGCGGGCCAGCGCAAGAGCTAATTTTTCAGGTGCGCCAAAGGCGGACGTCAAACCGTATTCAAATGGAGGAGGCAGCTCATGCACCCACTGATCAACCAGGAGATTATCAATCTATATGACGAATACACACACGCGCCGCTCCCGCGCCGCGTGTTTCTCGATCGGCTGACGAAGCTGACGGGCAGTGCGGCAGCGGCCGCCACCGTCGTCGGACTGCTCGACAACAATTACGCCAATGCCCAGACCGTTAAGCTGGACGATCCGCGCATCTCCGTCACCAGTCGCGTTAACTTCCCCGCGCCGGAGATGATGAACGGCCATCTGGCCTGGCCCAAGACAGGCGGGACGAAATTCCCGGCCGTGGTCGTGATTCACGAAAACCGCGGCCTGAACCCGCACACCGAAGACGTGGCCCGTCGTTTCGCCACGGTCGGCTTCCTGGCGCTCGCCCCGGACGCGCTCGCCCCGCAAGGCGGCTACCCCGGCGACGAGGACAAGGCCCGCGAATTGTTTGCAAAGGTCGACGCCAACAAAGCATCCGAAAACATGGTTGCCGCGGTGCGCTTCCTGAAGTCTCATCCCAATAGCACCGGCAGGGTCGGCATCGTCGGCTATTGTTGGGGCGGCGGCCAAGTCAACCAAGTGGCCCTTCGCGCCGGCGCCGATCTTACCGCTGGCGCGCCTTACTACGGCGCGGTGCCGGCCGTGGCGGATATGGGTAAGATCAAGGACATCAAGGCGAAGATGCAGTTGCACTACGCCGAGACGGACGCCGGCATCAATGCGCGCGTTCCCGAATACGAAGAGGCCCTGAAGGCGGCCGGCGTGTCGTTTGAAAAGCACGTCTATGCCGGCTCCCAGCACGCCTTCTTCAATGACACGGCTGGCGCGCGGTACCACGAACCCTCCGCGAAGCTTGCCTGGGATCGTACCGTGGCGTTCTTCAAGGCGAATTTGGGCGGCCCGAGCGCCTAATATGTAGGGGCGCCGAGTAGGCCCCGCAAACGAAGAACCCCCCCTCTCCCGCCCGCGTGTTGCGGGCGAGAGAGGGGGGCTCGCGGTGACACTCGTCCCAGGGGGAGGGCCCTGGGACGGCGACCGCGAGATGGTTAAGCAAAATTCCGAGAAATTACGTTCTGCCCCGCGGCATCGGCATGTGCCGGCCGTGGTCATCCTCGCGGCGCATTTGCGGCGGCCGTGGCGCAGGCTCCGAGATGACCCCGCTGATGGGGTCCACGGATAACGAATGCAATTCGCCACTCTGATCGAGCGCGCGAACGACCCACCGGCCGCGCGTCCTCTCGATCTCGCGGATGTTCGAATAGCCGCCATCCTCGAGTTTCTTGACGATGTCGGAAAGCGCCATCGCCTTAGCCGTCGGCGATGGCAGGGGGGCCGATGGCGGGGTCGGTTGCGCCATGGCGGCACCCCCGACGGCAGTAAGCGCGATCAGCCCAACGGCCAAATTCCGTGTGGTTTTGTTCATGAGGACAACTCCTGAAGGTCGTGGTCCATAATTGCCATCCTGCCGAAGCCGGCCTTAACCCAGCGTGATGGGGACGTTCATCGTCGGTTCATCCCCGGCGCGCCACCATCTCGGCGAAATTCGATGTATGATGTTTCGGCGCTCGGCTAGGGGCGCCGATCGGGTCCTGGACCATGCGAGTATTGTTGTTCATTGCGATGGTGTTGGCGTTCACGCTGCCGTCTACCATCGGACACGCGGACGATCGCACGCGCCACGATCACGATCGTGCCCGCGCGGCCTTCCAACGTGGTGAGATCAGGCCCCTGGACGACATATTGGCGCGATTGCGGCCGGATTTTCCTGGGCGGCTTTTGCGCGTCGATCTCGACCTTGAAAATGCGGGCAGCCAGCGCTGGGTCTACCAAATCCTAGTCCTCGGGAGGGAAGGCAAGGTAACGCGACTGCGAGTCGATGCCCGCACCGCCGATGTTATCGGCGCCGAAGCCGGACCTTTGCCGCGAGCGCCTCGTCCGCCCATGGCGCCGCCGCCGAACGGCCCGCGGCCGGGTGATTTGCCCGCGACCCGCCCGGCCGTGGCGCGCTGACACCCGGCGCACCGAGTCGCGTTCGCGCGAAGCGCCGCAACCGAGTAAGCAAAGTCCCATGCGTGTCTTGGTCGTCGAGGACGATCCCGATCTTTCCCGGCAATTGGTCGCGGCGCTGACCGAGGCCGGCTATGCCACCGACCACGCGGCCGATGGGGAAGAGGCGCTGTTTCTCGGAGACACCGAACCCTATGACGTTGTCGTGCTCGACCTCGGCCTGCCGAAGCTCGATGGGGTCAGCGTCCTTAAGCGGTGGCGCGTCGCTGGCCGCACGATGCCGGTACTGATCCTGACCGCGCGCGATATGTGGAGCGAAAAGGTCTCGGGTTTCGATGCCGGCGCCGACGACTACCTCGCCAAGCCCTTCCATATGGAGGAACTGCTCGCCCGGCTCCGGGCGTTGATACGCCGCGCCGCCGGCCATTCCCGCGCCGAGATCGAATGTGGCGCGGTTCGGCTCGACACGCGTACCGGCCGCGTCGACGTCAACGGCGCGCCGATCCGTCTCACCGCCCAAGAGCAACGAATTCTCGCCTATCTGCTGCACCACCAGGGGCGTACGGTCAGCCGGACTGAGTTGACCGAACATGTCTACGATCGGGATTTCGACCTCGATTCTAACGTCATCGAGGTTCTGATCGCACGCCTGCGCAAGAAACTCGGCGTGCCCGTGATCGAAACCGTGCGCGGCCTGGGATATCGCGTCGGCATTCCCGGACCCGCCGCACCGGAAGCCGTGCCAACGAAGGCGGAATCCCCGAAGCTGCCGTCGCCCCAGCGTCATCGTGGCGGCAAGGCGTAGATCGCTTGCCCTTCGGCTGGTCACCGCCGCCGGCTTGTGGGCGGCGGCGGCACTGCTCGCCGCCGGGATTTTGCTGTCCGCGCTGTTTGGTGACGCGGTCGAACGCGGGTTCGATGCACGTTTGGGCGTCATCCTCGACAGCTTGATCGGCAGCGCCGAACTAACGGCCGATGGCGCGCTGGATCTGGCGCTGCCCCCCGGGGAGGAGAGGTTCAACCAGCCCTATTCCGGGTGGTATTGGCAGGTCAGTCTCGACCGTGAGCCGGTGCTGCGGTCGCGCTCGCTTTGGGATCGGGCCTTGCCTGGCCTGGTTGCGAATGAAACACCGGAAAGACGAGGTGAACTTTCCGGGCCGCGAGGGGAAAGGCTGCGCTCGATCGAACGCGACGTGGCCGTGCCCGATTCGCCTTCGGTGCTGCGTTTCCAAGTAGCGGCGGAGGACGCCGAGCTAGTCGAGGAGCAGCGGAATTTTCAATCGGCCTTGGTGGCCGCGTTGGGGTTGCTCGGGCTTGCCCTGGTGGCGGCGCTGTGGGTACAGGTTCGCTTCGCGCTGGAGCCATTCGGCCGGCTGCGCCGAGCCCTGGCTGCGGTACGAGGCGGGCGCGAGGCCCGGCTCAAGGGCGTTTATCCCGTCGAAATCGCGCCGCTGATCGATGAGTTGAATGCCCTGCTTGATCACAACGAAATCGTCCTCGTTCGCGCCCGTAGTGAAGCCGCCAATCTCGCCCATGCGTTGAAGACACCGCTGGCGGTGCTCGCCAACGAGGCCGGCCGCGAGCTCGGCGCTCTGGCCGAGACCGCCGCGCGCCAGGTCGACGTCATGCGCCAACAGGTTGATCGCCATCTCGCGCGCGCGCGCGCGGCCGGCGGTCAGGTGCTGGGGGCGCGCGCCGAAATAGCATCGGTGGCCGATGAATTGCGGCGGACGTTGCTGCGCGTGTATGCCGACAAGCACGTTGATATCGACATCGCCAGGACCCCCGGCGTCGCCTTCCGCGGCGATCGCCAGGACTTGGCCGAGATGCTGGGCAATTTGCTCGACAACGCCTGCAAATGGGCGTGTGGCAAGGTTCGGCTCGATGCCGAATCGGCCGGCGGGCGGCTCACGCTTAGTGTTGAAGACGATGGGCCGGGATTGTCCGCGGTGGAGCACGAAGCCGCTCTGAACCGCGGCACCCGCCTCGATGAGAGCGTGCCGGGGAGCGGGCTCGGCCTAGCGATCACCCGGGAACTGGCGGAGCTTTACGGCGGCAGCCTTACCCTTGGTGAAGCCCGCCTTGGCGGGCTTCGCGCGGTCCTGAATCTTCCCGCCCCCGAGGAAATCGGTTCGTAGAACGGGATCGGCGCTATTTTGCCGCGAGCACCATCGTCATCTGCCGGCCTTCCATCTTGGGAAACTGCTCGACCTTCGCCTTTTCGTCGATATCGGCGCGCACGCGATCGAGAAGCTGCATCCCCAGTTCCTGATGAACCAGTTCACGGCCCCGGAAACGCAGGGTCACCTTGACCTTGTCGCCTTCCTCGAGGAAGCGGTGCATGGCGCGCATCTTCACGCCATAGTCATTGTTGTCGATGGTTGGGCGCATCTTGATCTCTTTGATCTCGATGACTTTTTGCTTTTTGCGCGCCTCGTTTTTCTTCTTCTGCTCCTCGTATTTGAACTTGCCAAAATCGAGGATCTTGCAGACGGGCGGTTCGGCGTTGGGCGCCACCTCGACGAGGTCGAGATCGACCTCCATGGCCATCCTCAGCGCTTCAAGCAAAGGGACAACTCCGATCATGTCGCCCTTGTGGTCGATCAGGCGAATGCTGTTCGCCTCGATCTGATCGTTGATCCGCGGTCCTTCCCGAACCGGGGCCGCGTTGGAAGTCGGTCGCGCGATGTAGAAGTCTCCTTTGTAAAACCTGCACTCGATCCGGCGAACGACTTTCGCGCCGGTCCCCGTGCGGCGAGGCTATTAGGCCGTGGGGAGTTTGGCCTCGGCCGTAACTCTAGCGATGGCGTCCTCCAGCGCAAGGACTTCTTGCGCGCCGCCCGCCAAACGCCGCATCGAAACCTGGCGATTTTCGGATTCCCGCTTGCCGATGGCGAACAGGATCGGCGCCTTTGCCAGGGAATGTTCGCGCACCTTGTAGCCGATCTTTTCGTTGCGCAGGTCGATCTCAACCCGCAAGCCGGCGGCGGCCAGATGGCGCTGGACCTCGGTGGCATAGTCATCGCCATCGTTGGTGATGGTCGCGACCACGATTTGGACCGGAGCCAACCAGAGCGGGAAACGCCCGGCATAGTGTTCGATGAGCACACCGACGAAACGCTCGACGGAACCAAGAATGGCGCGGTGAAGCATCACTGGACGGTGTTTCTGCCCGTCCTCGCCGATGTAACTCGCGTCGAGCCGCTCGGGAAGAACGAAATCGACCTGAAGAGTGCCACATTGCCAATCGCGGCCGATGGCGTCTTTCAGAACGAATTCCAGCTTCGGTCCGTAAAACGCGCCTTCGCCGGGGTTGAGCACATAGTCGAGCCCCGCCGCCTTCACCGCGTTCTGTAACGCCGCCTCGGCTTTGTCCCAGATGGCGTCGCTGCCGGAGCGCCGTGCTGGCCGGTCGGAAAACTTGACCTGCGGCTGGCCGAATCCGAAATCGCGATACACCTGTTGCAGCAACGAACAAAACGCCACCGTCTCCGACGTAATCTGATCTTCGGTGCAGAAAATATGGGCATCATCTTGGGTGAAGGCGCGCACGCGCATCAAGCCATGCAGGGCGCCCGAAGGTTCGTTGCGATGGCAGGAACCGAATTCGGCCATGCGCAGCGGCAGGTCGCGATAACTCTTCAGACCCTGACGAAATATTTGGACGTGGCCGGGGCAGTTCATCGGCTTTAGAGCGAGAACCTTGTTTTCGGACTCGGCGGTGAACATGTGTTCGCCGAACTTCTCCCAATGGCCGGAGGCTTCCCATAGCGAGCGGTCGAGAAGTTGGGGAGTCCGCACCTCGACATAGCCGTCGCCTTCGATGCGGCGCCGCACATGGCTTTCAACCATGCGGTAAAGCGTCCAGCCCTTGGGATGCCAGAACACGTTCCCGACGGCTTCGTCCTGCTGATGAAACAGCGCCATTTCGCGACCCAGGCGGCGATGATCGCGAAGCTCAGCCTCTTCCAGCCGATGCAAATAGTCCTTGAGTTGATCGTCCGTCGCCCAAGCCGTGCCATAGATGCGCTGAAGCATGGCGTTGCGCGAATCGCCGCGCCAATACGCGCCGGCAAGCTTCATCAGCTTGAACGCGGTGCCGAGCTTACCTGTCTCGGGCAGATGCGGCCCGACGCAGAGATCGATGAAATCACCCTGGCGATAGAGGCTGATTTCTTCGCCGGCCGGAAAACTTTCGATGAGTTCGGCTTTGTAGTGCTCCCCAGTCGATTTGAAATAAGCGATCGCCTTGCTGCGGTCCCAGACTTCCCGCGCGATCTCCTCGTTGCGGCCGACGATCTCTCGCATGCGCGTCTCGATGATCGGCAAGTCATCGGGCGTGAAGGCGGTGTCGCGGTGAAAATCGTAATAGAACCCGTCCTCGATCGCCGGTCCGATCGTGACCTGGGTTTCGGGATAGAGTTCCTTGACCGCCTCCGCCATGACATGCGCCGCGTCGTGCCGGAGCAATTCGAGCGCGTCGGCGTCCTTGCGCGTAACGATCGATATTTTCGCGTCGCGGTCGAGGACGGTTTTCAAATCCCGCAGAGCGCCATCGATCCTGATGGCAAGCGCATCCTTCGCCAGTCGCGGGCCAATCGCGGCGGCGATCGCGGCCCCTGTGATTGGACCATCGAAGCGGCGAACACTGCCATCGGGCAAGGTGAGAGCGGGCATGGCGCGGCTCAAAACGGCTTTTTTTTGGACAGAACCGGGCAATCTAGAGGGAATCGATGAAGTGTCAAGTGCTGGGGGCCAGCCATTCCCAGACTTCCGCCGGGGGTAGGTCGGCCAACCTCTCTCGGCGAAGAACGGTGACGTCGGCGCCACGCGGCGCACACAAGGCTGGATCGGAGGCGGACGAAAAGAGGACCAGGGCGCGGCATCCGGCGGCCGCGATCAGATGCATGGGGCCGGTGTCGTTGCCGATAGCGGCCTTGGCGCCGCGGGCCAGGTTGGCGATGTCGGCGAGGGAGGTTTCGCCAGCCAGATCCAGCCCCGTCGGACAGTTGCGGAGGATGGCTTTGATCATGGATTTTTCCGTGGCCGTGCCCAGGAGTACCGGTTGTTGCCCGGAGGCGGCCAGCGTTGCACCGAGCCCAGCAAAATGGGTCGCCGGCCATCTCTTTTCCGGGCGGTGGACCGAGCCGCCGGGAACCAACAACACATAGGGTTGGCTCAACCGAAAGCGTGAAATATCCGCCCCCACCCAGGACAGGTCGGGGGCCGACACGGTGGCGATCCCGGCCATCTGCAACTGTTCGGCCTGTCGTTCCGCCGTGTGCATGAGATCGCGGCCTGGATTGGCGTGGGGGTGGGAACAACCCAAGGCGATGCCCGACCATTCCGGCCGCCGCCCCGGGCCGAGGAGCCGGAAATAGGCGCCGCTGCGGTCCGAGGTCTGAAGGTCATAGACGCGGTCGAAGGCACCGTCGATCAGCTTGCGCCGGAGCCGGAGCCAACCGCCGACATCCCACAAACGCGGGCGATCATCCACCCACACTGCGTCGAAATAGGGACTGGCGGCGGCGAAATCGGCGAACGCAGCGCCGGTCAGCAGAGTGACATGGGCATCGCGGTGGTGTCGGCGGATGGCGGCGAAAGGGCCCATGGCCTGAACGAAATCGCCGAGCGCGCCGAGCTTGACGACGAGGATGCGCGAAATCTCCGGTCCCGGCGCTGCCGCTGCCTGGCTCAATGCCGCCCGCTCACGCCGAGGAATCGTTCAGGAGTTCGGCGTAGACATCAAGGGTCGCCTGGCACATGGCTTCCTTTGAGAAACGCTCGTGAACATGGGCGATCGCGGTTTCCGCCAGTCGGAGGCGGCCGTCTTCGCGCAGAGACAACGCCTGATCGATCGCCTGGGCCAGGGCATCGGCGTCGCCTGGCGGCACCAGCCAACCGGTCTCGCCGGGGATCACGGTTTCGCGGGCGCCGCCATGGTCGGATGCAATCACCGGGCGGCCCATGGCCTGGGCCTCGGCGATGACACGTCCAAATGCTTCGGGATCGGTCGACGCCGAAACAACGACGGTCGCTAACAACAAGGCGGCCGGCATGTCGCGGCAATCGTCGACGATGCGGGTCGAAAAACCGATACCGAGTCGTTCGGCCGTGGCCTGCAACTCCGTCCGGTATTTGGTTCGTCCCTGGTCGGAACCAACGATAACGCAGACGACGTCCGGTCGCTTCAGCTTTGCCATCGCCTCGAGCAACACCGATTGGCCTTTCCAACGAGTGAGCCTGCCAGGCAGCATCACGACCGGGGCGCCGTCGGGAAGTCGCCAATGTACGGCAAGCTGGATGATGCGCTCGGGTGATACGCGGTGAGCATCGAAGACGCCGAGATCGATGCCGCGGGGAATGACACGGATGCGGTCGGGATCGGCGCCATAGGCATCGATCATGTGGGTGGCGATGAAGTTCGATATGGCGATCACACGGTCGCCGCGGGCCATCACGGAATTGTACCAGAGCTTGAACCGGGTCTCGGCGCCATAAGTGCCGTGAAACGTGGTGATGAAGGGGCGCCGGCTGCGCCGGGCGGCCAGCCATGCGCTCCAGGCCGGTGCGCGCGAGCGCGCGTGGACGATGTCGACGTTGCGTTCGGCGATCACGCGCCTAAGGCGTCCGACATTGGCGGCGATGACGATCGGGTTCTTGCTATCGACCGGCAAGGTAATGTGGGTTGCACCTGCGCGTTCGATTTCGCGAACCATCGGCCCACCCGCCGACGCGACCAGTGAGGTCCAGCCGGCGCCGGCCAGTGCCGCGGCGATATCGACCGCGCCCCGCTCGACGCCGCCGGTGACCAGGCTCGGCAGAATTTGCAATACCACGGGTGGACGCGTCGGCGGCGTCGCTAATTCCTGCTCGTTTTCTGCAATGTTACTATCCATCGTATTTCCGATTTTCTAACACGAGCTATCATCGTGCAGACGACCTCCGGAGCCGGGTCCAAGACCCCGGCCGCGGCACGCGAGCCGCCGCAAATTCTATCACGCGACTTGGGTGTCTCAATCGCTTACCGGCGCATTGAAGGAGAATCGCCGGGCGTGATGTTTTTTGGCGGCTTCAGGTCCGACATGACCGGCGCCAAGGCAGTGGTGCTGGAGGCGGCTTGCCGCGCTGCGGGGCGGGCCTTTATTCGCTTCGACTATCGGGGTCACGGCGAATCCTCCGGGCGCTTCGAGGATGGCACCGTTGGCGACTGGGCCGCGGACGCGATCGCCGTTCTCGACACTCTGACGACCGGCCCGCAAATTCTCGTTGGCTCGAGCATGGGCGGCTGGATCATGCTGTTGGCGGCGCTGGCCCGCCCGGATCGTGTCCACGGCCTGGTCGGCGTGGCGTCCGCTCCGGATTTTACCGAAGACTTGGTGTGGGCCCGGCTGAACGATGACGGCAGGCGGACATTGCAACGCGAAGGCGTGTGGCGCCAGCCCTCCGCTTATGGCGACCCCCTGCCGATCACGTTGAGCTTGATCGCGGAAGGGCGCGGCCATCTGCTGCTCCGCGGTTCCATTCCGATCACGGCCCCGGTTCGCCTGCTTCACGGCATGCGCGATCTCGAGGTTCCCTGGCAGACTTCTGGAAAACTGCTGAAAGCCGTGGAATCCGAGGATGTTCAACTGCATCTGGTCAAGGATGGCGACCATCGCCTTTCTCGACCGCAGGACCTCCAGCTGATCGAAGCTTTCGTCACCGAACTTGCCCGGATTCCGTCGCCACTATCGCGCTGAGGCCGGCGCGATAGTCGGGGTAGAGGAGGCGAACACCAAGCTCCGTCTTGATGCGCTGGTTGGCAACACGTTTGCTGTCGGCATAGAACGACTGCGCCATTTCGGTCATCGTGGCCCGGGCCCGGTCGAACGGTTCCTCCGGCGGTGGCGGCACGCCAAGCAACGCGCAGGCGAAGGCGACCACGTCCTGGGGGGGCGCGGGATCGTCGTCGCAGACATTGTAGACGGCGCCGGGATTGGGCCGGGCCATCGACGCGCGCAGGACGGAGGTGATGTCGGCCACGTGTGTGCGTGAAAAGACCTGGCCCGGCTTGACGACCCTTCGCGCAGTTCCCGCTCGCACGGTGTCGATCGCGCTTCGCCCCGGCCCATAAATGCCAGCCAGCCGAAAAACCTGCACCGGCAGGCCGTGCCGTTGCCCCAGATCGAGCCATGCCTTTTCCGCCGCGACACGGCGGCGGTTGCGCGGCCCGGTCGGGCGGAGTTCGGCATTTTCGTCGACCCAGTCGCCGTCTCGATCGCCATAGACGCCGGTCGTGGACAGGTATCCGACCCAGCGAAGGTCCGGTATGGCCGCGATCGACGCGGCGTGTTCATCGAGCACCGGATCGCCCAATTCGTCGGGTGGGATGGAGATGAGCAAGTAATTCGCGGTCTCAAGCGCAGATGGAGAAACCTGCCGGCCCCTTCCGAAGCAAAGCGATGTCATGCCCTTGGTCGAAGGGGGGGCCGGCTCCCCATCGCGGCAACGATGAGTGCCGGCGATTCCCCAGCCCTCGGCGGCGAGAATTGCGCCGAGATGGGCGGCCGTGTAGCCGAGGCCGAAACAAAATAGGCAGGGAATCATGGCTTTCTGATGGATCCGGCTGGAGGAGGCGGGACTGTAGCGAGTGCCGCGGCCGGCCGGCAATGCGCCCGTTCTTCTCGACCCGGCAGTTCTTGCCCCGATGCCGGAAATTCGTGGAGGACGGAAACCTAACCGGTTGATTTTGCTAAATGAAAATATGGCACCGGTCTTGCTACCTCATTGGCAACGATCTGGTAGAAGCCAACGATGACCGAAGCCATTCTTCCTTTGTCGCCGCTCTCGCCGGCAGGCACCAATCCATCGGCACCGCAAGCGGCCGCGCCAAGTAAGTTTTCCTTTGGCGACCTGCTGTCGGTGCTGAACCCCCTGCAGCATATCCCGGTCGTGGGCACGTTTATCGCGCCATCACCGGCGATGTCATTCATCCGGCAGCGCGCGTCCTTGGCGGGGCGTTGTTCGGTGGCCCCATTGGGCTGGTAACCTCCATCGCCAACGCGATGTACGAACAGATAACCGGAAGGGATTTCGGCGACCAGGCGCTGGCCCTGCTGTCCCCTGACGACGCCGCGCCGCTTCCGGCCGTTTCCAGCATCGCCGCCGGCACCGCCGAGAGTGCGAAACCGGCGCCGGCGGGACAGCTGGCAAGCGCCTCAGCGGAGGAACTTTCGTCGGATCGTCCTAACGCAATTCGTTGGTTAACAGAGCGCCAACCAGCGCAGCCGGCGCCAGCGGAACTTGCTTCGGCGGCTCCGTCGTCGACGGGAAAGATCGACTGGTCCTTGGGGCGCCAGGTTGCCAAGCTAGATATCGCGCCGGACATCGTCCCAACCACGTTAAATCCCATCGCCGCCGCCAGCCGACCGTCGACGGCCACGGTGCCGCTGAAACACGGAATGGATCCGGCTACGGTCGCGACTCAAGCGCAGCTCCAGGTGGGGAACATGCGCGGAACGTCCGGAGCGGCGCCTCCGGCGTCGCGTGGCGTGCCATTGGCCTATCAACCCAAGCCGAACCTAGTTGCGGCCGCGCGTTTCGCGCCGCCTGTTCCCATGCCGCCGGCGGAAATCAAACCGACGATATTAACGCCGGGGAATGGCCCGGTGGCGGTCGCCGCGCCGATCGCGCCGGCCGCGCCGGCGCCCGGTCCATGGTTCGTCGATGCCATGGCCAAGGGCCTGGAGCGTTATGGCGACGCCTCTCGGCCGCCGACGGGAGCCAAGGTCGACCTGGTCCGCTAAGCCAAGACCCTGCGCTGGCGCCCTTGCCATCGGGCGGGGCCAAGTGCTTTTGTGGCCGCGTGTCCAAGACCGATGGCCAAGCCGACATCGTCGTATCGCGGAGCGGATTGCTGACCTGGCGTGGTCGCGACTATCGCTGCGCCATCGGACGATCCGGCATCAGCAACGACAAACATGAGGGGGATGGGGCAAGCCCGGCCGGCCGGTTTGCGTTGCGCCATGTGTATTTCCGCGCGGATCGGTTGGAGCCGCCGGTGACACGTTTGCCGGTCGTGGCGCTCAGACCAAATGATGGCTGGTGCGACGATCCCGGCGATCCTGCCTACAACCGCCCGGTGCTGCTACCCTATGCGGCCCGGGGCGAGACTCTTTGGCGGGAGGATCACGTTTATGATGTGATCGCCGTGCTGGGGCACAATGACGATCCGCCGGCTCCGGGAAAAGGGAGCGCGATATTCCTGCATATAGCACGCGACTCGTTTGCGCCAACGGAGGGCTGTGTTGCCTTGGTCCTCGGCGATTTGCTCACGGTCTTGCGCGATTGCGATCCGTCGACGTTTCTCCAAATCGCGGACGACTCCGCCTAATCCACCGCCGCAGGGGGGCGCGATCCGAAGATCGCGGTGCCAAGCCGGACATGTGTGGCGCCAAAGGCGATGGCAACCTCGAAATCGGCGCTCATCCCCATGCTCAATGTCGCGATGCCGTTGCGACGGGCGATCTGCGAAAGAAGAGCAAAATGCAGGGACGGCTCATCGGCAACCGGCGGGATGCACATCAGCCCGTCGACCCGCAGACCGTGAACCTCGCGGCATTGGCGGATAAAGCCGTCGGCCTCCGTGGGCGCGATTCCCGCCTTTTGCGGCTCCTCGCCGGTGTTGACCTGCACGAAACAGGCGGGCTGCCGGACGACGCCGTCTTGCCCTGAACGTCGAATTTCCGCCGCGATGGCGGCGGCGAGTTTTGGACGGTCGACGGTCTCGATGACGTCGAACAGGCCGACGGCCTCGCGCACCTTGTTGGTCTGCAGCGGGCCGATCAGGTGCAGGGCGAGGTCAGGTTGCGCCGCTTTCAACGTCGGGTATTTCGCCAACGCCTCCTGCACGCGGTTTTCTCCGAAAACCCGCTGGCCGGCGGCAAGGGCTTCGCGGATCGCGGCTTCGGGATGGGTTTTGGTCACGGCAACCAGGGTGATGCTGCCGGGCGGCCGATCGTTGGTGCTTTCGGCCGCGGCGATCCGGGCGCGTATCTGTTCGAGCGCGATTGCTACATCGGTACGGGTTTGCGCTTCGGCCGTGGTCATGGCAGGGTCGCGCCGTAGAGCCATGGATATCGACATCCTGCGCGCCCGCGTGGCCGCCATCCCATTTTGGTATCACCGCATCGACCTGCCCGGCGGGGTAACGACGCCCGGCTGGGCGCCGATGGACGCCGATTCCTATCGGATTCCGAGTGATCTATCCGGGAAGCGGGTTCTGGACGTTGGGGCATGGGATGGCTATTGGACCTTCGCCGCGCTGGCGCGCGGTGCGCAGGAAGTCGTGGCGATCGACGATTTTTCGGATCATCTCGGGGGAGCCGGCGCGGCTCGCTTGGCTTGGGAGACGTTCGATCTGTGCCGCGACGCGTTGGGGCTGAATGGGGATCGCTGCCAACGCCGGGAAATTTCGGTCTATGACGTTTCGGAAGCGGCGCTCGGACGTTTCGACATCGTGTTCTGCTTTGGCACGCCCTACCATCTGCGCCACCCGTTGCTCGCGCTCGACCGTCTGGCCGCCTTGTGTAACGAAGCGATTTTCGTCGAATCGGCTGTTCTCGACGACTATAGCCCCTATTGGGGTGGGCTTGGACACGGTTATCCGGGTCGTCAGATGGTGATGGAGTTTTATCCGGACGACCGTTATGGCGGCAATGCCACCAATTGGTGAGTGCCGACGCTGGAATGTCTGTCGGCGATGACCCGAGCCGCGGGCTTCGCCAAGACGGAGGCCTGGAAACTGGTGGAAAAGCCACAGGAGCTTGCGCGCTGCCGCGGCTTCGTGCGCGGCGAAAAATAGGATCGCTAAGATCAGACCGGATCGAGCAGTTCGACGTCGATGGACGTGCGGTTGTGCTCGATCAGGAGCCTTAGCGTCTCGCCCTTGGCGATGGGTCGCGGCGCCTGAAAATTGTGGATGACGTGGAGCCAGCCCGAGGGCGTGTCGTGCAGGCCGGGGCGGTTTTCGAAAATCGTTTCGTCATCCAGGTAAAGTTTGATCCATTGCGCGACGCCGATGGCGACACCGTTTTCGGTCGCTTCCAGTACGATCTCACTTTTCCCGGCATCGATATAGGCATCGCCCGGAAAGTCGAAACGCAAAACCTCGCGGTCCGCCGATAACAACCGATACGGATAAAGATCGAGGTTCAGCGCGGATTTGAGCGGCGAGAAACGATTGAATTCACTCAGATCGAAGCCGAGGGCTTCGCCGACGAACATTTGTTGGCCTACGGCCTCGCTGCCGAGCAGCGCGATGACGGCCGATGCCGCGGCCGGAATAACGCGACCGCCGGGCACAAGAAGATGTTGCCGGGCGTGATCCATCGTCGAAAGGATATGCTCGCCGAGCAACATGGAATCGAAGGTTTCGGTGACGATGACGTCGGCACGGCTGGGCAGATCCTTGCCGACGATCAAATCGTTGGATCGTTTGCGGATGATCGTGACGCGATCGCCAAGGCCGTTGCGTGCCATGACGTCCCCGGCGGCGGCTGCGATTGGCGCAACCATTTCGCAGCTATAGACCTTGGCGAAGGCCTCGCGCCCGGCGCACATCGACAACAGGCCCGCGCCGGTGCCGATATCGAGCACGATGGCATCGCTGCGCGCGGCTCGCGCGATGGCCTGACGATAGGCGGCATTGCGTGGCGTATCATTCATCATGGGGAAATGCCAGCGCGGCACTTCCTTGCCGCGCACCGCCCGCAGGCCACGCCGGGCGGCGACGTTTCCGGGCTCTTCCACGACCAGCGTTTCAAACAACCGCTCGGCGTCTGGCAGACGGACGAGCGTGTGATACACCTGCGCGAGGCGTAGCCGGATGTCCCGGTCGTCGGGCCGCAACGCCGTGGCCTTTTCGAGCGCGGCGGCGGCATCGTCCATCTTGCCGAAATCGATCAGCGTATTGGCGAGGTTGAACCACGCTCCGACATGATCCGGCTTGGCGGCGACGGCCTTGCGGAGTTCGACCGCCGCCTCGCGCACGCGGCCGCCGCGGCGGAGCAACGCACCCAGGTTGTTAAGGAGCGCGGCATTGCCGGGGGCGTGCGAAAGGCCCTCGCGATAGGCCGTCTCGGCCTCGATCACCTTGCCTTGGGCCGCCAGGGTATTGCCAAGGTGCCGCCAGGGATCGGGGTGGCTCGGCACCCGATCGCAGGCCGCTCGGAGGAATGCGATCGCCGCGCCGCCGCGCCCTAGCCGACTGGCGAGGAGCCCGGCGAAAATCCAGGTTTCGACCAAACGGGGATAATCGCGCCGTAACTGGTCGTCGATGGCCGAAGCAATATCCAGCCTGCCGTCGGCGAGTGCAGATTGGCCTTCGGCGAGCAATGTCTGTGGGGCATTCAGATCAGCCGACATGTCGCCGCCTCGCCTTCAGTAAAAAAGGGCGTGGCATCTTAGCGTGGTTTCCGTGGGACAAAAAAAGAGAGAGCGGCCGAAGCCGCTCTCTCGCTACAGATTATGGAAGGTGGTTTAGAACGCCAGCCGGATGCCGGTGACCAAACCATACGCCGAACCGCCGTAGCCGGTCGTCGCACCCGAGGGGCCGGGATTGCCGGGCGACTCATCGTTGAAGTCGTACTTGAAGAGCGACGTTGACCAACGAACGCCCGGTCCGATCGTCCATTCGTTGCCGAACACGAAATATTCACCCTCGTCGTCGCCGAGGCCAATCGTGTTGTCCTGCTCGCCGCGCAAATGAACGAGGCTGACGCGGCCCGGATAGCCGAGGTTGTAGGTATACGCCAAGCCCACATCCCAGGCCGTGCCGTCGATGTTGGTCGTGGTGTTGGAAACGCACGTTGCACCCGCGGTGGCGGCGGTGGTGCCGACGCAACCTGCGTTGTTACGGCCATCATTGGTGCCGCCCCATGAAGCGCCGAGGGTGAAGTTACCGTAGGTGAGGTTGGCGCCGATCGTCCAGGCTTGCGCTTTCGGGATTTGGGTCTGGTCGGTGTCCCACTGCATCCAGCCGCCGCCGAGGGTGAAGGCGACCTGATCGAATGTCTCGGTGTAGTTGAGGCCGAGGGAAACGCCGCGGTTGTATTTGCCGGACTTCTGCTCGATGCCCGCGTTGTCGGAGCCGTTGCCGTTGACCGCCGAAGACGGGGTATAGCTGACGCCGAGCTGCAGACCGCTGGAGGCGGTGTTACCGAACAGACGCGGCGTGAAATAATTGATCTTCTCGGCGTCGGACTGGAACAGATCGGGCGAGGTCGTGTTGATGGTGCCGTCCGTGCTCGAACCGGTGCGGTTGGCGCCGCTCTTGGTCTGGCCTTGCGTGGCGCCGAAACCGGCGTTGACGGGACGAATGCCCATCTTTTGCTTCACGTCGTCGGTGGTGCCCAACTGAACGGTACCGAAACCGCTTTCGATGCTGAGGAAGTTTTCATCGATGTTGTTGGTGCTGTTGGGCAGCGTCGTCGCGCCGGTCTGGTTGTTGCCTTCCAGCTCGATGCGGATCGTGAACTTCAACCCATTGTCCAGCGTGGTGGACCCGCTGAAGTAGATTTCCGAGTCCATGTCGAAGTCGACCTTCTGCACGTTGCCCGCGCGATCGTCGACATCGAAGAGGTAAAAACGTTGATCGTGGTAGCCGCCAAGCGACAGCTTGATTGGCTCGACCTTAGCCGGTTGTGCTTGGGCGAAGGCAGACCCCGTCAATGCAAGAAAGCCTGCGGCGACCAGCGCCGTCGTGCCCAGAAGTTGCTTCTTCATCGTAGCCCCTCGTTCGTTATGCCCAATGACGGCCAGCGTTGCGGCCAAATCCCGCGGTCGAACCGCGAACCAGTGGCGCCTTTATCCTTGTGGAGGCGGCCCCAGTCAAGGCGCCAATCCTTAGGGAACTGTGGAAAATCGGTTGCTGTGGCGGTTGCGCAACAGTTATTGAGGGGCGTGCCCGGGGCGGTTTGGGGGGAATCTCCCCCCTCTGAAGGTAAAGTTCCATGGGGATACCTGGCCAATTTTTTGCGGAATTGATGGGATACGGGCTTATAGTTGTGGATATTTTTCGAAGAACCGGTCGAAGGGAATTTCAGGGATGACGAACCGCGTGCGATTTGGGCTCATAGCGTTGGCCTTGGCCGGCGGGATCCTTGCTGGTTGCCAATATGCCGGCGACACAGCCGCGCCGGAGATTCGGCGCGGCGAGACCAATCCGGTGCCCTCCAATGCGCCGCGCGGATCGATGTTGGGCGAGGGTGGGCTGACCCTGTTCGGCAAGGGAGACCCCACGCAAGACCAGGGTGGCGCTCTAGGCGTCAATTCCCTGCTCTGGCGTGCCTCGCTCGATACGATTTCTTTTATGCCGCTCGCTTCGGCCGATCCCTTTGGCGGCGTGATCCTGACAGATTGGTTTTCGCCGCCGGAAACGCCGGAGGAGCGGTTCAAGCTCAATATCTTTATTCTTGGGCGACAATTGCGCGCCGACGGCGTGAAAGTCTCCGTCTTCCGCCAACAGCGCGCCGCGGGAAATAGCTGGCTCGACGCCGCGGTGGAACCGAGAATTTCGATCGATCTTGAAAATTCCATCCTCACCCGCGCACGCCAGCTTCGTATCGATACAGCGAGGCAATAGCGGCGGGCGGAGTGCCGAATTTCGCGCATTCGTGAATCGAATCCGGCGATCCACGAGCCCCCAAATCGGTCCGCAGTCCAGAACTTGTTTTCGTCGGCGGTTGGCGGCGAGCCGGGCCTTGCGTTATAAGCCGTGAACCTCATCGGCGACGATGGCAATGGCGCGATACAACTTCAGGGAAACCGAGGTCAAGTGGCAGGGCCGCTGGGAAACACGGGGGTGTTTCGCCGCGCGCGAGGCCGTCGGCCGCCCGAAATATTACGTCCTAGAGATGTTCCCCTATCCGTCGGGGCGCATTCACATGGGCCATGTCCGCAATTACACGCTGGGCGACGTGGTGGCGCGCTACAAGCGGGCGCGCGGCTTCAATGTCCTTCACCCGATGGGCTGGGATGCATTCGGCCTTCCGGCGGAAAACGCGGCGCGCGACCAAAAAGTACATCCGGCGAAATGGACCTACGACAACATCGCGGCGATGCGCCGCGAGTTGAAAAGCATGGGCCTTTCGCTGGATTGGGCGCGCGAGATCGCCACCTGCCATCCCGGCTATTACCGCCATCAGCAGCGGATATTCATCGATTTTCTGAAGGCGGGCCTGGCCTACCGGAAAGAAGGCTGGGTCAATTGGGACCCCGTCGATCACACCGTTCTGGCCAACGAGCAGGTCATTGACGGCCGCGGCTGGCGGTCGGGAGCACTGGTGGAAAAGCGCAAGCTGTCACAGTGGTTCTTCAAGATCACCGACCACGCCGAGGATCTGCTGAAGGCGCTCGACGGCCTTGATCGCTGGCCGGAAAAAGTCCGTCTCATGCAGCAGAACTGGATCGGCCGTTCCGAGGGTGCGCATGTCGATTTCGCGTTGCCTGGACGCGGCGAATCGCTGCGCGTTTTCACGACTCGGCCGGACACGCTGTTCGGTGCTTTTTTCCTAGCGTTGTCGCCAAATCATCCGCTGGCCGTCGCGCTCGCCGCCGCCGATCCCGGCCTTGCGGATTTCATCGCCGAATGCAACCGGACCTCGACCAGCGAGGCGGCAATCGAAGCCCAGGAAAAGCGCGGCTTCGACACCGGATTGAAAGCCACTCATCCGTTCATCGCCGATCGCCGCCTGCCGGTCTATGTCGCGAATTTCGTCCTGATGGAATACGGTACCGGCGCCATTTTTGGCTGCCCGGCGCATGATCAGCGCGATCTCGATTTCGCCCGCAAATACGGCTTGCCGGTTCTGCCCGTCGTCTGCCCGCGCGACGTCGACCCAACGGCGTTAGGCATCGGGGAAGAGGCGTATTTGGGTGACGGAATCGTCGTTCACTCGGAATTTCTGAACGGGCTATCGGTAGCCGCAGCGAAAGACGCGGCTATCGGCCGCCTGGTGCAACAAGGTGCCGGTGAACGCGTCGTGATGTGGCGGTTGCGCGATTGGGGTGTTTCCCGCCAGCGTTATTGGGGATGCCCCATTCCCGTTATTCATTGCGCCGTCTGCGGCGTGGTGCCGGTACCGGAGCGGGACCTACCGGTGTTGTTGCCCGACGACGTGACCTTCGACAAACCTGGCAATCCGCTCGAC
Organism: Asaia bogorensis; assembly: GCA_945892765.1. Taxonomy (GTDB): domain Bacteria; phylum Pseudomonadota; class Alphaproteobacteria; order CACIAM-22H2; family CACIAM-22H2; genus SHVT01. Next base: position 42,189 of record CAMDDQ010000004.1, read on the forward strand.
CGGCACCCAAGCTGGAAACACGTTTCCTGTCCGGCCTGCGGCAAGCCGGCTCAACGCGAGACCGACACTTTCGACACCTTTGTCGATTCGGCTTGGTATTTCGCGCGATTCTGCGCGCCGCGGTCCGAGCGGCCGGTCGAACGCGACGCTGTCGATTATTGGCTGGCGGTGGATCAGTATATCGGCGGCGTGGAGCATGCCATCCTGCATCTGCTCTACGCCCGATTTTTCACGCGCGCGATGCGTCAAACCGGGCATGTGACTGTGAGCGAGCCGTTCGCCGGGCTGTTTACGCAAGGCATGGTCTGTCATGAATCCTACCGGGACGAGGACGGCAAATGGCTGTATCCGGAGGAAGTGGACAAGCGCGGCGACGGCAGCGCCGTTCATGCCGCGACCGGGCGGCCCGTCGTCATCGGCCGCCGCGAGGTGATGAGCAAGTCGAAGAAGAACGTGGTGGCCCCGGCGAGCATCATCGATAATTTCGGCGCCGACACGGCGCGGCTTTTCATGCTTTCCGATTCCCCGCCGGATCGAGACCTGGAATGGAGCGATTCGGGCGTGGATGGCGCCTGGCGCTATCTGAATCGCCTGTGGCGCCTGGTTGATGAGCCGCACATTCCGCTGGGGCTTGGGAGCGAATCTGCGTCGGCGCAGAATGGGCAGGCATCAACAACATTACGCGCCATCCACAAGACCATTCATTTCGTGACCGACGATTTGGAGAAGTTTCACTTCAATCGAGCGGTTGCCCGAATCCGCGAATTGACCAATCTTTTGGCCGAAATGCCGGCGGCCGAGCCGGGTGCCGGTGGTGTTTATCGGTTCGGCGTGGAAACGGCCGTGCGCCTGATCGGCCCGATGATCCCGCATCTTGCCGCGGAGCTGTGGGAGAGGTTGAATCATGAGACGATGCTAGTGGATGAGCCCTGGCCGGTGGCCGATCCGACGCTGGTGCTCGACGATATTTTGACCATCGCTGTCCAAGTGAACGGCAAGCTGCGCGGGACGGTAGCGCTGCCGCGCGACGTTGACGGGGCGGAGGCGCAGGCCGCCGCGCTCGCACTGCCCGCGGTGGACAAAATGCTCGACGGCAAGGCGCCACGCAAAGTCGTGGTTATCCCCAACCGGATCATCAATGTTGTCCTTTAGGGGAGTAACCGCCTGGACTTTGGTCTGGCTGTTCATCGGACTCGCCCTTGGCGGCTGTGGTTTCGAGCCGCTCTATGGCGGGCGTGACGGCGGGGCCACGCCGGCCGAGCTAGCCCAGGTCCGTATCGACGTGATTTCGGATCGCTCCGGGCAAATTTTGCGAAATTTCCTGCTCGACCGGCTGAATCCCAATGGTCGGCCGGACCGACCGGTATTTACGCTCGAGATCAATCTGATTGAGCGCCGCGAGGATTTGTCGATTCGGAAGGACGAAGTGGCGACCCGGGCCAATTTCGTGGTCACCGCCGAATATCGGCTTCGCGAAACCGGTGCCGGCCGCGAATTGACGCGCGGACAGGTACGGTCCAGCAATTCCTTCAACATCGGCATTTCGGAATTCGCGACGCTGTCGGGCGAGGCCGATGCGCGCAATCGCGCACTTCGCGAAATCGGCGACGAAATCAAGATCAGGCTGGGCATCTATTTCGACGCCCGCCGGGCGTGAGAGGTTCATGGAGCTGAAAGGCCAGCGTGTCGCGGCCTTTATCCGCCGGCCCGATCCCGCGATCGGCGCGGTCTTGGTGTACGGCCCCGATGTCGGTCTTGTTCGCGAGCGGGTCGAAGCGCTCGCCCGCACGATTGTCGACGATCTTCGGGATGCCTTTAGAGTGTCCGACCTTGCCGGCGCGGCGCTGGAGAAAGATCCAGCGCGGCTGTTCGACGAGGCGGCCGCGCTGTCGATGACCGGCGGACGGCGCGTGGTGCGGGTGCGGGCGGCCGGCAATGTGCTGGCGGAATTGTTCGACCGCTTCCTGCGCGATCCTGGAGGCGATTCCCTGGTCATCGTCGAAGGCGGTGATTTGAAGAAAGACTCCGCGCTGCGCAAGGTGTTCGAGCGCGCCGCCAATGCCGCCGCCATCGCTTGTTACGCGGATGAAGGCGAAGGACTTGTTCGCCTCGTGCGCGAGGAATTGGGGCGCGGCGGCGTGACACCGACACCCGACGCCGTGCAATGGCTGGCGGAACATCTTGGCGCCGACCGCCAACAATCCCGCGCGGAACTCGAGAAACTGGCGCTCTATGTCGGTGCCGGCGAGGCGACCCTGGAACAAGCGATGGCCGTCGTCGGCGACAGCGCGGAGCGCGGCCAGGACGATGCGGTCATGGCGGCCGTCGACGGTGACGCCCCCGGTTTCGATCGCTGCTGGCGCGTGTTGGGCGCGGAAGGGATCTCCGAAATATCACTGCTTCGGGCGGCGCAACGCCATCTGCAACGCCTCCATCTGGCCGCCTCGTTGGTCGCCGGCGGGCGCGACGAGGAAGGCGCCATGGCGGCGCTCCGTCCGCCGGTGTTCTGGAAACAGAAGCCGCGTTTCGAGACGCAGCTTCGTCGCTGGTCGCCGGGCGCCCTGGCCAATTGGCTCGACCGCCTTACCCAGGTCGAACTGCTGTGCAAGGTCGGCGGGGCGCCGGTGAGTCTGCTCGTCGGGCGGGCGCTCCTCGGCCTCGCCCAGGCCGGTTCCAAACGGCGGTAATCGCCCGCCGGCCGCGCCGTTACCGGCTCGGCAACGCGAGGTTGCCGACCGGATAGTTGGACACGATCGTACGCGCGCGGGCGTGATAGTTGGCGAGTGCGGTTTTTGCGGCTACGCGGTTGCCTGCGCGGGCCAAGTCGAGAATGGCGCTCATGTCACCGATCAACTGCGCGGAAACGACGCGAACGTCCGGCACATCGGCAGGCAACCTTCCGCCGAATTCGGCGCGAGTGTCGAAACGCCAGCCGATCCAATTCAAATCGAAATTGACGGTCTCGACGACCAACCCGATGGCCGCGAGGTCGTTGGCCTCGATTGCGTGGTCGAGCACCGAAACATAGGTCGAGACTTCCCGCATCGCGGCTTGCCGCGTGACCGGTTCATAGCTTCCTTCACCCGCGCTGACGGCATCGAGATAGGCGACGAGGTCTTCGGTCTCCTCGGGCCTCAGCTTGAGCGAAAAGACGCGATCGAAATGTTCGACGACCTCGAGAAAGCTGGTGTAGCGCCCATCGTGGAAATAGGGCGCGGTCAATCCGGCATTGATCAGCGTGGGCGTTTTGAAAAGACCGTTGGAACCGACATCGTGGCGGCGGCCATCGGCGAACAGGGACTCCGGAACGTGGCAGTTCGCGCAAGATTTTCCGTCCATGCCGGCAAACGGCTTAACGAAAAGGGCCTCGCCGCGTTTGGCCGCTGGGTCGGCCGATGAAGCAAGGCGGCCGAGCCTGTTGAGCTTCGAGTTGGGCAGAAAGTCGATTTGGTCCATATACGCGACCAGCGCGTCGAGAACGCGAGGCTCCGGTTCGGGCCCGGCGAATTCGTTGACGATGACGTGGCGCGCGAATTCGCGGAGAGAACCGATGCGCCCGTCGCGTCCATAGGGCGCGAGGAAGCGGATGCCGCGCAGGCTTGGGATGTCGACGTGGTTGGCGACGCCGTCATCCTGAACCGGATTGAAGAAACCATTGGTGGGATCAAGTCCGCCGCGATGGGCGGAGATGCCCGGGATAAAGAATCTGGCGTTGATATCGCCTTGTCGGTGGCAGGAGTCGCAGGACAGTCCCGCTTCTTTCGCCTTTTCACCGAAGAGCGTCGGCGAACTGAACGCCGCGTTGCCAAGGGCGACCATATAGGATTGCCGCCCGCCTTCGGCTTCGCTCTTGAGAATTTGGCGCGGGCGTTCGCGGGCGTCGAGACCGAAATCCGTTCCCTTCGGCAACCCGGCGATGGTTTGGGCGCGCGCCGCCGGCGCGACGAATGCGGCCAATGCTGCGACCACCAAAAACCCAGCCACTTCCAGCCGACGGCTTCGGCACCGCGTCGCGAATGAATTCAGCATCGTGTCCCCGGTATGGTTCGTCGCTGGAGGATCAGGCGAACGGTCTAGGTCCGGCCGCCGACGGCAAACAGATATATCGCATAGAGGCCTGTCAGGATAAGGACGAGCCAAGTCAAGGACGTGCCCGCGACCCGGCCGAAACTTGCGCCGCTGGTGGAAACCAAACCTTGGGCGTGAAGCAAGCAACCAGCGAACAACGCGGCGCCCAAGACATGAACGGCAAGGCTAGGGGCGCCGACGATTTCGATGATGCCCAGAAGAACGAGCGCCATCGGGACATACTCGGCGTTGTTGGCATGTGTGCGGATGGTCTGCAACATCTCGGCATTGCCGCCATCGCCGGCAAGGATATTGAGGCGCGAGCGGGTCATCGTGACGCGGATGGCGAGTATCGTGGCGAGAAGGCCGTTGAGCCCCGCGTAAAGCGCCGTAATAAGAGGTGCGTGCTGCATCATGATCCGCTCCCCAGAATAGCTGGGCCAAAGCCTAACATGAAGGCTGGCCTTCGGACGAGGGCCGCTCGGCGACCTAATCGGCGCGGCATCAATGCCGTTTCGTTTGCGCCGCGGCAAATGATATTGTCCGGCCCAGAATGGTTTCTCCCTAGGCCTGAGCGTGGCGAAAAAATCGCGCTTGTGCAGCGCAGCATTCAGGCGCCGAGGAGCCGCGGCGGCGAGCAGAGGGCGACATGAACCTTCATGTAAGGGATAAGCAACGCCAATCCGCAGCGGGCAAGCTCGCCGCGACGCCCCTTCCCGGCTTGACTCCCGAACTCGCCGCGTTGCTGGGCCGGGCGCCCAAGGTCACGACCTCGGCCAAGCGCGAAGTCTTGATCGAATTGGCCCTGGGCGGGGCCGGGAACGACACCTACGACGTTGTGTACGAGGTTCCGGGCAAGGGCGCTGTCACTGAGGCCACGGTCGTGCGCTGCCGGAACGGCTTGGCCGTTAACTACCCCGATCCTAGAATGCGGCGGCGCGATCCCGATTGCATGGTCATCGCCGATGATGGCCCGACCGACAAGCCGCAATTCAAGGATCGCTTCGGCATCGGATTCGATGGGTTGCGCAGCGAGATTCTGGCCTGGCTAGAGCGCCAGGAATTGATTGTGTTGCCCTTCCGCGCCGGCGGAAACCTGATTGGATATGACGCCCTGCTCGTGGCTCCGGCCAATGCCGCTTTTTTCGCGGCCGCGCTCGGCGACCTGCAAGGGAAGATACCCGGCGGTGACGTGCCCGCCGATTTTTCGCCGCGAGCGGTGATCTATCTCGCGCCGCCCTTCCGCCATACGCATTGCAAGGGCGAGCAGATCGTTGTCCATAACCGGGCAAAGGGCCTGCACGAGATATTCTCTTTGAATCTCTATCCGGGCCCCAGCGCCAAGAAGGGCGTGTACGGGGTGCTGCTGTCGATCGGCGAGACCGAAGGCTGGCTGACGGCCCATGGCTCGGTCGTTCAGGTCGTCACACCCTACGACAACGTCGTCACGATCATGCACGAAGGGGCGAGCGGCAGCGGCAAGAGCGAAATGCTCGAATATCCACATCGGGAGTTCGATGGGCGCTTGCTGCTCGGGGAAAACGTGGTCACCAAGGAGCGCCGCCGCATCGTTCTTAACCAGGGGTGCGAGCTGCGTCCGGTGACCGACGACATGGCGCTCAGCCACCCGTCGTTTCAGGGACAAAGCGGCAAGCTTCAGGTTTCGGACGCCGAAGATGCATGGTTCGTGCGTGTCGACCATATCGACCATTACGGCGTCGATCCGCATCTCGAACGCCTGACCTTGCATCCACCGAAGCCGCTGATCTTCCTCAATCTCGACGCCGTCGCCAATTCGAGTTGCCTGATTTGGGATCACGTCGAGGATGCGCCCGGCAAACGTTGCCCCAATCCTCGGGTTATTCTCCCGCGCGCCGCGGTGCCCGGGATCGTCGATGGGCCGGTGGAGGTGGATGTGCGTAGCTTCGGCGTACGCGCGCCGCCCTGCACACTCGAGAATCCGACCTATGGCATTTTCGGATTGATCCATTTTCTGCCGCCATCACTGGCCTGGCTGTGGCGGCTGGTGTCGCCGCGCGGCCACGCCAATCCCAGCATTATCGGGGGCACCGGCCTCTCCAGCGAAGGCGTCGGTTCCTACTGGCCTTTCGCGACCGGCCGGCGCGTTGACCAAGCGAATTTGCTGCTCGGTCAGATCCGCTCGACCCCGCGCACGCGCTTCCTTTTGTTCCCCAACCAGCATATTGGCGCCTGGCGCGTCGGCTTCATGGCGCAGTGGATCGGGCGTGAATACATCGCCCGCCGCGGCGGCGCCAAATTCCGGCCAGACCAGCTCGTGCCGGCGCGTTCGGCGCTGCTGGGCTACGCGCTCCGCCATATGCAGGTCGAGGGCACCGTGATCGGGCATTGGTTCCTCGAGACCAACACCCAACCCGAGGTAACGGAGGAAGGCTACGACGCCGGCGCGCTCCAGTTGGTCGATTTTTTCCGCCGCGAGTTGACGCCTTATCTCGACGAGGCCGACCTTGATCCGACCGGACGCGACATCATCCGATGCTGTCTCGAAGGCGGTGCGCTGGCCGACTACGAAAGCCTGTTGCCCTCTGCCTAGCGTGTGGCCGCAAGAAAGGAGCGCGACGGATCGTGGAGTCCCGCGTGCATCCCGAACTCTGGCGCCTGGAGCCGATGAGCCGCGAATTCGGCGGCGACCGCGGCACGCCGCTTGATCGCTACTATATCGAAGGATGGCTCGCGCGAAACGCGATTGACGTGCGCGGCCGCGTGCTTGAAGTCGGCGACAACATCTACACGCGCCGCTTCGGCGGGCGTGCCGTCGCCATGAGCGATGTCGTCTATCTGAAGCCAGGCAAACCGGGCGTGACCATTGTCGCCGATCTGCGCGATGGGCCGGCTATTCCGTCGCGGGCGTTCGACTGCGTCATCCTGACCCAAACGTTGCACTTGATCGACGATATCAAGGCGGTGTTGGCGACGGTTCATCGAGTGCTCAAGTCGGGCGGCGTATGCCTGGCATCCCTGCCGGGAATCTCACAGATCAGCAGTTACGATGCCGCGCGTTGGGGAGATCATTGGCGGTTCACACCGCATTCGGCGCGAAAATTTTTCTCCGAGGCGTTTGTGGGCGGCGTGGTATCCACGGAGTCCATGGGAAATGTGTTGAGCGCTTGCGGATTCCTTCAGGGCCTCGCCACGCACGAACTGACGCGCGTCGAACTCGACTTCAACGATGCCGACTATCCGTTGGTCATTGCCGTGCGCGCCGCAAGGAACGCCCTCGCCTAGGGCGCGGTCAGTCGCCGACCCTAAATCGGTTGATCCGAAGCTTTTTCAGAACCTCCGTCAATTCCCGTCCAACGCGTCCGCCTTCCTGCTTCAACTCGTTCTTGAAGACACCGCGTAGCGCGAAGACGTGAAGACCGAGCAAATCGAGGCCCTCCTCCGACCATTCCCGGCCGGGGTCGAGGAACTTGCAGACCGTGTCGGCAACTAAAGTCGCGAGCGGATAGCCGAAGGTCCCGCTTTGGCCGCGGATTTCGTGGGAAGCGTCATACATCGCTGACCGGTATGTGCGGACATTCGCAGGGTCCTTGGCCGCCGCCTCATAGGCTTCCGCAGCTTTTCAAACTCCGGTTCGATTTCGCGGATGAAACTGCCGGAATAATGGATGACGGCGAGGTCGGCCTTGCCGAGCGCCTCCTCGATTTCGATGCCCCCGGTTGAGCCAACTTTCTGCCTAATATGTTTAGGCGGGCGAATGACCTCGGCCTTTTTTCGCGCGCGGATGGAGGCGACGGTTTGGGTGGGCTTAGGAGCGGCCTGTTGCGGATGATCTGCATCCGTGGCTGTGGCGATATCTGATAGGGCCGGTCCTGGAAACGCCGATCTGGATCGCCGCGCCAGCGGTTGTGGCCGTAGCCGCGCTGCTGCTCCAGCGCCGGCGCCGGCGCTTCGGTTTGCGGGACTAACGCCTCGCGGTCATTCCCCGCGCGCCTTGAGCGCGGCGAGGAACGCCGATTGCGGAATCTCGACCTTGCCGAATTGGCGCATTCGCTTTTTGCCTTCTTTTTGTTTGTCGAGCAGCTTGCGCTTGCGGCTGATGTCGCCGCCATAACATTTGGCCAACACGTCCTTGCGTAGTGCCTTCACGGTCTCGCGGGCGACGATGCGCCCGCCAATGGCCGCCTGGATGGCGATCTGGAAAAGCTGGCGCGGGATAAGTTCCTTGAGCTTTTCGCACAAGACACGCCCGCGCGATTCGGCGGCGCTGCGGTGGACGATGGTGGCAAGTGCGTCCACCGGTTCGGCATTGACCAGGATCGACAGCCTGACGAGGTCGTTTTGTGCGTAGCCGTCGATCTGATAGTCGAAGCTGGCATAACCGCGCGAAACCGATTTCAGACGGTCGTGGAAATCGAAGACGACCTCGTTCAGCGGCAAACGATACACGAGCATCGCGCGGCTGCCGGCATAGGTCAGATCGATCTGGACTCCCCGTCGTTCCTGGCAGAGGGCGAGGACCGAGCCAAGATAGGTGTCGGGCACCATGACCGTCGCTTTGATCCAGGGCTCTTCGATGTGGTCGATGCGAACGGGATCGGGCATGTCGGCCGGGTTGTGCATTTCCATGACCGAGCCGTCGGTCAGGAAGATGCGATAAATGACCGATGGCGCGGTGGCGATGAGGTCGAGGTTGAATTCCCGGACCAGGCGTTCCTGGATGATTTCGAGGTGGAGCAGACCGAGAAAACCGCAGCGGAAACCGAAGCCGAGCGCAGCGGAGGTTTCCGGTTCATAGAGGAAGCTGGCGTCATTCAGGCGCAGTTTGGACAGGCTGTCGCGGAGCCGCTCGAAATCGGCGGCATCGATGGGAAACAACCCGCAGAACACAACCGGGAGGCTGGGCTTGAAGCCGGGCAGAGCCACCGCGGCGGGCCGCCGATCCTCGGTCAACGTGTCGCCCACGCGGCAATCGGCGACGCTGCGGATGCCGGCGGTGATGAAACCGACCTCGCCCGGACCCAGGCTCGGCACGTCCTTCAGCTTCGGCGTGAAGAAGCCGACACGGTCGACATCGTGAACCGCACCGGTCGCCATCATGCGCAGGCGCAGCCCTTTTTTGAGCTCGCCATCCTTAACCCGCACGAGGATGACCACGCCGAGATAGGAGTCGTACCAGCTATCGACGAGAAGGGCCTTGAGTGGTGTGGTCTTTTCGCCGATCGGCGGTGGCAGTCTTTCGACAATGGCCTCAAGCACGTCGTCGATACCCAGCCCGGTCTTGGCCGAAATAGGCACGGCATGGGTGGCGTCGAGGCCGACGACCTCTTCGATCTGCGCGCGCACCCGCTCCGGTTCGGCCGCCGGCAGGTCGATCTTGTTGAGCACGGGCACGATTTCATGGCCGGCGTCGATTGCCTGATAGGCATTGGCCAAAGTCTGGGCCTCGACGCCCTGGGTGGCGTCGACGATGAGGAGCGAGCCTTCACACGCGGCGAGCGACCGGCTCACCTCGTACGAAAAGTCGACATGGCCGGGCGTGTCCATCAGGTTGAGTTGATAGGTCTTCCCGTTCTTTGCCTTGTAAGTCAGACGGACCGTCTGCGCCTTGATGGTGATGCCGCGTTCGCGTTCGATATCCATCGAATCGAGCATCTGGTCGCGGAAGTCGCGCGAATCGACGCCGCCGCAACGCTGGATCAGACGATCCGCCAACGTCGATTTGCCATGGTCGATATGGGCGATGATGGCGAAATTTCGGATATGAGCGAGATCGGTCATCGGCTCGGCGGGGGCGCTGGCGAAAATGGGTCGCGATCGGCGATCTGCGCGGCCGGCGAAAGCCACAAGCCGCGTGCGTTGCACCGATTGTCCGGTACGGGATTGGCAGCAACATAGGTGGACCCAACCGCACGCGCAACTCCCGCGCTCGCCTCCCGCAGGAAGATAGGCGGGGACGGGCGGGCGGCCAGATTAGGCACGTAGCGTGCCGGCGGTGGCTTTGGTGACGGCGGCGACAATCTTTTGTCCGACCGCCTCGATGTCGGCATCGGTCAATGTACGGTCGTTGGGCTGGAGCCGCACCGCGATCGCGATGGATTTTTTGCCCGGCCCGACGCCTTCGCCTTCGTAGAGATCGAAGACCGAAACCTCGGCGATCAGCCCGCGATCGGCGCCGCGCGCCGCCCGCAACACTGCGTCCGCCGGCACCGCCGCATCAACAACGAAAGCGAAGTCGCGTTCCACTGGCAGCAGCGGCGAAGGTTTGAGGAGGGGCCGCGCCTTGCCGGCGCGTTCCTTCGGTGGCGGCAGGGCCGACAGGTTCATCTCAAAACCGCAAGCCGGACCCTTGAGGTCGAACCGCGTCAGAAGTCGCGGATGGATTTCGCCGAAATAGCCGATGACTTTCGGCCCCAGCCGCAAGGTTCCGGCGCGGCCGGGGTGGTACCACGCGGGGGGATCGGTGGCCACCTGCGCGGCGTCGGCGCCGATGCCGGCGGCGGCGAGAGCCGCCAAGATGTCCGCCTTAGCGTCCAAGGCATCGGCTTTGCGTTGATGGCTGGACCAGTGGCGCGGGCGCGATTGGCCGACGCGCAGACCGGTCGCGGCAAGCGACTGATCGGCGGCGGTTTCACCGGCATATTGCGGGCCGATTTCGAACAAGGCGAGATCGGGCAGCCCGCGATCGGCGTTGCGTTTGGCCGCTTCGAGCAGGTTGGGCAGGATCGAGGGCCGCATCAGATCGAGATCGGCGCTGATGGGGTTGGCGAGCTTGAGCGATTCGCGGATCCCAAACGGCTCGGCCAATGACGCGCTCATGAATGAATACGTCACCGCCTCGACCATGCCGCGCGCCGCGAGAGCGCGGCGCACCAGGGCCTCGCGCCGCTGCGCCGGCGTGCGTGCGATCCGGGGAAGGTTGCTGTCGCGCGGCAGCGACAGCGCCGGGATTCGGTCATAACCATAGACCCGCGCGACTTCCTCGACCAAATCGGGTTCACCCTCGATATCCGGGCGCCAGGACGGGATGCCGACGCTCAGCCCTTCGGCATCGGGCGTATTGGTGAACCCGAGATCGGTGAGGATGCGTGCGCTGTCGGCCAAGGGAAGCGTAATCCCGCCGAGGCCGTGCAAGCGGTCGGCTCGCAAATGAACATTGCGTTGCCAACGCGGTTCGGCGCCGGCGACGACGAGTTCGCCGGCCTCCCCGCCGCAGAGCTCAAGCACCATCTTGGTGGCTGCTTCCATCCCGGCGACGACGAAGGCCGGATCGACGCCGCGCTCGAAACGATGGCGGGCGTCGCTGTCGATGCCGAGCTTGCGGCCGGTCGCGGCCGTACGCAGCGGATCGAACAGCGCCGCCTCGATGAAGACATTGGTCGTAGTTTCGGTGCAACCGGTCGATTCCCCGCCGATGACGCCACCCAGGGATAACACGCCGTCCTCGTCGGCGATCACGGTCATGCCGGGATCGAGCGCATAGGTCTTGCCGTCGAGCGCGGGCAGGCTTTCACCGGGCTTGGCCAGCCGGACGGTCAGGGCGCCGGCGATGGTGTCGGCGTCGAAGACGTGAAGCGGCCTGCACGCATCGATGGTCAGGAAATTGGTGATGTCGACAAGGGCCGAGATCGGCCGCAGCCCAACCGCTTTCAGCCGCCGCCGCAACCAATCCGGGCTCGGTCGATTCCTAACCCCCCGGATCATGCGACCCACGAAGTGTGGGCAGGCATTGGTGGTGCCGTCGGGAAAATCGAGATAGACGCGGATCGGGCCTGGGATCGGCTTGGCGGGGGCGGCGCCGGCGAACGCCCAGGGTTTGAGTTTTCCCAAACCGGCCGCGGCAAGGTCGCGGGCGACACCGCGCACCCCGAGACAATCGGGACGATTGGCCGTGACCTTGATGTAAATGACCGGATCGTCCAAACCAAGCACGCCAGCGATGGGCTCGCCGATGCGGGCGTCGCCGGGTAGATCGATGATGCCGTCGTGATCCTCACCCAGCCCCAATTCGCGCGCGGAGCACAACATCCCCGCGCTGTCCACGCCGCGGATCGCGGATTTCTTCAGCAGGATCCCGGTTCCCGGCAACGTGACGCCGGGCGCGGCGAAGGCTGCCTTCATGCCGGCGCGGGCGTTGGGCGCCCCGCACACGACCTGCACGACGCCCTTGCCGGTATCGACGCGGCATACTTGCAGACGGTCGGCATCGGGATGCCGTTCGGCCGAAATAACATGGGCGACGGTGAACGGCGCCAGCGCGGCACCGCGATCCTCCACGCTTTCGACCTCGAGGCCGAGCGCGGTCAGACGCGTCTGGATGTCATCAAGCGACGTGTTGGTGTCGAGATGGTCCGTCAGCCAGCCCAGCGTGAACTTCATCGGGACAGTCCTCCGACCAGGCTCGGAATGTCCAGAGCACCGAAGCCATAGTGGCGAAGCCAGCGGAGGTCGGCGTCGAAGAAAGTACGCAGATCGGGGATGCCGTATTTCAGCATGGCGATGCGCTCGATCCCCATGCCGAAGGCAAAACCTTGAAATTCGCCCGGATCGACACCGCAATGCGCCAACACCTTGGGATGAACCATGCCGGCGCCCAGGATTTCCAGCCAGGAATCGCCCGCGCCGATCTTCATCTCGCCGCCTTTGCGCGAACAGCCGATATCCATTTCAGCCGAGGGTTCGGTGAAGGGAAAGTAACTGGGCCGGAACCGCACGGGAACGTCGGGTATCTCGAAATAGGCGCGCACGAAATCGATCAGGCAGCCTTTGAGATGGCCCATATGCGTCGACCGATCGATCACCAGGCCTTCGACCTGATGAAACATCGGCGTGTGGGTCATGTCGGAATCGCGGCGATAGGTGCGTCCCGGCGCGATGATGCGCAAGGGCGGCCGCGATTTCAGCATCGTGCGTACCTGCACCGGCGATGTGTGGGTGCGGAGAAGCAGCCGGGAGCCGTCGGCTTTCTGGGGAAGATAGAACGTGTCCCACATCTGCCGGGCGGGATGTTCCGGCGGCATGTTGAGGGCCGTGAAATTGTGGAAGTCGTCCTCGATGTCTGGGCCTTCGGCGATGGCGAATCCCATTTCGCCGAAAATGGCGACGACTTCGTCGATGGTCTGTCCGATCGGATGAATCCGCCCCTCCGATTCCGGCCGCGGCGGGAGCGTGACGTCGATGCGTTCGCCTTCGAGACGGCGATTCATCTTGGACTCGCGCAAAGCCGCCGTCTTGGTTTCGATGGCAGTTTCGATTTCGGTCTTGATGGCATTCAACGCAGCGCCGGCGGCCTTGCGCTCCTCGGCCGGCAATTTCCCGAGGTCCTTCAGGCGTTGTGTGATGTCGCCCTTGCGGCCGAGCGCGGCCACGCGGCGCGAATCCAGTGTCTCCAAATCCGCGGCGTCGTGGACGCCCGCCAGGATTTCGTCGCGTAGCCGGTTCAAATCGTTCATCGCGTTGGGTCCCGGGGAAAAACTAGCCTCTCGCGGAGAGTGAAACGAAAAAGGGTCGGCCCTCTCGGACCGACCCTTTATCACCGCCGAGACGCAGTGTCTCAGGCGGGCTTGAGGGCGGCCCGGGCCTTTTCGGCCAAGCCCTTAAAGCCATCGGGATCGGTGATCGCCAGGTCCGACAGAACTTTGCGGTCGATTTCGATGCCGGCCTTCTTGATCCCGAACATAAGCTGCGAATAGGTCATGCCGGACAGGCGCGCCGCCGCATTGATGCGCTGAATCCACAAGCCGCGGAAATCGCGCTTACGGTTGCGCCGGTCGCGATAGGCATAACGAAGCGCCTTCTCGACCTTCTCGAGTGCGGCGCGAAAGGTGGTGCTCGACCGGCCGCGATAACCCGCGGCGCGTTTCAGGACTTTCTTGTGGCGGGCGTGGCCTGTTGTCCCGCGTTTGACGCGTGCCATTGTTCAACGCCCCCGTTAATCGTGCAGGAAGAAGCGGATGACCTTGCGCGCGTCACCCTTTTTCATCGTGGTGCTGGCGCGGGCCTTGCGCTTCATTTTCTGCGAGCGTTTGCGCAGATTGTGACGCTTGAAGGCATGGGCCATCTTGACCTTGCCAGTCCCGGTCAGTCTGAACCGCTTTTTGGCGGCAGACTTGGTCTTCATCTTGGGCATTTTGCTTCCTTTCGATGAACCGGCGGCAGTCAACTCCGACGATTCGTCCATTGGCTCAGGCGGTTGGGCATGCCCGGGGCTATCGCCCTGGCCTCGCCGCCTGGAAGTGGGGGTTTATACAGACCGAGGTGAATTCGCGCAAGAGCCGCCGCCGGCGTCCGAAGGACGGCGAAAATTGCAGCGAAGGGAGGGCGCCCGCAACCAAAACGCCTTATATAGTGGGTAAACTATATCGGGGCCACGGCGGCCCCTTTCGGGGGTGGCCATGGTAAAGATCTACGGACGCAGCAATTCGGCGAATGTGCAGAAGGTGCTGTGGGTCTGCGAGGAACTGTCGATACCTGTTCAACGCGAGGTCGTTGGCGGCGAAAGCGGCGGCATGAAGACTCGCGATCCGTCCTATCTCGTCCTTAATCCGAACGGGCTTGTTCCCACCATCGATGACGACGGGTTCGTGTTGTGGGAATCGAACGCCATCGTTCGCTATTTCGCAGCCAAACACGGCGCCGGGACGCTGTGGCCGGAAAATGTGCAGGAACGGGCGGACGCGGATCGCTGGATGGATTGGGCGTCGATGACGATCGCGCCGGCGATGGGGCCGCTGTTTGTCGGGTTGGTTCGGACGCCGCCCGAAAAGCGCGACCCGGCCGCGCTCGACGAGGCGCGCCACCGGGCACTGGACGCGTGGAAAATCTTGAGCAACGACCTCTCGCGCCGGGATTTCGTGGCCGGAAGCCACTTCACGATGGGCGACATCGCGCTTGGCGTTCACGCCTATCGTTGGTTCAACCTGCCGATTCAGCGGCCCTCGATGATGGTTGGTCTGCAGAACTGGTACGCGCGGCTGACGATGCGGCCAGCCTATAAGAAATGGGTGATGACTACGCTGACTTAGCGAGGCTTCGGGCCTTGCGGTCGAGCTGCGGCGAAGGGGCCGCAATCGGCGGATGACCGGGACGATCTTCGCTTTGGCGACGTCTTCCGGCCGGGCCGGAATTGCCGTGCTGCGTGTCTCCGGTCCGGGGGCGGGCGCGGCCATCGCCGCCCTGACCCGCCGTCCGGTGCCGCCCGCGCGCCGCGCCAGCCTGCGCCGCCTCGCCGATCCACGGGGCGGGGAGGCTCTTGACGATGCGCTCGTGCTCTGGTTTCCCGGACCGAGCAGCTTTACCGGGGAGGATGTGGCGGAGTTCCATATCCACGGCGGCGGCGCGGTCGTGGCGGGGGTGAGCGAGGTTCTGGGGCGGCTGCCCGGTTGCCGTCTTGCCCAAGCGGGAGAATTCACTCGCCGAGCTTTTGAAAACGGGAGGCTCGATCTCACCGAAGTCGAGGGCCTTGCCGATCTCATCGCGGCCGAGACCGCGGCCCAGCGGCGGCAGGCGTTGCGGCAACTGGACGGGGAACTGGGCGCGCTCTACGAGGGCTGGCGGGCAAGGCTGATCCGGGTCCTCGGGCATGCCGAGGCCGATATCGATTTTCCGGACGAGGATTTGCCCCAGGGTTTGGCCGCGGCGATTCGTCCCGAGATCGGGGATCTTGCTGCGGAGATCGCGCGCCATCTCGATGACGGAAGGCGTGGAGAGAGGCTTCGGGAGGGCCTGTCCATCGCCATCATCGGCGCGCCCAATGCCGGTAAATCGAGCCTGTTGAACCGGCTTGCGCGGCGGGATGCCGCCATCGTATCGGCCACCGCCGGAACAACGCGCGACGTTATCGAAATTCATCTCGATCTCGGGGGGTATCCCCTGGTGATCGCCGACACTGCCGGTCTGCGGGACGGCGGCGACGACATCGAGGCCGAGGGGGTGCGGCTGGCGTTGGCACGGGCGAAGGCGGCGGACCTCAAGCTCGCCGTCTTCGACGCGGCGGCCTGGCCTGCGGCGGATTCGGCCACGGCGGCTCTGGTCGATGACGACACCATTGTGGTTCTCAACAAGATTGACCTTGGTACATCCAAGACGCCGCCAATGCCCAATGGGCGGCCGATGGTGGCGGTTTCGGCGTTGACCGGGGCCGGCGTGGAGGTGTTGTTGAGCGCGATCGAAAGGGAGGCCGCGCGCCGGCTCAACGTCAGTGCTTCCCCGGTCCTCACGCGCGCTCGGCATCGCGAGGCGCTTGAGGGCTGTGTGGCGGCGTTGCGGCGTGGCCTGGTTGCGGGTTTGCCGGAGCTTGCTGCCGAGGATTTGCGTCTGGCCGCGCGGGCATTGGGCCGTATCACTGGACGGGTTGGTGTTGATGACATTTTAGACGTCGTCTTCCGCGAATTTTGCATCGGGAAATAGGGCGGGATGGAAAGGCCCTGCCCGCAAACAACGCGCCCGTGCGAGCGGACAACAATATCTGTATATATAATATGATTACATATTACGTGACCGGACAAGAATGTTTCACGTGAAACATTCTTGGTTTTGACTTCGGGCCGGACCGCGACTATAGACTCGCGGAAATGAGCGGTTATGACGTCATTGTGGTGGGCGGCGGACATGCGGGCTGTGAGGCCGCCGCCGCCGCTGCGCGGCTGGGTGCATCGACCCTGCTGCTGACCCACAATCTGGCGACCATCGGGGAGATGTCGTGTAATCCGGCTATCGGCGGGTTGGCCAAGGGCCACCTCGTCCGTGAAATCGATGCGCTCGACGGGCTTATGGGGCGGGTCATCGATCGGGCGGGCATTCAGTTCCGCATGCTGAACCGCAGCAAAGGCCCCGCCGTTCGCGGGCCGCGCGCCCAGGCCGATCGTAAACTCTACCGCATCGCCATGCAGGAGATTCTGGCGGCGCAGCCGAATTTGGCTATTCGGGCGGGCGCGGTCGAGAATCTGCGATTCGGCCGCGATGGTTCGATCGCCGCCGTGGAGTTGGCGAGTGGCGAGGAGATCGCGACCGGTGCGGTCGTGGTGACGACCGGGACCTTTCTCCGTGGGTTGATCCATATCGGGAAGGAGACCCAGGCCGCCGGCCGCGTGGGTGAAGCGCCAGCGCTGGGGCTTTCGGAAACTTTCGAAGGTGCCGGCTTCGTGCTTGGCCGGCTGAAGACCGGCACGCCCCCACGCCTTGATGGGAGCACCATCGATTGGCCGGGGCTCGCGGTGCAACCCGGCGACGATCCGCCGGAACCGTTTTCTTTTCTTACGGCGCGTATCGCAACACCGCAGGTTCCTTGCCATATTACGGCAACGACGCTGGAAACCCACGACATCATCCGCGCGAATCTGCATCTCGCGCCGATGTATTCCGGGCAGATTGGCAGCACCGGCCCGCGTTATTGCCCGTCAATCGAGGATAAGGTCGTTCGCTTCGCCGAACGGACTCGCCATCAAATCTTCCTGGAGCCCGAGGGGCTGGACGACGACACCGTTTATCCGAACGGCATCTCCACCTCACTTCCTCGCGACATCCAGGTGGCACTCCTTAAGACCATTCCCGGCCTCGAACGCGCGGAGATGGTCCGGCCCGGTTACGCGGTGGAATATGACTATGTCGATCCCCGGGAGTTGTGGCCAACGCTCGAGACGCGTCGGGTCAATGGACTTTACCTTGCCGGACAGATCAACGGTACGACCGGTTACGAGGAGGCCGCTGCCCAGGGGCTCATGGCGGGCCTCAACGCGGCGCTGGCGGTATCCGGCGGCGAACCGTTCACGCTCGACCGCAGCCAAGCCTATATCGGCGTGCTCATCGACGATCTGGTGAGCCTCGGTACGACCGAACCCTACCGCATGTTTACTTCACGGGCCGAATTCCGGCTGACTCTGCGGGCCGACAATGCCGATCAACGCCTGACCCCGAGCGGGATCGCCATTGGCTGCGTCGGCGGAGAACGGTCGAAGGTGTTCACGGCGAAGGCGCGCGATCTGGCCGCCGCGCGGGACCTTGTTTCGAGTCTTCGCGCCACACCCACTGATCTGCAACGCCGAGGGCTTCAGGTTAATCAAGACGGGACAAAGCGAAGCGCTGGCGATCTTTTGAGCATGCCCGGCGTGGATTGCCGGCGGCTCGCGATCCTGTGGCCCGAGCTGGGCGCCCTGGCACCGCCGATCGCCGAACAACTTGAAATCGATGCGCGATATGCCGGTTATCTCGACCGTCAGGACGCCGATATTCGGACCTTCCGCCAGGATGAAACACTGCTCCTGCCGCCCGATCTCGATTATGACGGCCTCACCAGTCTGTCGACGGAGGTTCGCACGAAACTGGCGAAGGCACGGCCGCCAACGCTGGGCGCGGCCGCTCGGATTTCCGGGGTCACGCCGGCGGCGCTTACCATCCTGTTGCGTTATGTCCGCCGCGCCCAACCCGCTCACACCGGATGAATTCGATCGTCTGGCCGATGTTTCACGTGAAACATCGGCCAAGTTGAGAATCCACGCCGCCCTGCTCTTGCAATGGCGGGGGCGGGTGAATCTCATCGGCGATTCGACCTATCCCGACCTGTGGCGCCGACATTTCCTCGATTCCGCCCAGCTCCATGCGCTTATTCCCCGAGACGCGACGACCCTTCTGGATATCGGCAGCGGCGCCGGTTTCCCCGGTCTTGTCCTGTCGGCGATGGGGGGGCTGGAGGTCCAATTAATCGAATCCGATGGCCGCAAATGCGGCTTCTTGCGGGAGGTCGTAGCCGCCGCGGCGCTTCCCGCGACGATCCATAATAAAAGGGCCGAGGACTTCGATTCCCTGCGAGCCGATATCGTCACCGCTCGGGCCGTGGCGCCACTGCCCCGGCTGCTCGACTATTCCACCAGGCTCCTTGCGCCCGGCGGCAGTTTCCTTTTCCACAAGGGCCGCGCGGTCGAGGATGAATTGACGGACGCGGCAAAGCGATGGAAGATGGACGTCGAACGCTTCCCAAGCCAAACCGATCCGTCGGGTACCATCCTGCGACTCACCGGGGTGCGAAAGCGCAATGCCGAGCGACGTTAACGCCATGCCCGATATTGCACCCGGCACGCCACTGCGGCTAATCGCCGTCGCCA